>DATMFB010000251.1:0-2326 GCA_035556395.1 Microbacteriaceae bacterium
CATCGGTTCTGCGCCGAGTTCGGCATCGACCCCGCGCTGGACGGGTTCGCGACGAATCCCGAGCGGGTCGCCCGCCGCGACGAGACGATCGCACTCGTGGAGCGCGCGTTCGCCGACCTCACCCCCGACCAGCTCATCCCCCGACTCGAGACCGCCGGGATCCCCTGCGGCATCGTGCGCTCGCTCGACGAGGTGTACGCCTCCCCGCAGGTGCGCTCGCAGGGACTCGTCATCGACGTCGACCACGCCTCGCTCGGCACCATCGAACTGCCCGGACCCCCACTGCGATTCTTCAACGCGGACGACGGCTCCGAGACCGAGACCACCCGAACGACGCACCACGCGCCCCCGGTCTACGGCGCCGACGGCGACGCCATCCGCGAGTGGATCCGCACCCCGCCCAGCACATGAGCGAGCACCTCGGCGCGCGCGCGCTCCTCGAGCTGATCTGCGAGGACGGATCGTTCACCTCGTGGGACGAGCCGTTCGAGCCGTGGCCGCGCTCCGAGGCGTACGAGGCGGAGCTCGCCGCCGCGCGCGCGCGCTCGGGCGTCGACGAGTCGGTGCGCTCCGGAGAGGGACTCGTCGGTCCGCACCGCGTGGCGTTCGTCGCGAGCGAATTCGCCTTCCTCGGCGGATCGATAGGGCGGGACGCCGCCGCCCGACTCATCGGGGCGATCGAGCGCGCCACCCGAGAGCGCCTGCCGCTGCTCGCCGGCCCCGCCTCGGGCGGCACGCGGCTCCAGGAGGGCACGGCCGCGTTCGTCGCGATGGCCGGCATCTCCGCCGCGATCGCACGACACAAGGCCGCCGGGCTGCCCTACCTCGTCTATCTCCGCCACCCGACCACCGGCGGCGTCATGTCCTCCTGGGGCTCACTCGGCCATGTCACGGTCGCGGAACCCGGGGCGCTGCTCGGCTTCCTCGGGCCGAGGGCGCTCGAGGCGCTCACCGGGGAGCGGCTCGCGGATGGCGTGCAGTCCGCGGAGAACCTCTACGCGCACGGACTCGTCGACGCGATCGTCCCGCCGAGGACGCTGCCGCGCATCGTGCACCGCGCCCTCGACGTGCTCATGGCCCCCCGCCCGGCCGCGCCGACGACGCCCCTCGAGTCCCCCCGGCAGGCGCCGGTCGCCGCGGCCGACGCCGTCGCGCGCTCGCGCGACCCGCGACGACCCGGGCTGCGCGCCCTCCTCGCCACCGCCCCGACCGACGTCCTCACGCTCAACGGCACGGGCCGCGGCGAGGCGGACCGGGGGCTGCTCCTCGCGCTCGCGAAGTTCGGCGATGCGGCCTGCGTCGTCATCGGGCACGACCGGCGCGAAGGCCAACCGGGCCGGCCCTTCGGACCGGCCGCGCTGCGGCAGCTGCAGCGCGGCGTCCGACTGTCGAGCGACCTCGGCCTGCCGCTCGTGTCGATCATCGACACGCCCGGGGCCCAGCTGTCCCGTGAGGCCGAGGAGGGCGGATTGCCCGGGGAGATCGCCCGGAGCCTCGCGGACCTCATGCAGCTCGCGTCGCCCACCGTCTCAGTCCTCCTCGGTCCCGGCACGGGCGGCGGCGCGCTCGCATCGCTGCCTGCGGACCGCGTGCTGTGCGCGCGAAACAGCTGGCTCGCGCCGCTGCCGCCCGAGGGCGCTGCCGCGATTCTTTGGCGTGACCCGTCGCGAGCCTCCGAGATGGCCGACTCCCTCGGCATGACGGCGACGGACCTGTTCGCCGCGGGCATCGTCGACGCGATCATCCCCGAGTTCGACAACGCGGCCGACGAGCCCATCGCGTTCTGCCGGCGCACCGGCGCGATCATCGCCGACGCGCTCGGCGAGCTCGCGGCGATGACCTACGACGAGCGCCTCGGACGCCGGGTCGCGCGCTATCGCTAGCCGGATCGCGCTGGGCGACGAGGGAAATCGACCGAGGCGAGGGCGAATCCGGCCGCGCCGCCCTCGTCCCGCACGATTCCCCTCGTGAGTGCGACGCGGAACATGCCCCCAGCCCTCGCGGTTAGGGTGAAGCGTGACCCTCACGGTCGATGAAGTCGAGGTCCTCCTCGGCGCTCGGGGCGCGGAGCTCGACGCGCTCCTGACGCAGGCCTCCGCGCTGCGCGATGCCGGGCTCGTCGCCGCCGGCCGGCCCGGGATCATCACGTACTCGCGGAAGGTCTTCATCCCGCTGACGACGCTGTGCCAGGACCGCTGCCACTACTGCACGTTCTTCGACACCCCCGGCCAGCTCGCGAAGCTCGGAAAGCCCGCCTACATGTCGCCCGATCAGGTCCTCGCGATCGCGACCCAGGGCGCTCGGCTCGGCTGCAAGGAGGCGCTCT
>DATMFB010000252.1:0-4684 GCA_035556395.1 Microbacteriaceae bacterium
CGCATAGCCGGTCGCGCCGACGTAGCCGATGAGCTGGCCGGCCTCGACGAACTGGCCCGGGGAGACGGTGGGCGAGCCGGCGATCATGTGCGCGTAGAGCGTCTGGACGCCCTGGCCGTGGTCGATCTTGACGTACTGGCCCCAGCCGCCGTCGTAGTTGATCTGGACGACCGTGCCGGCGCCGACCGCGACGATCGGCGAGCCGCCCGGCGCGAGCACGTCGATGCCGCCGTGGAACTCCCCGCCGTCGCGGTAGCCGTAGCCGTCGGCGAGGCTGCCACCCGGAACCGGCCAGACGTTGAACATGCCGAGGAACGCATCGGGAATCGGTCCGGAGTACGAGCCGGACGCATAGGACGCCGAGACCTCGACGACGGGCTTCGGCTCGGCCGCGTACAGATCGCGCTCCGCGAGCCCCTCCGCGGCGACGACGACGTCGAGTCCCTGCTCGTTGTCGGCCGCGAGCCCCGGGGTCGCCTGGGTGCTCGCAGCTGACGAATCCGGCTTCGAGATGGCTGCCGCAGGGAGGCTGACCCCTACTACCAGGGCGGCCGCAGCGACGATCGTGAATAGACGTTTCATGCTTCAGGTGCGCGCACTCGGATCCGGCGCCAACGTGGTGACGCCCCGAACGGGCTGAGCCAGAGTATCAGCCCTTGCCTGGACGTCCGCAAGCGACCGGCCCAGGATTGGCCTCAATCAGGACTTGAAGCGCGGGAAGGCGCTTGCGCCCGCGTAGACCGCGGCCTCGCCGAGCTCCTCCTCGATGCGCAGCAGCTGGTTGTACTTCGCGACGCGGTCCGACCTGGCCGGCGCGCCCGTCTTGATCTGGCCCCCGTTGACGGCGACCGCGAGATCGGCGATCGTCGTGTCCTCCGTCTCACCCGAGCGGTGCGAGAGGATCGCGGTGTAGCCGGAGCGATGTGCCAGCTCGACGGCGTCGAGGGTCTCGGTGAGCGTGCCGATCTGGTTGACCTTGACGAGGATCGAGTTCGCGGCTCCGCGCGCAATGCCGTCCGCGAGCCGCTTCGGGTTCGTCACGAAGAGATCGTCGCCGACGATCTGGAGCTTCGAGCCGAGCTCGGCGGTGAGCGTCTCGTAGCCCGCCCAGTCGTCCTCGGCGAGCGGGTCCTCGATCGTGACGAGGGGGTAGTTCGCGACGAGGTCGGCGTAGTACGCGGTGAGCTCCGCCGCCGAGAGCTGCTTGCCCTCGAACGCGTAGGCGCCGTCGCGGTAGAACTCGGTCGACGCGACGTCGAGGCCGAGCGCGATGTCCTTGCCGGGGGTGTAGCCGGCGGCCTCGATCGCCTCGAGGAGGAAGTCGAGCGCGGCACGGTTGCTCGGCAGCTCGGGGGCGAAGCCGCCCTCGTCGCCGAGGCCCGTCGCGAGCCCGGCGGCCTTGAGCTTCCCCTTGAGCGCGTGGTACGTCTCGACGCCCCAGCGCAGGCCGTCGGAGAACGTCTCGGCGCCGAGCGGGACGAGGAAGAACTCCTGGATGTCGACGTTCGTGTCGGCGTGCGCGCCGCCGTTGATGACGTTGAGCAGCGGGACGGGCAGCACGTGCGCGTTCGGCCCGCCGAGGTATCGGAAGAGTGGGAGGTCGGCGGAGTCGGCCGCGGCCTTGGCGACGGCGAGGCTGACGCCGAGGATCGCGTTCGCGCCGAGCTTCGACTTGTTGTCGGTGCCGTCGGCCTCGATGAGGGCCGCATCGACGAGCCGCTGGTCGGCGGCGTCGAGTTCCTCGATCGCCGGGCCGAGGACGTCGAGGACGTTCTCGACCGCCTGCAGGACGCCCTTGCCGCCGTAGCGGTCCGGCTCGCCGTCGCGGAGCTCGTAGGCCTCGAAGGCGCCCGTGCTCGCGCCGCTCGGCACGGCCGCGCGCGCGACGGTGCCATCCTCGAGGAGCACCTCGACCTCGACCGTGGGATTGCCCCTCGAGTCGAGGATCTCGCGGGCTCCGACGGCTTCGATCGCGGTCATGCTGTGGCTCTCCTTCGTGAGGCGGCGGGCCTCCCAATCCTAGGACAGCCACACCCCGCGCTTTTCAGGAGTAGACGGCTGTTCATCTGCAATACGCACGCCAACCGGCTCCTACTCCTGAAAAGCGGAGGGGCTCAGTGGCGGTCGAGGGGGCGGGGCTCCAGGGTGCTCGGGTCGGAGTCGCGGTCGACGAGCACGAACTCGAGCACGCCGTCGGCCGCGAGCGCGTCGAGCGCCTTCGCGAGCTGCTTGGGGCGCCGCACGAGCCGCACGGGACGGCCCTCGGCGACGAACCGGTCGCGCGCTGCGACGATGACCGCGGGAGGCGCGGCCTGGTCATAGACGACCGCGATCGCGTGCTCGGTCCCGTCGCCCGGCAGGTCGACGAGGTCGACGAGGCGCTCGAAGCCGAGCGAGATGCCCGCCGCCGGCACGTCGTCGCCGAGGAAGCGCCCGATCATCCCGTCGTAGCGGCCGCCGCCGCCGAAGCTGTAGCCGAGGTCGGGATGCGCGACCTCGAAGATCGGGCCGGTGTAGTAGCCCATGCCGCGCACGAGCCAGGGATCGTAGCGCACGATCTGCTCGTCGCCGCCCGTCGCCGCGATGACCGCCTCGCCGATCGCGGCGAGCTCCCCGATCGCGGGGTCCTCGAGGTCGCTCGGGAGCGCCTTGCGGATCTGGCCCTCGCCGAACGGCCGGTACTCGCGGGTCTGCGGGCGATTGAGGAACGCGCCAAGCGCCTCGACCGCGGCGGGCGTCGACCCGCGTTCCCGGAGCTCCGCGATGACGCCCTCGACGCCGGCCTTGTCGAGCTTGTCGACGGTGACGAGCACGCCGTCGCGCTCCTCGGGCGCGAACCCGAACTCGTCGAGCATCGCGGTGAGCAGGCGGCGGTCGTTGACGCGGATCGTGAAGCCCTCGACGCCGAGGCGGCGCAGCGTCGCGGCGGTCGCGGAGAGGAGCTCGACCTCCGCGAGCGGACCGGCCTCGCCGATGATGTCGATGTCGCACTGCACGAACTGGCGGAAGCGGCCCTTCTGCGGCCGCTCGGCCCGCCACACGGGCGCGATCTGGATCGCCCGGAACGGCATGGGCAGCTCGGCGCGGTGCGTCGCGTAGAACCGCGCGAGCGGCACCGTCAGGTCGAAGCGCAGGCCGAGGTCGGCGAGGTCGAGCGGGGTCTTCGCGGTCGCGAGCGCGGCCTCGAACTCGGCCCCGCGCTTGAGGATGCCGAACGCGAGCTTCTCGTTGTCGCCGCCGAGGCCCGCGTGCAGGCGCTCGGAGTCCTCCGCGACCGGCGTCTCGATCTCGGCGAAGCCGTGAGCGCGGTAGCTGGAGCGGATCACCGCGAGGATCGCCTCGCGCCTCGCCTTCTCCGCCGGGAGGAAGTCCCGCATACCGCGGGGCGGGTTCACTTGGCTGACCACCCGACGATTCTCGCAGGAGCGAGCGCCCTAGATGTGATGTCCGGGCAGGTTGTTTGCGAGTCTGCTGATCGGCGCGGCTCCGACGGCGGAGTGTCGCCGATGGTGATTGTAGAAGTGGATCCAGCCCGGCAGAGCGTCGCGGCGTTCGGTCTCTGAGGCGTAGAAGCGCGCGTAGGCCCAGCCGTCAGCGAGCGTGCGGTGGAATCGTTCGATCTTGCCGTTGGTCTGTGGCCGGTAGGGCCTTGTGCGCTTGTGGGTGATTCCGAGCTCGGCGCAGGCATCGCGCCAAGCGTGCGACTTGTAGGCCGAGCCGTTGTCCGAGAGCACCCGCTCGGCGGTGACGCCATGATCGGCAAACCAGGCGACCGCCCGGCGTAGGACGCCGATCGCGGTCTCTTTGCGCTCGTCAGCGTGCATCTCGACGTAGGCGACGCGGGAGTGGTCGTCGATGACCGTGTGCAGGTAACCGATGCCGAGCCGCGGCTGGTGGCGAGCGTTGCGGGTGCCCTCACGGTCCGAGGTCGCGGCTCGATGCCGGAAGCCCTGCTGGCGTCCGACGAACCGATGCCCGCCGCCATCAGGGATGCGTCCGAACTTGGTGACATCGACGTGGATGAGCGCGCCGGGATGGTCGTGCTCGTAGCGGCGGATCGGCTCGCCGGTGACCCGGTCGATCTGGGAGAGTCGGCTGATCCCGCAGCGCACCAGGACCGCGTGGACGGTCGACGGGGCCAGGCCGAGCTCGCCGGCGATCTGGACGGGTCCCAACCGCCGACGCCATCTCGCCTTCACGATCTGCTTGACGACCAGCAGCGGTGTCTTCATCGGCATCGACCGGGGTCGACTCGAGCGATCCGCCATACCGGCCGATCCCTCGGATCGGAGCCTGGCAGCCCATTTGCGGGCCGTCACGGTCGAGACCATGAACAGCTTCGCTGCGACCGACGGTGGCCAGCCGTCATCGACGATCAAGCGTGCCAGGCGCAGGCGAGTACGCGGCGTGAGGACGGCATTAGCGTGGACCACGAAGACCTCCGGGCTCGTGAAGCGGTTGAACTCAACAGCTCCACTTCACAGCCGGAGGTCTTCGCCTCTCAGCACCTCAGGGCCGTGTCCCCGAAACAACGTCCCCGGACATCACACCTAGATGCGCGCCTTGTAGACCGCTTCGGTGCGCGAGGCCGCCCCGAGCTTGCGCAGGATCGCCGAGACGTGCACGCTCGCGGTCTTCGAACTGATGAACAGCCGCTCGCCGATCTGCTTGTTGCTGAGCCCCT
>DATMFB010000253.1:0-27830 GCA_035556395.1 Microbacteriaceae bacterium
GCATCCCCGTCGTGACGCGGCTTGCGCCCCGAACCGGGGATATTCTCATCTTTGCTTCGAACCTAGACTTGGGCCGCCGGACCCGAACGGCAGTCGCATTTCGCCCTGCCGTCGTGCCCGGATTTCACCCGAGAACTGGACTGATGGAACCCGAACAGGTCAGCGACGCGGAACTGATCATCCGCGTCCGAAGCGGCGACGTGAACGCGATGGGCGATCTCTACGAGCGCCATCGCGAGGCGGCGCTGCGCGTCGCGCGCGCGACCTGCCGCGACCCGCACCTTGCTGAGGACCTCGTGAGCGCGGCGTTCGAACGGATCCACGGCGCGATCACACGAGGCGCAGGGCCCGACGACTCGTTCCGCGCGTACCTCTACACGGTCATCCGCCGGCTCGCCGCGGAAGCCGGCCTCCTCAAGTCCCGCGAGCGGGACACCGACGACTGGACGCCGTACGAGGCGGAGACCGCCGTCGGCGGCGACGACGCGGAGCGCACCCTCGAGGCGCAGCTCGTCGCGAAGGCGTTCTCGACGCTTCCGGAGCGCCAGCAGTCCGTCCTCTGGTACCTCGAGGTCGAGGGGCTGACGCCGCTCCAGGCCGCGCCGCTCTTCGGCCTGTCGCCGAACGCGACGAGCGCGCTCGCGGTGCGGGCGCGGGATGCGCTGCGGGTCGCGTACGTCCAGGCGCACGTCTCCGACAACCCCGTCCACGTCGACTGCGCGCCGACGCGCCGGCTCATGGGCGGGTATCTGCGCTCCTCCCTCTCCCAGCGCGATGCGGCGAAGGTCGAGGCGCACCTCGTCGAGTGCGACGAGTGCCCGCTCGTGCTCGAGGAGATCAAGGACGTCGGCTACGGCCTCAAGTCGGTCTTCGGCCCCCTGCTCATCGGCGGCGGGGTGCTCGGCGGCGCGCTCGGGGCGATCGGCGGCGGCAGCGAAGGCGCCATGGCGGCGACGGCCGCAGCCGCGGGTGCCGGCGCCATCGGTGCGGGCGGCAATGGCGGCGGCTCGGGCGCCGCGAGCCAGTCGTCGAAGCAGGGGATGAACGTCGCCATCGCGGCGGCGAGCGTGCTCGCGGTCCTCGGGATCGCGACCGTCGTCTCGGCCGCGGTCACGGCGGGCGCGCCGCAGCCCGCCGACGCCCCTCCTGCCGCGACGGCCGCGCCATTCCCCACCCCCGCGCCGACGGCCACCCCGAAGCCGACCCCGACGCCCGTGCCGACCCCCACGCCGACGGTCCCGCCGCCCGCACCCGCGGTGCCGACCCCGACGACCAGCCCGGTCCTGCCGCCTCCCGCGCCGCAGGACCTCCCGTCGGTGGCCGCGCTGACGATCGACTTCGTGGAGGACGCGCAGCAGCCGGACACCAGCTGGCTCGGACGGGTCCTCGTGACGGCGACGAACTCGAACACCTGGCCGATCGACGCGCTCCTGCGGGTCACGCTCCCCGCCGGCGTCGTGGTCGACGGCACGCAGCCGCTCGACGGCATCGCCGACTGGTCCTGCAGCGATCTGACGACGAGCCCCATCACGTGCGAGTCGACCGACATCGCCCCGGCCGGCACCGTGCGTCTCACCATCCCGGTGAGGATCGCGGCCGCGGCGATCGGCTCGCGTCCGACCGCGAACGTCACCGTGAGCAGGTCGTAGGCTTGATGCCGTGACTCCGCAGGCTCAGGGCAGTGCATCCTCGACTGCTCGGCCGGCGGTCGACACGGTCTCCAACGCCGGGGAGACCCCGGAGCGCACCCAGCCGTTCGCGGCCCTCGGGCTCAAGCCCGACGAGTACGACCGCATCCGCGAGATCCTCGGGCGCCGTCCGACCTCGGGCGAGCTCGCCATGTACTCCGTCATGTGGTCGGAGCACTGCTCCTACAAGTCGTCCAAGGTGCATCTGCGCCAGTTCGGCCAGAAGGTCACGGACGAGATGCGCCAGCGCCTCATGGTCGGCATGGGGGAGAACGCCGGCGTCATCGACGCGGGTGAGGGCTGGGCCGTCACCTTCAAGATCGAGTCGCACAACCACCCGTCGTTCGTCGAGCCCTTCCAGGGCGCCGCGACGGGTGTCGGCGGCATCGTCCGCGACATCATCTCGATGGGCGCGCGGCCCGTCGCGGTCATGGACGCGCTGCGCTTCGGCCGCGTCGGGGACCCGGACACGGCTCGCGTCGTGCACGGCGTCGTCGGCGGCATCTCGTTCTACGGCAACTGCCTGGGCCTGCCGAACATCGGCGGCGAGACCCGATTCGACTCGACCTACCAGGCGAACCCGCTCGTCAACGCGCTCGCGGTCGGGGTGCTGCGCCACGAGGACCTGCACCTCGCGAACGCGCGGGGCGCGGGCAACAAGGTCGTGCTGTTCGGCGCCAGGACGGGCGGCGACGGGATCGGCGGCGCCTCGATCCTCGCGTCGGAGTCCTTCGAGGAGGGGGCGGGCAAGAAGCGTCCCTCGGTCCAGGTCGGCGACCCGTTCGCGGAGAAGGTGCTCATCGAGTGCTGCCTCGAGCTCTTCGCCGCCGACCTCGTCGAAGGCATCCAGGACCTCGGCGCCGCGGGTATCTCGTGCGCGACGTCCGAGCTCGCGTCGAACGGCGACGGCGGCATGCACGTCGAGCTCGACAAGGTGCTGCTGCGCGACCCGAGCCTGACGCCCGAGGAGATCCTCATGTCGGAGTCGCAGGAGCGGATGATGGCGATCGTCGCGCCGTCCAAGCTCGAGGGCTTCCTCGCGGTGACGTCGAAGTGGGAGGTCGAGACCTCGGTCCTCGGCGAGGTCACCGACACCGGCCGGCTCATCATCGACTGGCACGGCGAGACGATCGTCGACGTCGATCCGCGCACGGTCGCGATCGACGGGCCCGTCTACGAGCGCCCGATCGCCTACCCGGCGTGGATCGATGCGCTGAACCTCGATAGCGCCGCCGCGCTCTCGCGTTCCGACGATCCGGCCGACCTGCGGGCGCAGCTCCTGCAGCTCGTCTCGCACCCGAACCAGGCTGACGCGAGCTGGATCACGTCGCAGTACGACCACTACGTGATGGGCAACACGGCGCTCGGGGCACCCGACGACGCCGGCATGGTGCGCATCGACGAGGAGTCCGGCCTCGGCTTCGCCGTCGCGACCGACGCGAACGGCCGCTACTGCCAGCTCGACCCCTACCTCGGCGCGCAGCTCGCGCTCGCCGAGGCGTACCGCAATGTCGCGGCGACCGGCGCGACGCCCGCCGCCGTCTCCGACTGCCTCAACTTCGGCTCACCGGAGGACCCCGAGGTCATGTGGCAGTTCTCGCAGGCCGTCACGGGGATCGCCGACGGGTGCGTAGAACTCGGTGTGCCCGTGACGGGCGGGAACGTCTCGTTCTACAACCAGACCGGCTCCACGCCCATCCACCCGACGCCGATGATCGCCGTGCTCGGCCTCATCGACGACGTCGCCCGCCGGATCCCGTCGGGCTGGCAGGACGACGGGCACAACATCTACCTGCTCGGCACGACCCGGCTCGAGCTCGACGGCTCCGCCTGGGCGGACGTCGTCCACGGGCATCTCGGCGGTCGCCCGCCGGCCGTCGACCTCGCGTTCGAGCGCCGCCTCGCCGAGACGATCTCAGCCGCCGCGATCGAGGCGCTCGTCGACTCGGCTCACGACCTCTCCGACGGCGGGCTCGCCCAGGCGCTCGTCGACGGCGTCCTGCGCTTCGGCATCGGGGCCCGCGTCTGGCTCGAGGAGATCATGGAGCGCGACGGCGTCGACGCGGCGACCGCGCTCTTCTCCGAGTCGAGCGGCCGCATGATCGTGACGGTCCCCCGCGAGGACGACGTCAAGTTCCTGGGGCTCTGCCGCGGGCGCGACATCCCGGTGCTGCGCGTCGGCGTCACGTCCGCGACGGGCGAGCTCGAGATCCAGGACCGGTTCGTGCTGAGTGTCGACGAGCTCGGTGCCGCATCGCGGACGACCCTTCCCGCCGCCTTCGGCTGAGGCAGGGACCCTCCGGAGGCGCGAGACTCGGGTTGTAGATCTCGCGCCCCCGGCATGCGGAGCCGCTTCGGGTGCGGACTACCGCGCGGGTTTCAGGCCCCCGCGCCGCGCAGACGGCCAAGCGTGCAGGAGTCCCGCGACTCCTGCGAACCCCCCGCGGTCGGGTGCCGCACGCACTTCGTCGACGTGGGGGACGTCCAAGCACGTGCGCGATCCGCGCGGGGAGCCGGCCGCGCGCGACGCGGAGGCTGACTGGGACCCGGACGTCGGGCAAGTCGACGTCCGGGCAGAGAGACGCCACGTGCGTTCGGCGGCATTGCGTCGTCGGATCACGGTGGACCTCCCCTCTACCAGAAGAGACGTGCGGGGCTCGCGGTCGTGACGCGATTTCCGACGCGAATTTCTTCCGCGGCCGCGCGGGCTAGCATCCAAGGGTGGGGGTCACCGCGATCGACTTCAGCGGCCCGCGGCCCGCATGGTCCCCGGGACTCGTTCCCGCGCTGCTGCTCGCCGGCTCGGCCGTGCTCCTCTTTCCGCTGCGGATCCTGATCCCCGGCTGGATCGTGCTCGCGGCCGGGGTCGGGATCGCGTGGTGGCTCGACCGGCTCGGCCGCACGACCCGGCTCGGGCCCGACCTCACGGTCATCGCGTCAGGCCTGGTCATCGTGAGCTCGGTCTCGGTCGCCGCCGACATCACCTGGGCGAACTTCTTCCTGCTCGGCGTCGTCTTCGCCGCCGCGGTCGTCGTGCCGTACCTGCTCTCCAGGCTCGTCTTCAAGGATCGCGTGACCCGGTTCCCGTGGCGAGGCGCGTGGCCGTGGACGCCGCTCCAGTGGGGATACCTCGTCCTCGTCCTCGTCATCGGCTGGCTCGTCCTGCCGTTCTACTTCATCACCTCGGGCGTCTACATGAACTGGCCGGCCGTGCACGAGTGGCACGAGATCGGGCGGCTGTTCATCGGGGTGAACGCCGTCGGCACCTGGGACGAGCTGTTCTTCATCTGCACGGTCTACGCGCTCCTGCGCCGCCACTTCCCGAACTGGCAGGCGAACGGGCTGCAGGCGATCGTCTTCGTCGCGTTCCTCTGGGAGCTCGGCTACCAGTCGTGGGGACCCGTGCTGACGATCCCGTTCGCGCTGCTGCAGGGCTGGCTGTTCGGAAAGACGAAGTCGCTCGCCTACGTGCTCACGGTGCACCTGCTCTTCGACCTCATCGTCTTCCTCGTCATCGTGCATGCGAGGAACGAGGGCGCGATCCCGATCTTCCTGATCTGACCGGTCAGAGCACGAGCCACCCGATGACGCCGGCTCCGATGACGACCGCCCACGGCGGCGCCTTCCACGCGAGCAGCGCGATGAATGCGGCGGCCGCGACGCAGAAGGCCCTGACCGAGGTGACCCCCTCGGTGAAGACGGGATCGTAGAGCGCGGCGGCGAGGATGCCGACGACCGCGGCGTTGACGCCCATGAGCGCGCGGCGGGCGAGGCGATTGCCGCGCAGCCGCGTCCAGAACGGCAGCGCCCCGACGACGAGCAGTCCGGAAGGGAGGAAGATCGCCAGGAGGGCGATCGTCGCGCCGAGCACGCCCGTCGGACCGCTCTGCATGACCGCGCCGAGGTACGCGGAGAACGTGAAGAGCGGACCCGGGACCGCTTGGGCCGCGCCATACCCCGCGAGGAATGCGTCCGGTGCGACGAGTCCCGTCTGCACGGTCTCGACCTCGAGCAGCGGGAGCACGACGTGACCGCCCCCGAAGACGAGCGAGCCGGCGCGGGTGAAGATGTCGATGAGTCGCGCCGTCGGGTCCTGCGTCAGCGCGACGAGCAGCGGCAGTCCGATGAGGAGGACGGCGAGGATCACGAGGCAGGCGATCGCCGCTCCGCGTCCGACGCGGATCGAGAGCGGCGCGTCGTCGCTCAGCGTCGGCTCGCGGAGCCAGACGAGCCCGATGAGGCCCGCGACCACGATCGCGGCGACCTGCATGAGGGGATGCGGGAGGATCAGGACCCCCACCAGTGCGAGACCGGCGATCGTCGCCCGCCTGGCATCCGGTGTCAGCGCCCTCGCCATCCCGATGACCGCCACCGCGACGACCGCGACCGCAGCGGCCATGAACCCCTGGATCCAGCCGGTCCCGGCGACGCCGGTGAGGGTGGTCGCGCCGTAGGCGAATGCGACGAGCACGATCGCCGACGGCATCGTGAAGGCGAACCACGCCGCCAGCAGTCCGAGCCAGCCCGCTCGCTGCAGCCCGATCGCCATGCCGACCTGGCTCGACGCAGGCCCCGGCAGGAACTGGCAGAGCGCGACGAGCTCGGCGTACGCCGTCTCGGAGAGCCATTTGCGGCGTTCCACGAACGCCTCGCGGAAGTAGGCGAGGTGCGCGATCGGGCCGCCGAACGACGTCACCCCGAGGCGGAGGAACGCGATGAAGACCTCGCCGGCACTCCCGGGGTGCGTCCGCTTCACGGCCGCAGGATAGTCGGCCGGCGTGAACGGCTCAGGCGCGCGCGAGGAGCGAGGTGAGCGCGCTCTTGAAGAGGCGCAGGCCGTCGACCCCCGAGCGCATCGCGAGGTCGGTGTCCGGCCCGAAGCCCGGCTCGACGGCGTGCTCGGGGTGGGGCATGAGCCCGACGACGTTGCCGCGGGCGTTCGTGACGCCGGCGATGTCGTTCATCGAGCCGTTCGGGTTGACGTCCACGTAGCGGAAGACGACGCGGCCCTCCCCCTCGAGCTCGCGCAGCGTCTCGTCCGTCGCGATGTAGCCGCCCTCGCCGTTCTTCAGCGGGATGACGAACTCCTCGCCGACCGCGAAGTCGTTCGTCCAGGCGGTGTCGGCGTTCTCGACGCGCAGGCGCTGGTCGCGGCAGACGAAGCTCCCGTGATCGTTGCGGATGAGCCCGCCGGGGAGCAGGTGCGACTCGACGAGGATCTGGAAGCCGTTGCAGATCCCGAGGACCGGCATGCCGGCGTTCGCCGCGTCGATGATCTCGTGCATGATGCGCGCCTGGGCGGCGATCGCGCCGCAGCGCAGGTAGTCGCCGTAGGAGAAGCCGCCGGGGAGGACGATCGCGTCGACGCCCTGCAGATCGTGGTCGGCGTGCCAGAGCGGGACGGCCTCGGCGCCCGCGATCCGGATCGCGCGCTGCGCGTCCCGGTCGTCGAGCGAGCCCGGGAAGGTGACGACCCCGACCCTGGTCATCGGGCGCCCTGCCGGTCGCGGGCCATCAGCGGGTCTCCCCCGACGCGCCCTCGTCGAGCTCGTCGAGCAGGTCCTCGCTCGTCGCGAGGTGCACGGAGACGACGTCCTCGATGACCGCGTTCGACAGCAGGTCCTCGGCGAGCGTGCGCACCTCGGCGAGGATGGCGGCGGTCACGGGGCCGTCGACCGTGAGCTCGAAGCGCTTCCCGATCCGGACGCCCTCGACGGCCGTGGGACCGAGGCGGTTGATGGCGCCGAGCGTCGCCTTGCCCGCAGGGTCGAGCAGTTCGGGCTTCGGCATGACTTCGACCACGATCACGGGCACCCCTCCAGTCTATTCGCCCGCTCCGCTCGCTCTTCCCCGCCCCGCCTTGCGCCGCTCCGGTGTCACTCATGGTCGCATTGGGAGCGTCAAAGCAGCCACAAGTGACACCGGAGCGGATGGGGGGAGGAGCGGGTCAAGGTGCGGTGGCGATGATCTCGGTGCCCCAGGGGTCGTCGAACGCGATCGTGCGGCCGTCGTCGCGGGTCGCGACGCCGCCGGCCTGGAGCCGCTCGGCGAGCGCGGCCTGCGCGTCGGCGTCGGGAAGGGCGATCTCGACGCGGCCGAGGCCGAGGCCCGCCGAGCGCCGCCCGGCTCCCGCGGAGCGCCAGGTGTTCATGCCGATGTGGTGGTGGTAGCCGCCCGCGCTCGCGAACGCGGCCTGCGCACCGAAGTTCGCCGTCAGGTCGAAGCCGACCGTGCCGACGTAGAACTCGGTCGCGGCCGCGATGTCGCCGACCTGCAGGTGGACGTGCCCGACCCGCGTGCCGCCGATCCGCGGGTCCTCGACGCCGGCCTCGGTGAGGTGCTGCTCGAGGTAGGCGTTCGGGTCGAGGCGGACCACGCCCATCTCGACCTGGCTGCCGTCCCAGCGCCACTCGGAGCGGTCGCGATCCCAGTAGAGCTCGACGCCGTTGCCCTCGGGGTCGTCGAAGTAGAAGGCCTCGCTCACGAAGTGGTCGGAGCTGCCCGTGAACGAGCCGGGTCGCCGGGTCGCGACCGAGAAGACGGATGCCGCGAGGGCCGCGGGCGTGTCGAACAGGATGGCCGTGTGGTACAGCCCGGCCTCGTGCGGGCTCGCGTGCCGCAGCTCGGGCGCGTGCTCGAGGATCACGACCGCGGTGTCGCCGCGGCCGAGGACCGTTCGGGGTCCGTCCGCCTCGAGGATGTCGAGGGCGACGGCGTCGCGGTAGTAGGCCGTCATCGCATCGAGGTCGGCGACCCGGAGGGTGACGGCGCCCATCGAGGTGTCGGCGGAGATCGAATCGCTCATAACCGTGAGAACCGCCGATGCCAGTGGAAGATTCCGCCGCTAGGTGTGATGTCCGGGCAGGTTGTTGAGTCTGCTGATTGGCGGGGTTCCGATCGCGGAGTGTCGCCGATGGTGATTGTAGAAGTGGATCCAGCCGGGCAGGGCGTTGCGGCGCTCGGTCTCGGATGAGTAGAACCGGGCATAGGCCCAGCCGTCGGCGAGGGTTCGGTGGAAGCGCTCGATCTTCCCGTTGGTCTGCGGCCGGTAGGGACGCGTGCGCTTGGGCCGGATGCCCAGCTCGGTGCAGGCATCGCGCCAGGCGAACGAGCGGTAGGCCGAGCCGTTGTCCGACAGCACGCGCTCGACGGCGACACCGTGCTCGGCGAACCAGGCGACCGCGCGGCGCAGCACGCCGATCGCGGTGACAGCTTTCTCGTCGCCGTGCATCTCGACATAGGCGACGCGGGAGTGATCGTCGATGACCGTGTGCAGGTAGCCGATGCCCAGCAGCGGCTTGTGGTCGGCCGCCCTGGCGACGCCGGGTGTCGTGCGCCGGTTCTCGTTGCCCTGGATGCGGCCGACGAACCGGTGCCCGCCGCCGTCCGGGATGCGCCCGAACTTCGTCACGTCGACGTGGATCAGCGCCCCGGGATGCTCGTGCTCATAGCGGCGGATCGGCTCGCCAGTGACCCGGTCGATCCTGCTCAACCGGTTCAGCCGGCAGCGCACCAAGACCGCATGAACGGTCGAGACGGGCAGGTCGAGCTCGCCGGCGATCTGCGCCGGGCCGAGCCGGCGGCGCCAGCGCAGCGTCACGATCCGTCTGACGGCGCTCGGCGGCGTCTTCGTGGGCATCGACCGAGGGCGACTCGATCGGTCGGTCATCCCCATGGGACCCTCGGCGCGCAGCCGAGCCGCCCACTTGCGGGCGGTGACGACCGACACCATGAACATCCTCGCGGCGGCCGAAGGCGGCCAGCCGTCGTCCACGATCAGGCGCGCCAGCCGGAGCCGGGCACGCGGGGTGAGGGCAGCATTAGCGTGGGACACGAAGGCCTCCTGGTTCGTGAAGCGGTTCTCTGAACAGCTCCACTTCACAACCGGAGGCCTTCGCTACTCAGCTACTCCAAGCCGTGTCCCGAAACAACGTCCCCGGACATCACAGCTAGGAGGAGGTCAGCCGCTCGATGAGCTCGGCGTAGCGGGCCGCGGTCGCGGCGACGATGTCGTCGGCGAGGCGCGGCGGTTCGCCGTGGCCGTCCCAGCGGGCGCTCAGCCAGTCGCGGACGCCCTGCTTGTCCCAGCTGACGCCCCGACGGCCCTCGTCGTACGCGGCACGATCCCAGTAGCGGCTGGAGTCGCTCGTCAGCACCTCGTCGGCGAGGATCACGTCGTGCTCGTCGTCGGCGCCGAACTCGAACTTCGTGTCGGCGAGGATCACGCCGCGCGCCTCCGCGATCGTCGACGCCCGCCGGAAGATCGAGATGCTCGTCGCCCGCAGCTCCTCGGCGACGTCGGCACCCACGAGCTCGATGACGCGCTCGAACGTGATGTTCTCGTCGTGCTCGCCCTGCGGCGCCTTCCAGGCCGGCGTGAAGATCGGCTCCGGCAGCCGGTCGCCGTCGTGCAGGCCGGCGGGCAGCGCGACGCCGCAGATCGCGCCGGTGCCCTGGTACTCCTTCCAGCCGCTGCCCGACAGGTAGCCGCGGACGACGCATTCCACGGGATGCATATCGAGGGCGCGGACGAGCATCGAGCGATCGGCGACCTCGGCGGGGATCGGCGACTCGTCCGGGACGAGATGGTTCGGCACGTCGGAGAGCACCGAGAACCACCAGCGGGAGAGCCTGGTGAGCAGCGCGCCCTTGCCGGGGATGGCCGGCTCGAGGATGTGGTCGTACGCGCTCACCCGGTCGGTCGCGACGAGGAGCAGCTGGCCCGGCAGGTCCTCGCGGGTGTAGAGGTCGCGGACCTTGCCCGAGTAGACGCGCGTCCAGTCGCGCAGCGCAGTCTGCGTCATCAGCCGACGACCCCCGCGGCGATGTCCCGTCGGTAGTGCCCGCCCTCGAGCCCGATCGCCTCGAGCGCGGCATACGCCTTGGTGCGCGCGCCGGCGAAGTCGGTCGCGGTCGCGACGACGGAGAGCACCCGGCCGCCGGTGGCGACATAGCCGCCGTCCGGCGTTCTCGCGGTCGCGGCGTGGGCGATGGACACGTCCTGCACCGCGTCGAGGCCAGTGATCGCCCGCCCGGTGACGGGAGCCTCCGGATAGCCCTCGCTCGCGAGCACGACCGTGATCGCGACGTCCTCGGTGAATGCCGGTGGCGGAATATGCTCGAGGCGGCCCGTCGCGGCGGCGAGCAGGATCTCGGAGAGCGGCGACTCGAGCCGGGCGAGCACGACCTGCGTCTCGGGATCGCCGAAGCGCGCGTTGAACTCGATCACCTTGACGCCGCCCGGCGTGAGGATGAGACCGCAGAAGAGGACGCCGATGAACGGCGTCTGCTCCGCGGCGAGCTGACGGATGGTCGGCAGCGCGACGCGCTCGGCGACCTCCTCGACGAATCCGGCGGGGAGCCAGGGCAGCGGCGAGTAGGCGCCCATCCCGCCCGTGTTCGGCCCCTCGTCTCCGTCGTGCGCCCGCTTGAAGTCCTGGGCGGGGGCGAGCGGCACGACGTGCGTGCCGTCGCTCACGAAGAAGAGCGACACCTCGGGGCCGGTGAGGAACTCCTCGACGAGGACCTCGCCGTGCTGCATCCAGAACGCGGCGTGGGCGACCGCCTCAGCGCGGTCCTGCGTCACGAGGACGCCCTTGCCGGCGGCGAGCCCGTCCGCCTTGACGACGTAGGGCGCGCCGATCTCGTCGAGCGCGGCCTCGGCCTCCGCGATCGTGCCGGCGCGGACGGCGGCGCCCGTGGGCACCCCCGCCGATTCCATCACGCGCTTCGCGAACGACTTGCTGCCCTCGATCGCCGCCGCGGCCCTACCAGGACCGAACACGGGGATGCCGCGCGGACGCAGCGCGTCGGCGACGCCCGCGACGAGCGGCGCCTCCGGACCGATCACGACGAGGTCGATCGCGTTCTGCAGCGCGTAGTCGGCGACGACGACCGGATCGGCGGGGTTCAGGGCGACGGTCTCGGCCTCCGCGGCGATGCCGGCGTTCCCGGGGGCCGCGATGACCTGGTGGCCGCCCTCGCGCAGGAGGGCCTTGATGATCGCGTGCTCCCTGGCGCCGGATCCGAGGACGAGGATTCGCATGCGCACCAGCCTAGGAGGCGGCACGGCCGCCATGCGCGGCCGGCCTGACTAGCGTGGAGGCGTGCCCGTCAAGTCCAGGCCCGTGATCGCGGGGATCCTCATCGCCGCGGTGATCGCCGCCGTAGTGTGGGTGTCCGTGTGGGGCACGCGCGCCGGATCCGCGCCGGAGCCGGCAAGGGGCACGTCGTCCGCCGAGCCGACCGGGGACGGCGCTGCGCAGATCGCCGAGCTCTACGCGTCCGAGCTGAGCGACGTCCAGGTGCGCGGCTCCGGGCGCGTCATCCGCCTCCTCAGTGACGACGTCGAGGGCGATCGGCACCAGCGCTTCATCCTCGAGCTGTCGAACGAGCTGACGCTCCTGGTCGCGCACAACATCGACGACTTCCCCCGGCTCGACGGGCTCATGGTCGGCGACGAGGTCGCGTTCTATGGCGAGTACGAGTGGGGCGAGCAGGGCGGCACGATCCACTGGACCCATCGCGACAACCACGGCGACCATGTCGACGGCTGGCTCGAATGGAAGGGGAAGCGCTACTGGTGAGGCGCATCGACGACGAGGTCGGCGCGGCGGCGGTCGCCGCGTCGAGGGCCGATCGCGGCCCGGCGCCGGACCGGGACACGCTCGCGACCGCCGTGCGCTGGACCCTGCAGCGCCTCGCCGAGCAGGCCCCCGGCCACGCGCTCGAGGTGCGGGTGCCGCCGTACGGCGCAGTCCAGGCCGTCGAGGGCCCGCGTCACACCCGCGGCACTCCGCCGAACGTCGTCGAGACGGACCCCGCGACCTGGCTCGCCCTCGCGACCGGCGACCTCGCGTTCTCCGACGCGGTCGCCGCCGGCCGGGTGCAGGCCTCCGGCACCCGTACGGACCTCACGGCGCTCCTCCCCCTCGTCTGATGCGCGTTGCGCACGTTGTTCGGGCGTGAGCGTCGAGTTCGATGCGCACTCCCGACGAACGTGCACTCGGGACGCGCGACAATAGAGCCATGACGGAACGCGATGAGTCCCGGACCGCGAGGATGCGACGGGCACCGAGGTTCGGCGCCTTCATCGGCGTCGGCGCGATCGTCGGCATCGTCGTGACGGTCGCCGTCACGACGTCGTTCCCCGCCGACCCCGCGGTCGGCATGTGGGCGACCGTCGCCTACATGAGCCTCTTCGGCGTCACCGCGGGCATCGTGCTCGGTGCGGTCGCGGCGCTCATCGCCGACCGGGTGAGCCGCCGCCACACCCAGGTGGTCTCGGTCGAGCGCGGCACGGTCACGGGTGAACTCTCGGAGAACGCCGGCGACAAGGCCGCCGATCCGACGTAGCCTCTCGGCATGAATGCCAGCATCTCGCCCTATCTGATGTTCCCGGGCAACGCGACTGCGGCCCTCGAGTTCTATGCCTCGGTGCTCGGCGGCACGCCGGAGACGACGCCCTACACGCAGTTCGGCTATGAGGACGCGCCCGAGGGCGCCGTCATGCACGGCGCGCTCGAGACCCCAGCCGGCCTGCGGATCTTCGCGGCCGACGACATCCAGTCCGGAGCCGACGCGGCCGCGTTCTCGACGCCGGGTCGGATCAGCCTCGCGCTCTTCGGAGACGATGTCGCGCAGCTGCAGGCCTGGTGGGACGGCCTCTCCGCCGGCGGCACCGTGACGATGCCGTTCGAGCAGGCGCCGTGGGGCGATACCTACGGCCAGTTCACGGACCGCTTCGGCATCGAGTGGATGATCAACGCGTCGCCGGCGCCGGCGCCGTGATACCCCTCAGCTCAGCTGGTTCTCCTCGACCCAGGCGAGATACTCCTCGGTGACCGTCCCGGTCACGTACTCGCCCGTGAAGCAGGACATCTCGAGCGCCGTCACGTCGGAGCCCTCGATGATCGCCGCCTCCATGTCGGCGACCTCCTGGTAGACGAGGTAGTCGGTGCCGAGCTCGCGTGCGATCTCGGGGATCGAACGCCCCGCCGCGACGAGCTCCTGGCGCGACGGCATGTTGATCCCGTAGACGTGCGGGAAGCGCACGGGAGGCGCCGCCGAGGTGAACGTCACCGAGTTCGCGCCGGCCGCGCGCGTCATCTCGATGATCTCGTGCGACGTCGTGCCGCGCACGATCGAGTCGTCGACGATGAGCACGTTCTTCCCCTTGAACTCGCTGCCCATCGCGTTCAGCTTCTGCTTGACCGAGCGGCGGCGCTGCTCCTGGCCGGGCATGATGAACGTCCTGCCGACGTAGCGGTTCTTGTAGAAGCCCTCGCGGTACTCGAGCCCGAGCCGCTGCGCGACCTGCATCGCGGCGGGCCGCGACGAGTCGGGGATCGGCATGACGACGTCGATCGCACCCGAAGGCGTGTAGGCCGCGATCGTGTCGGCGAGCCGGTCGCCGAGCCGCAGCCGCGCCTCGTAGACGGAGATGCCGTTCATGATCGAGTCGGGGCGGGCGAGGTAGACGTACTCGAACGAGCAGGGGATGAGCCTCGGGTTCTTCGCGCACTGCCGCGAGTACAGCTCGCCGCTGCGCGTGATGAAGATCGCCTCGCCCGGTGCCACGTCGCGCACGATCTCGTAGTCGGAGTTCTCCAGCACGAGCGATTCCGAGGCGACGATCCATTCGGTGCCGACGAGGCCCTCGGACTTCTTGCCGAGGATGAGGGGGCGGATGCCGTAGGGGTCGCGGAACGCGAGGAGGCCCTCCCCGCCGATGAGCGCGATGCACGCGTAGGAGCCCTCGACGCGCTCGTGCAGCGTCTCGATCGCGTCGAACACCTGATCGGGATCGAGCGAGGAGCCGCGCACCTGCTGCTGCAGCTCGTTCGCGAGGACGTTGACGAGGAGCTCGGTGTCGGAGCTCGTGTTGAGGTGGCGGCGATCCTTGTGGAAGAGATCGTCGGCGAGCTCGCGGACGTTCGTCAGGTTGCCGTTGTGGACGAGCACGATGCCGTAGGGCGCGTTCACGTAGAACGGCTGCGACTCCTGCTCCTTCTTCGAGTCGCCGCGCGTCGTGTACCGCACGTGCCCGAGACCGGTCGTGCCGACGAGGTTGCGCATGTCCCGCGTCCGGTAGGCCTCCCGCACCTGCCCGGCCGCCTTGTGCATGTAGATCGTCGTGCCGTCGGTCGTCGCGATGCCGGTGGAGTCCTGGCCACGGTGCTGGAGCAGGCCCAACGAGTCGTAGATCTGCTGCGCGACCGGGCTGGACGAGACGATGCCGACGATGCCGCACATGCGCTGGGTGGCTCCCTGTGGTTCAGCGGGAAGTTACGGTTCATCCTCGCACAGCGACCTGCGCCGTCGCCGCGGATTATGCTCGCCGCGTGACCGCCCTCCCCGAGCCCGACCGCGATGCGGCCGCCGCGCTGTGGAGCGCCTATCTGGCGGCGCATCCGGAGGCCGCGGAGCTCGCGCCCGAATACGACGTCGATTTCTACGGCGACAGCGTCGAGCTCGCGGACGAGCTGATCGGGCTCGTCATCGCCGGCGGCAAGCGCGCGACCGCGAGCCTCGTCGACGAGTTCCGGCACGAGGGCCAGGCGCTGCCGCGCATCGGCAGCCACTGGATCGCGTGCGACGGCCGGGGCGTGCCGCGGGTCGTCCAGCGCTCGATCGACCTGCGCATCGGCCCGATCGAGAGCGTCGACGACGCGTTCGCCTGGGACGAGGGTGAGGGCGACAGAACGCGAGCGGACTGGCTCGACGGGCACCGCCGCTATTTCACGCGGACGCTCGCGGCGCGCGGCGTCGTGTTCGACGAGTCCCAGCCCGTCCTCTTCGAGCGGTTCCTGGTGGTCTGGCCCCCGGAGCTCGCGGACTGAGCGTCAGCCGCGGGTCTGGTCGAAGGTCGGAAAGACCTCGGCGATCTGCTCGAAGTCGGAATCATTGTGGAGCACGGTCGCGCCGTGATGCATCGCGACGCCCGCGATGAGACAGTCCAGGAGCGAACGAACGGTTCGGCCCTGTCGCCGTGAGGCACGCCGAATGGTGGCGGCGTTCTCCCAGTCGGCGAACTCGGTGGGGATGAGCGGCAGCGCGCCGAGCATGCGCTCCAGCTGGCTTTGCTCCCGGTCGTCCAGGGCTCCCGCGATCACTTCGGCCCACACGGGTTCGCAGGTCGCGACCAGCCCTTGATCCAGTGCCGCGTCGAGCGCGTCGACGCATGCCGATCGGCGTCCGCGGGTGTACTCGATCCACGCGGAGGAATCGGCGATGATCACCGGCCCGCTCCGACCCCGGCCTGCGCGCCTTGGACGCGCGCGGCATAGTCGTCGTCGAACTCCTCGGCCTCGACGTCGATGAGATCCGGGATGGCGCCGCGCATCGCCTTGATCTCATCCAGGGTCATCGGCACGATCACCGTCCGTCGAAGCGCGTAGTTCACCGCGTCGCGCTTCGTCGTGAAACCTCGCTGCCGCATGACGAGCGCGCAGGCCTCCTCGTCGATGTCGATGTTCGTCCGCGCCATACACCGACGATACACCTCCATGGTGTGTCCGACCATGCCGCTACCCTGGACCCTGTGACGGACTCAGCCGCGACCTACCGCGCCGCCGGTGTCGACACCGCCGCGGGCGATCTCGCCGTCGAGCTCATGAAGCAGTCCGTGACGCGCACGCACGGCCCCGAGGTGCTCGGCGGGGTCGGCGGTTTCGCGGGGCTGTGGGATGCGAGCGCGCTGCAGGGCTACCGTCAGCCGCTGCTCGCCACGTCGACCGACGGCGTCGGGACCAAGGTCGCGATCGCGCAGGCGCTCGACATTCACGACACGATCGGCCAGGACCTCGTCGCGATGATCGTCGACGACATCGTCGTGGTCGGTGCGAAGCCGCTCTTCATGACCGACTACATCGCGTGCGGGCGGGTCGTCCCGGAGCGCATCGCGGCGATCGTCCGGGGCATCGCGGAGGCGTGCGAGGCGACGGGCACGGCACTCGTCGGCGGCGAGACCGCGGAGCACCCTGGCCTGCTCGGACCCGACGAGTACGACGTCGCCGGCGCGGCGGTCGGCGCGGTCGAGGCCGACGCGGTGCTCGGTCCCGAGCGCGTCGAGGACGGCGACGTCGTCCTCGCGCTCGCGAGCTCGGGCCTGCACTCCAACGGCTTCTCGCTCGTCCGACACATCCTCGCGCAGTCGGACATCCGCCTCCACGACGAGCTGCCGGAGTTCGGCGGTGTCGTCGGCCGGACGCTGCTGACGCCGACGCGCCTCTACACCGCCCCGCTGGTGGGGATCCTCGAGGATCCCGAGATCGGCCACGGCATCCATGCCCTCAGCCATGTCACGGGCGGCGGCATCGCGGCGAACCTCGCCCGCGTCCTGCCGAAGGGCGCGTCGGTCGAGCTCGACCGGGCGAGCTGGTCGCCGCCCTCGGTGTTCCGCGTCCTCTCGGACATCGCGGGCACGTCGCTCGAGTCCGCCGAGGGCACCTGGAATCTCGGCATCGGCTTCCTCGCGGTCGTCGCCGGCCGCGATGCCGACGGCATCGTCGCGGCGCTCGCGGCGGCGGGGATCCCGGCCTGGCAGGCGGGGACGGTGTCGCTCGACGGCGACCCTTCGACTCGCTTCGCCCGCTCAGGGAGCGGGACCGTCGACGAACAGAACGACGGCTGGGTCGTCGGCGCGAAGGGCGTCGACGGCGGGGCGGTCAGGCTCGTCGGGAACTACGCGGTCTGAACCGCGTCGGAGTCCTCTTCGTCGTCCTCGAGGTCATCGCCCTCGTCATCGACGTCCGCATACTTCGCCGCGATTGCGTCGTAGTCGGGAGTCTGCCCGCCGGACTCAGCGAGCTCCCGCTCGAGCGCGCTGTAGTTCGTATCAGGGCTGAAGTACTTCAGATCGCGTGCGACCTTCGTGTGCTTTGCTTTTTGACGGCCGCGGCCCATCTGGCCACCCCTTTGCGTGACAGGAAAGACTAGCCAAAAGTCTATCACCGGAAGGCATCTCCCCTGATCCACCGCGACCCCGGCACGTCACCCGCTCCTCCTAGGCTGGGGCGCATGCACGAGCCGACCGCCCACGCCCCGGTGGTCGTGATCGGGGCGGGTCAGGCAGGCCTCTCCGTCTCCTACTTCCTGCGGCGGCTCGGACTCGATCCGGGCAACGACTTCGTCATCCTCGACCGCGGCCCCGGTCCGGGTGGGGCATGGCAGCACCGCTGGGCCTCCTTGCGGGTCGGCACGGCGCACCGGATCGCCGATCTCCCCGGGATGGAGGAGATCGGCCTGAGCTTCGAGCACGCCGATCGTTCGGCGCCGGCGAAGGACATCGTCGCCGACTACTACGCGCGCTACGAGGAGCACTACGGGCTGCAGGTCGTCCGCCCGGCCGAGGTGCTGCGCGTCGTCAACCACGGGACCGACCTCCTGACGCATTTCCGCGACGCCGACGGGGACGAGCTCGCGGTGGGCTCGGAGATCATCGTGAACGCCTCGGGGACGTGGGGCGCGCCGTTCATCCCCTGGTACCCCGGCAGGGACGACTTCCTCGGTCGCCACGTCCACACCGCCGACTTCGTGGCGGCGGAGGAGTTCGACGGTCGGCGGGTCGTCGTGGTGGGCGGCGGCACGTCGGCGGTGGGGTTCATGCTCGAGCTCGAGCCGTTCGCCGCGGAGCTCACCTGGGTGAGCCGCCGACCGATCGACTGGACCGACGAGACGCCGGAGGCGAACCTCGAGGGCAGGCTCGACGCGGTCGCGAGACAGGACGAGGCCGCGCGGGCCGGACGTGCGCTGCCGAGCATCGTGAGCGGGACCGGGATCCCGCGTTCGCGCCGCGTGCAGCAGGGCATCGACCGGGGGGTGCTGGTCGCGCACCCGATGTTCACGTCGATCGAGCCGACGGGGGTGCGCTGGGCGCCGGGGACGAGATCGGACGGCGTCGAGTTCGCCGAGGCCGACGCCATCGTCTGGGCGACGGGCTTCCGTCCGGAGCTGCGCCACCTCGCCCCGCTCCGGCTGCGCGAGCAGGCGGGCGGCGTCGTGGTCGCGCAGGGGACGTCCTGGCGCGACCCGCGAGTGTTCTTCGCCGGCTACGGGCCGCAGGCCTCGACGATCGGTGCGAACCGAGCCGGGCGGTTCGTCGCACGCCAGGTCGTCGCGTCGCTCAGTCGGATCCGGGCGGCTCGCAAGGGCTGATCCGCGACCGACCGGATGACGGCTCGATGACCCCCGTTCTGGGGTCCTCGCGCCTGACCGGGCGGGGTGCCATGCGGGTAGCGTGGGCGCCGCAGTCCACGCGAGACCACGATCTCCGTTCCGATCCCCAGGATCGGGCGCCCCTCGGAGGTGGGCCCGCGGGACGGCCACAAGAATTGCCCCGGACAGCCCGCCCTGCCCCCAGATGCCGCGACTGTCCGGGGCAGATTCTTTTCTGTCCGCTCAGACGATCGCGAGCGCGATGGCCGCACCGAGCGCGGCGCAGCCGAGGCCGAGCGCGAGACTCCCCGTGAGGTTGCCAACCGCGGCCCACCCTCGCCCTTCGAGCGCGAGCCGCACGGTGTCGACGGCGAAGGTGCTGAACGTCGTGAACGCGGCGCAGAACCCGGTCGTTCCGATGAGCAGCCACTCGGCGGGGATCACCGAGGCGAGCCCGAAGAGGACGCCGACGATGAGGCTGCCGACCGCGTTCACGACGAGGATGACCGTCGGGAAGCGCTCCTTCTGGCCGAACAGCACGACCGAGGCGTGCCGGACGAGGGCCCCGACGACGCCCGCCGCGAGGATGAGCCCGAAGAGGGCGCCGCCGTTCATGCATCCTCCTCGTCGTCGATCGTCGGGTGCTCGCGGGCGCCGGTCCCCGCCAACCGGCGGCCGAGCAGGATGCCGATGAGCGCGGCGAGCAGGCCGGCGAAGATCGAGCCGATGATGACGCCCGCCGCCTGCGCGAGCGACCCCGGCTCGACCGAGCCGATTCCGTGGGCGAGCGGACCGCCCTGCGTCGTCGCGACGGCGACGATCATGATGCTGGAGAACGTCGTGAACGATCCGAGCACACCGGCCCCGAGTCCCGCGCGCATCCAGGGGGTGACGACGGCCCACGCGCCCGCGGCGAGGAAGCCGAGCGCGAAGGAGCCGAGCGTGTTCGCGAGGATGGTCGACCACGGCACGGCGTCGAGGCTGTGCGGGATGAGCAGGTCGAGTCCGTACCGGGCGGAGGTCCCGATGGCCGCCCCGACCGCGACCGCGAGCCATGGCAGGAGCGCCCTGGCGAACTTCGTCACCGCTCAACGATAGGGCCGGTCTACACTCACCGTTCGTGGGGGTGTCGAAGGCTCGTCGGCTGTGGTGGCTGTGGCTACTGCTCGGGGTCATCGCCGTGGCCGTCGTGCTCGCGCTCGTCGTGGCGATCCCGATCCTCGCGCACCGCGATCAGGGACTCGCCGAGCAGCTCCCATCCGGTGATGCGACGACCGCGACCGCGGTCGGCGACGACGGGCGCACCCGGACCATCTCGGTGGCCGGGGCGGAGGGGGCACCGATCGACCCGTCCGCGCTCGCGGTGGGCGAGCGGCTCGTCGTGACCGGCTCGGGCTTCGACGCCTCGCGGGGCGTCTACGTCGCGATCTGCGTCATCCCGGACTCCCCCGACGTCAAGCCGGGGCCGTGCATCGGCGGGGCGCCGCAGCAGACGCAGGACCCGGAGGCGAACGCCGGCGCGCAGCAGTATGCGGCGAGCAACTGGATCAACGACGACTGGGCCTGGAAGCTCTTCGGCTCGCGCAGCTACGACTCGGTCGTCGACGGGGCGTTCACCGCGTACCTCCTCGTCGGCGAGCCGGTCGGCGAGGGCTTCGACTGCCGCGTCGAGCGCTGCGGGATCGTGACGCGCAACGATCACACGGCGGCGTCCGACCGGGTGCAGGACGTCTATCTCCCGGTCGGCTTCGCCCCGGCCTCCTGACTGCCCTTCAGCCGGTCACGCCGCCGCGGGTCCAGTCGGTCGGGATCGGCCGGTATCCGTCGCGGGCGACGACGGTCGCGGTCGCGATCGAGGCCCACACGGCGAGACCGGCGAGCGCGATGAGCAGCGCGATCATGCGGCCACGGCCTTCGCGGCGCGAGCGGCGTCGATCCGCCGCCGCAGGGAGAACCACGGCATCGTGACGTGCACCATCGGGCCGATGAGGAGGGCGAACGCGAGCGTCCCGACTCCGACGTTCCCGCCGAGCGCCCAGCCGATCGCGACGACGGTGACCTCGATCCCGGTGCGCACGGCCCAGACCGGCCAACCGGTGCGGGCGACGATTCCCGTCATGAGCCCGTCGCGTGGGCCCGGACCGAGCTCGGCGCCGATGTAGAGACCGGTCGCGAGGGCGACCATCGCCAGGCCGCCCGCGAAGACGAGCGCGCGCACCCAGATCTCCTCGGGGGCGGGCACGAACCAGAGGACGAGCTGGGCGACCGCGCCGACCATGACCGCGTTCGCGAGCGTGCCGATGCCGAGTCGCTGGCGCAGCGGGATCCAGAGCAGCAGGACGACGCCGCTGATGATGATCGTGGCGAGCCCGAAGTCGACCGTCGTCACGCGCGCGACGCCCTGGGCGAGGACATCCCAGGGCGAGACGCCGACGGCGGCGATGACCATGAGTCCGACGCCCGTGCCGTACGCGACGAGTCCCAGGATGAGCTGGACGGCACGACGGATGGACAGGCGGGACATGGTTCAATCCAATTCTAGAATTGGCATTCCGACAACGGTCCAATCCGGATAATCTGGCCTGATGATCACGCTCGGTGCGCGGACTTTGGCCACTCGGCTGCAGGACTGGCGGACTGCGGCGCCAGCCTATCGCTCGCTCGCCGACCGCATCCGGCTCCTCATCCTCGACGGCGTCATCGCGCCCGGCGCCCGGCTCCCGGCCGAGCGCGAGCTCGCCGCCGAGCTGCGCGTGAGCCGCACGACGATCGCGGCGGCGTACGCGGCGTTGCGCGAGGACGGCTCGATCGAGAGCGTGCGCGGCTCCGGCAGCATCGCCCGCCTCTCGAGCCGACCCATCGCGATCCCCGACCTCGCGGGAGGTCCGCTCGACCTCAGCAAGGCCGTCATGCCGGCGTACTCGGGACTCGCCGCCGCGATGCGCTCGACGAGCGAGCAGGTGCCGGCGATGCTCGAGGGCCTCGGCTTCGACCCGCTCGGTCGGGACGAGCTGCGCGAGGCGATCGCCGACCGCTACACCGCGCGGGGGCTGCCGACGACGCCCGACCAGGTCATGGTGACGATCGGCGCCCAGCACGCGATCACGCTCATCGCGCGGACCGTGCTGCGCCGGGGCGATCGCGTGCTCATCGAGAACCCGACCTACCCGCACGCGATGGACTCGATCGTCGCCGCCGGGGGCCGGCTCGTCGCCGTCCCCGTCGATGCCGTCCACGGCTGGGATGCCGCCGCGCTCGAGCAGATCATCGAGCGCGGCAGCCCGGCGCTCGCCTACCTGATGCCGGACAACCACAACCCGACGGGGGCGACGATGCCGACCGCCCTCCTCGAGCGCGCGCTCGAGCTCGCGGCGGCGCAGGGGACCGTCGTCCTGCTCGACGAGACGATGGGCGAGCTCACGATCGACGGTCCGACGCGGCCGCCGGCCGCGGCATACGGCCCGGCGGTCATGCTCGGCTCGGTCGGCAAGACGCTCTGGGGCGGGCTGCGCGTCGGCTGGGTCAGGGCGGACCCGGCGTTCATCAGGACGCTCACCCGGGCACGGTTCGCGAGCGACCTGGGGACGCCGGCCTTCGAGCAGCTCGTCGTCGCGGGCCTGCTGCCCGACTTCGACACCGTGCTCGCGGAGCGCGTCGGGTGGCTGCGGGCCGGGCGCGACCACCTCGTCACGGAGCTCGCACGCCGATTCCCCGAGTGGCGGGTGCCGGTCCCGGCGGGCGGCCTCACGGCGTGGGTGGGGCTCGGCCGGCCGGCGAGCTC
Source organism: Microbacteriaceae bacterium (assembly GCA_035556395.1). Classification (GTDB taxonomy): domain Bacteria; phylum Actinomycetota; class Actinomycetes; order Actinomycetales; family Microbacteriaceae; genus 73-13. The sequence goes on from DATMFB010000253.1 coordinate 22,627, forward strand.
GCAGCTCGCGCTGGCCGCGCGCGCCGCGGGCCTCGTCATCGCCCCGGGCCCGCGATTCGCCGCGGACGGCGCATTCGAACGGTTCATCCGCATCCCGTACTCGCTCTCGATCGAGACGACCGACCGTGCGCTCGACGTCCTCGAGCGGGCGTGGGCCGGAATCGCCGGCACCGCATCGCCGTCGGACGTCGTCGACGACTTCGCCGAGGTCGTCTGAGGGTCCGCGAACCCCCACGACCCGTTCCCAGGCGACCGTTGCCGCTTGTCAACTACCATCGTCGCGGAAGGGGGGTCCGGTGCATCGGCTCTCGGTATTCAGCCTGCGGAATCGCGCGCTCATCGCGCTCGTCACGATCGTGGTCGCCGTCTTCGGCGGGATCACGCTGACGCAGCTCAAGCAGGAGCTCATCCCGTCCCTGTCCCTCCCCCAGCTCTTCATCGTCACGACCTATCCGGGCGCCTCGCCCGCGGTCGTCGAGAACGACGTGTCGACGCCCATCGAGGACGCCATCCAGACGATCGCCGGTCTCGAGTCGACGACCGCGACGTCGAACGCGAACTTCTCGAACATCACCGCCGCGTTCGCCTTCGGCACCGACCTCGCGACCGCCGAGCAGAAGGTCACGACGGCGATCAACCGGATCCGCAGCGTGCTGCCCGACGGCGTCGAGCCGAACGTCATCCAGTTCAACCTCTCCGACTTCCCGATCGTCCAACTCGCCGTCTCGAGCGACCTCGACGCGATCGAGCTGTCCGACCGGCTCGATCGCATCGTCATCCCCGAGCTGTCGCGCCTCGACGGCGTCGCGAGCGTCACCCTCCAGGGTGCGTCCGTCCAGCAGGTGCGGATCACGCCGGACGCCGACGCGCTCGCCGCGAACGGCCTGACGACCCAATCGATCACGCAGCTCCTGCAGGCGAGCGGCGTGCTCCTGCCCGCGGGCCAGATCACCGAGGACGGCGAGACGCTCACCGTCCAGGCGGGACAGCAGCTGACGAGCGCGGACGACATCGCCTCGCTCGCGTTCCCCGCGCCCGCCTCCGCGTTCCAGCCGAGCTTCGATCCCGAGACCGGCGAGGTCAGCGTCCCGACCCCCGCGGTCGTGACGATCGCCGACGTCGCCGAGGTCGCTGTCGTCGACCAGGCGCCGACGGGCTATTCGCGGGTCAACGGCCGCGATGCGCTGACGATCGCCGTCACGAAGACGTCCTCGGGCAACACGGTCGCCGTCTCGAACGCGGTCGGCGCCGCGCTCCCGGGCCTCGCCGCCGCGGTCGGCGGGGCGACCACGTTCACCCCCGTCTTCGACCAGGCGCCGTTCATCGAGCGCTCGATCGAGGCGCTCACGCAGGAGGGCCTGCTCGGCCTCGTCTTCGCGGTCATCGTCATCCTGATCTTCCTGCTGTCGATCCGCTCGACGCTCGTGACCGCCGTCTCGATCCCGACGTCGGTGCTGCTCACCTTCATCGGCATGTGGGCGTTCGGCTACTCGCTCAACATCATCACGCTCGGCGGGCTCACGATCGCGATCGGCCGGGTCGTCGACGACTCGATCGTCGTCGTGGAGAACATCAAGCGGCACATCGAGTCCGGTCAGGAGAAACGCCAGGCGATCATCGACGCCGTCAAGGAGGTCGCCGGTGCGGTCACCGCATCGACGATCACGACCGTCGCGGTCTTCCTCCCCCTCGGGCTCGTCGGCTCGGAGGTCGGGGAGCTGTTCCGGCCGTTCGCCGTCACGGTCGGTCTCGCGCTCATCGCGAGCCTCGTCGTCTCGCTCACGATCGTCCCGGTGCTGTCCTACTGGTTCCTCGGCAAGGGGCGGGCCGCGAAGCGCGGGCGGCACTCGGCCGCCGGCGCCGAGGCCCCGAGCGGCGGCGAGATCGTCTCCATCACGGGCTCGGTGCGCACGCAGGAGCGCGGCGACCTGCTGCAGCGCGGCTACCTCCCGATCATCCGCTGGACGCTCAAGTACCCCTTCATCGTCCTGCTGCTCGCGGTCCTCACGCTCGGCGGATCCCTCGCGCTCGCCCCGATGCTCAAGCTCAACTTCGTCGGCGACTCGGGGCAGAACACGCTCACCGTGACGCAGGTCCTCGATCCCGCGGCGAGCCTTGCGGTCAAGAACGAGCAGGCGCAGGTCGTCGAGCAGGCGCTCATGACGACCCCCGGTGTCGAGACCGTCCAGGCCTCGGTCGGGTCGACGTCGGGCAGCAGCATCCGCGCCGCCTTCGGGGGCAGCTCGACGACGTTCTCCCTCGTCACCGACGAACAGGCCGACCAGGACGAGATCAAGGCGGCCGTCGAGTCGACGCTCGCCGGGATCACCGGCGCGGGCACGCTCGGCCTCTCGTCGCAGAGCGGCTTCGGCGGCTCGACCGTCGACGTGACGGTGCGTGCGGCGACGCAGGCGGACCTCGAGCGAGGCGTCGAGATCGTCACGAACGGCGTCGAGGGCCTCGACTCCGTCGCGAAGGTGACGAACAACATCTCGGCGTCGAGCCCGTACATCGTGGTCGTCGTCGACCGGCAGGCCGCCGCCGAGCACGGGCTCACCGAGGTGCAGGTCGGCGGGTTCGTCATGGCCGCCATGAACCCGAGCTCGATCGGCTCGGTCACGGTCGACGATCGCAGCATGTCGATCTACCTCGCCACCGCGGATGCGCCGCAGACGCTCGACGAGCTCCGCGCCTTCCAGATCCCGACGTACATCGGCGTCGTCCCGCTCTCCGACCTCGCGACGGTCGAGCGCGACCTCGGTCCCGCCTCGATCACGACCCAGCAGGGCGTGCGCACCGCGACCGTCTCGATCACGCCCGCGTCCGAGGACGTCGGTGCGACGACCTTCGGCGTCCAGGCGGCCCTCGCCGAGATCGAGCTGCCCGCCGGGACGACGACCGAGATGGGCGGGGTCGCGTCGCAGATGCTCGACTCGTTCTCGAACCTCGGCATCGCGCTCCTCGCCGCGATCCTCATCGTCTATGTCGTCATGGTCGCGACCTTCCGCTCGCTCCGGCAGCCGCTGCTGCTGCTCGTGTCGATCCCGTTCGCGGCGACGGGCGCGATCGTCCTGCAGGTCGCGACCGGCATCCCGCTCGGCGTCTCCTCGCTCATCGGCGTGCTCATGCTCGTCGGCATCGTCGTGACGAACGCGATCGTCCTCGTCGACCTCATCAACCAGTACCGGGCCAGAGGTCTCGATACCAGGACCGCCGTCGAGCAGGGCGCGGCGCGAAGACTGCGACCGATCGTCATGACCGCAGCCGCGACGATCTTCGCGCTCATCCCGCTCGCGATCGGCATCACGGGCCACGGCGGCTTCATCTCGCAGCCGCTCGCGCTCATCGTCATCGGCGGGCTCATCTCCTCGACGCTCCTGACCCTCGTCGTCCTCCCGGTCATCTACTACCTCGTCGAGGGGCGGCAGGAGCGCCGGGCCCCGATCGTCGCGGCGCGGCGGGCGAAGCGCGCGGAGGAGCGAGCGGCCCAGCAGGACGCGCAGAACGCCGTGACCGGGCCGCGTCGAGCCAGGCGCGGGGCAGTCGAAGGCGACACGATCGAGCGCGACCCGGAGAACTGACACTCGCCAGCACAGGTTGCGTCCGCTAGACTCGAACGTCGGCTTTTCGATGGTGCCCTCACACGGCACACCCTGTATGTCGAATCGGCCGAGTCGCGCGGAGTCCCGCGCGGACCATCACCTCAGTATGTGACGGCCCCGATCGACGATCGCCCGGGATCACCGGCGTCTCCGCTTGCCTGCGGCGCGCACGCATGCAGTATGCATCGAAAGAGCAGAACACCAATGCCCAAGCAGTACACCCCCAAGTCCAACAACTCGGCCGGCGGCAAGGACCGCTGGACCGAGGCCGATCGGCGCAAGCGCGACGAGCGTCCGGCTCGTCCCGCGGGTTCCCGGTCGCCGAGCGAGCCGCAGGCGAGTCGAAGTGACCGCGCGGCTCGTCCCGCGACAGGAGATCACCGCCCGGCTCGTCCCTACCAGGACCGGCCGGCCCGGGGCGAGCGCCCCGACTGGTCGCCGCGTCCGCCGCGCGAGCACTCGGCGCGCCCGCAGCGCGACGGGGCAGCCCGTCCGCAGCGCGACAACGCGGCCCGGCCCGCCCGCGACGGCGCCCCGCGCCGCGAATGGCAGCCGCGCGAGGGCCAGGCGCCCCGACGCGAGTGGAACGACCGTCCGGCCCGCGACAGCCAGGACCGCCCGGCTCGTCCCTACCAGGACCGTCCCGCGCGTCCCCACCAGGACCGTCCGCATCAGGACCGTCCCGCTCGTGACAGCCACGACCGTCCGGCACGTCCGTATCAGGACCGCCAGGACCGTCCCGCCCGTCCGTACCAGGACCGCCCGGCCCGGGGCGAGCGCCCCGACTGGTCGCCGCGCGAGGCGCGTCCCGCCCGCAGCGGCTACGGCAGCGACCGTCCGCGCAGCGAGGCCCAGGCCCCGCGCCGCGAGTGGAACGACCGACCCGCCCGCACGGACCGCAACGATCGCGCAGAGCGCACGGAGCGTCCGCGCTTCGAGGACCGCGCCCCGCACTCCTCCTCCCGGTCGCTGAGCGAGCCGCAGGCGAGTCGAAGCCCCCGTCCCATGGTCGAGGACGTCGTCCTCGACCGGCTCGACGCATCGGCCATCGCGGCCGACGCGGCCGACGGCATGACGTTCTCCGATCTCGGTCTCGGCGACAACATCGTCCGGCAGCTCGCCGCGATGGGGGCGGCCGAGCCGTTCCCGATCCAGGCGGCGACGATCCCCGAGGTCCTCGTGGGACGCGACGTCCTCGGCCGCGGCCGGACCGGCTCGGGCAAGACCATCGCGTTCGGCGCCCCGATCGTGGAGCGACTCCTCCAGCTGCACCGCGACGCGAACCCCACCGGGGCGAAGGGCCGCAGCATGGGCCGCCAGCCGCGCGCGATCATCCTCGCGCCGACCCGCGAGCTCGCGCAGCAGATCGACCGCACCGTCCAGCCGATCGCCCGCAGCGTCGGCCTCTTCACCATCTCGATCGTCGGCGGCGTCCCGTACCAGCGGCAGCTGACCGGCCTGCACCGCGGCGTCGACATCGTCATCGGCACGCCGGGACGCATCGAGGATCTCGTCGACAAGGGCGAGCTCGACCTCTCCGAGATCGCCGTCACGGTCCTCGACGAGGCGGACCACATGTGCGACCTCGGCTTCCTCGAGCCG
>DATMFB010000254.1:0-2290 GCA_035556395.1 Microbacteriaceae bacterium
GCACTCGTTCGCGGCGACGGGCGCCGAGGTGACCTGGCTCGAGACGCAGGCGCCGCAGATGCCGTCGCGTCACGCCTACCGCTTCGCGCGCGACTGGGACTACCTCGCGGACAAGCTCGAGGGTCGGGCCTGACGCGGTGAAGACCTCCCCCCGGACGGTCGGGGTGCTCGGGCCGGGGCTCGTCCTCCCGTTCGCGATCTTCTGGTCGACGATCGACCGCGCGCTCGCGCTTCCCCTCATCCCGATGATCGCGGCCGACTTCGATCAGGCGAGCCTCGCGCTGACGGGCTGGGCGATCACGGGCCACGCGCTCGCCTACGCCGCGCTCCAACTGCTCTGGGGCCCGCTCCAGACGAAGTGGGGGCGGGTCCGGGTGCTCTGGGTCTCGACGGCGATCGCGACCGCGGCGGGCGTCGCGAGCGCGCTCGCTCCCGACCTTGCGTTCTTCATCGTCGCCCGCATCGCGAGCGGCGGCGCCTTCGCCGCGACCTTCGCCGCGGTGCTCGTCTACCTCAGCGACACCCTCCCGCTTCAGCGGCGGCCGGCCGCGATGTCGAACCTCGCGACCGCGACGGCGCTCGGCCTCGCGGCGGGCACGCTCGGCGCGGGCGGGCTCGCAGAGCTCGTCGGGTGGCGGTGGATCTTCGGCGGCTTCTCCCTCGTCACGGCACTCCTCGTCATCGCGCTCATCCGGCTGCCCGAGCCGGCGCACGTCGGCGACGAGCGGATCGTCCCGCAGCTGCGCCATCTCGCGCGCAACCGCGTCGCGCTCGGCCTCTACGCGTTCACGATCCTCGAGGGACTGCTGCTCATCGGCGTGTACAACTTCCTACCGCAGGCGCTCCAGCAGGCCGGCGAGGGCGCGTTCGTCGCGGGGCTCGTGACGGCCGCCTTCGGCGTCGCGGTCGTGGCGGTGAGCCAGACGATGAAACTCTTCGTCCGCAGGATCAAGCCGTGGGTCTTCATGCTCGCGGGCGGGATCGCGGCGGTCGCGGCGTTCTCGGTCCTGCTCACCGGCGTCTCGCCCGGCACGGTGCTCGCGGGCGCGGCGCTGATGGGCGTGTCGTGGGCGCTCGCGCACACGACACTGCAGACGTGGATGACGGACGCGGCGACGCAGGCGCGGGCGATGGGCATGACGTTCTTCTCGATCTCGCTCATGCTCGGCGGCGCGATGGGGGCGGCGCTCGGCCAGCTCGCGGTTGACGCGCACGCCTTCCCGACGCTCTTCCTCGCATCGCTCGGGGGCTCGATCGTGTTCCTCGTCGGGGGTGCGGTCGGTCGCGCGCGGTACCGGCCGGTCGAGGTGCAGAGCCCGGTTTCGGATCGATCGGGCGAGTCGTCACCGGATTGATATCGAAGCGGGCGGCCGATCATTTGACAGGAATGCAAACGGTTGCTTTGATCGTTTCCATTCGCGCGATGCAGCGTGACTGAACACCTCCCCAACGACGAGGAAGGCCTCACCGCAAGTGTTCACCCCAGTGTTCATCGGGCAACAGCTCCTCAACGGACTGAGCTTCGGTGCCACGCTCTTCCTCCTGGCGAGCGGGCTCACGCTCGTCTTCGGGCTCATGCGCATCGTCAACATGGCGCACGGCGCGTTCTACATGCTCGGCGGCTATCTCGGCATCGTGGTGTCGGCACTGTCCGGCAATCTGCTCGTCGGCCTCATCGCCGCGATCGCGGTCGTCGGAGTGCTCGCGTTCTTCGTCGAGACCGTCCTGCTGCGCTTCGTGCGCGGCCAGGAGCTGCCCGAGGTGCTGCTGACGATCGGTGTCTCATTCGTCGTCGCCGACGTCTGCCTCTGGATCTTCGGCGGCGACCCGCAGCAGTTGCCCGCCGACGTCCGGCCGCAGGGCGCCTTCACGATCGGCGACTTCACCTACCCCTGGTACGGCGTGTTCATCATCGGCATCGCGATCCTGGTCGGCATCGCACTCGCCATCGTCCAGGCGAAGACGCGGGTCGGTGCGATCGTGCGCGCGGGTGTCGACGACCGGGAGATGATCTCGGCGATGGGCGTCAACATCCGCTGGGTGTTCACGGGCATGTTCGTCGTCGGCGCGGCCCTCGCCGCGATCGCCGGCACGATCGGCGCCGGCCGCACGCCGATCCTCCAGGGCGTGCAAAACGAAGTGCTGCTCTACGCGCTCGTCGTCATCATCATCGGCGGCCTCGGCTCGATCGCCGGCGCCGCGGTCGGCAGCATCGCGATCGGACTCATCGACGTCTTCGCGAAGACCTGGATCCCCGAGTTCGCCTACTTCACGGTCTTCTTGCCGATGG
>DATMFB010000255.1:0-3769 GCA_035556395.1 Microbacteriaceae bacterium
TCGACCGCGAGCTCGATGAGCACCTCGATGTCGTCGAGCCGCTGCGCGACCCCGGTGACCCGCGCGAGCTGCGACTGCGCGTGCGAGAGCCTCGACGTGACCTGCTGCGCCTGCTTCGGGTCGTCCCAGAGGTCGGGCACGCCCGCCTGGGCCGACAGCGCATCGATGTCGCCCTGGAGTCGCTCGACGTCGATGACCGCCGCGATGTCGGTGAACGTCGCCCTGAGGGCGGCGATGTCAGCGCTGAGGTCGAGTTCCATGGCCCGCATAGCCTACCCGCGGCGAGTAGCCTCGGCTGAGTGACGATGGCGGAGCCCCGGGGCGGTGGCGATTCGACCGGGCGCATGCTGCGCCGCTTCGGCGTCATGATCTACGGTCCGACGACGGTCTTCGCGCTCGGCGAGGGCGCGGTCCTCCCGCTCATCCCGATCTTCGCCGCGGAACGCGGTGCCGATCCCGGGCTCGCCGCATTCGTCGCGGGCCTCCTCGTCATCGGCCAGCTCTGCGGCAACATCCCGGCCGGCGCCCTCGTCCCCCGTGTCGGCGAGCGCTTCACGATGGTCTACGCCGGCGGCGTCGTGCTCGTCGGCGCGGTCGGCATGGCGCTGCTCCCCGGGATCTGGGAGCTCGGCGCGTCGGCGTTCCTCATCGGTGTGGGCGCGGCCGGCTTCGGCGTGGCGCGGCACGCGTTCATGACGACGCGGGTGCCGATCGCATTCCGCGCGCGCGCCCTGGCGCTGCTCGGGGGGACCTTCCGGCTCGGCATCTTCATCGGGCCGTTCGTCGCGGCGGGCCTGCTCTTCCTCGTGCACGACCAGCACGCCGCGGTCTGGTTCCTCGCCGTCTGCGTCGTCGCCTCGACGCTCATGGTGCTCATCGGACCCGACCCCGAGCGGCAGATCCCGGCGGCAGGCGGCGCGCTGATCGTCGAGGACACCGGGGAGGCCGTGACCGGCGCGATTCCGCACGCCGAGCGGATCGGCGTCTTCCAGACGATGTGGCGCTACCGCGCGGTCCTCGCGCGACTCGGCGCGGCAGCGGCGTGCCTGTCCTCCGTCCGCGCCGCGCGGCAGATCATCCTTCCCCTCTTCGGCGTCATGATCGGGCTCGATGCCCCGACGATCGCGCTCATCATCGGCATCTCGGGCGCCGTCGACTTCGCCCTCTTCTATGCGAGCGGTCAGGTCATGGACCGCTTCGGCCGGCTGTGGGCGGTGCTCCCCGCGCTCATCCTGATGGGCCTGGGCTACGTCGCGCTCGCGCTGACCGTCCCGCTGCCGCAGGACGAGATGTGGTTCGCGATGTTCGCGATCGTCATCGCGGTCGGCAACGGCCTGTCGAGCGGCATCCTGCTGACGATCGGCGCCGACACCGCCCCAGCGACGGACCCGGGACCCTACCTCGGCTCCTGGCGCACGATCACCGACGCGGGCGGGGCGGTGACGGCGTTCGTCGTCGCGGGCGTGACGGCGCTCGTCTCGCTGCCGGCGGCGTCCCTCGCGATGGGCCTCGTCGCACTGCTCGGCTGCGCGGGCTTCACCCGCTGGATCCCGAGGTTCGTGCCGAGGAGGGTCGCCGAGTGAGCGCGGCGGGAACCATCCGCATCGCCGCCGCCGTGATCCTCGACCACGAGGGCCGGATGCTCGTCGTGCGCAAGTCGGGCACGGACTCCTTCATGCAGCCCGGCGGGAAGCTCGAGCCCGGCGAGTCGGCCGCGGAGTGCCTCGTGCGAGAGCTCGACGAGGAGCTCGCGCTCGTCGTCGCGGTCGATGCCCTCGAGCACCTCGGCCGGTTCTCGGCGGATGCGGCGAACGAGGCGGGGTGGGCGGTCGACTGCGACGTGTTCCGGGTGGACGCCCTTCGACGCGCTTCGCTTGCTCAGGGAGCGGCAGGGGAAAGCGCTCGACTCGTCGTGCAGGCGGAGCTCGCGGAGGCGCGCTGGTGCTCACGTGCCGACCTGCTGGAGCTCGCGACCAACGGCATTCTCGCCCCGCTCACGCGGGACAATCTCGAGGTCTTCCTGGCGGGCTGACTACGAGTACATCGCGGCGACCGTGCGACGGTCCTCGAGGAGCCACGGCCAGAGGCGGCGGCGGTCCCGCACGGCGAAGCCGCGCGCGATGAACCGGTCCTTGCCGTCGAACCGCGGCGAGTAGAGCGAGCGTCCGTGCATCGCGCGCGGGTTGTCGAGCATGAGCAGGTCGCCCGCCTGGAGCGCGACGCCGTCCCGGTTGTCGATGTAGGTCTGGACGACCTTGTTGAGGAGCTCCTGCGACTCCTTGGTGACGCCGTGCATGAGGTCCTGGTCGATCAGGATGTACGGGTCGTCCTCGGGGCCGGTGAGGATCGGGTACGGTCCGCGCACCGCGTTCGGGTCCGGGATGAACGGCTTGAAGGAGTCGTCGATCTGCGTCATCCAGCGCGGCTCGCGGAGCTGCTTGAGCTCCTCGTCCGTGAAGTGCTCGATGAACTTCCGCGCCGCGTAGGCGAACGTGAAGGCGTCCGGGTCGCCGCGGAGTGCGCCGAGGACCACGTAATCGGGGCGGTACTCGCTGAAGCACTGCTCGGTGTGCGCCTCGAGCTCGACCTTCGAGGACTGCGACTGCTGGGTCATCGCGAGCTTGGGGTTCGGGACCATGTCCTGGATCAGGCGGCCGCCGTTCTCCGCCTCGTAGCCGACCATCGTGCCGAGCAGGTGCGCGATCGCGCCCATCTCCTTGACGAACTCGGTGCGGCCGGCGAGACCCTGCTGGTTGTCGAGCGGGGTGTCGACGAGGTCCTCGTCGACGTAGAGCCCGCGGACGACCATGACGCCCGAGTCGCTGCCGACGTCGGAGAAGTTCAGGACGGCCTTGCGGAGCTCCACGGGCAGGTCGAAGGACGCGTCGAGGGCCTGGCGGCAGAACGCATCGGCGTCCTCATTGGGAAGCGCGGTGATCCGTCCCGCGGCCTCGCGGACCTGCGCGGACTGGGCCGGGGTGAGCTCGAAGAGCGTCTCCTGAGGGGCGGGACGCTCGGTCGTCGATGCGGAGTGCTGAGCCTGTCGAACCGTCATGCGGCAAAGGTACACCTAACTTTTCACCGGCTCCTGGAGACTCTCGATCATCGGGATAGGGCGAATACGCTTAGGAGCACGCGAGAGTGGTGTAACTGGCAGCCACGCAGGATTTAGGTTCCTGTGTCTTCGGACGTGCGGGTTCGAGTCCCGCCTCTCGCACGGAACGCGATGCGGTCGCTACCGCTCCGCGAGCATCCGCTCCATGGTCTCGATCTCCGCGGTCTGCACCGTGATCATCTTCGCCGCGAAGTCGCGCACGATGGGTTGCCCGGCGAGTCGGACGGCCGCCTCGGCCATGTCGATGCCGCCCTCGTGGTGCGCGATCATGAGCTCGAGGAACAACCGCTCGGCCTCTAGCCCGTCGGCCGCCTCGAGCGCGGCGAGCTGCTCGCGCGTTGCCATGCCGGGCATCGTCGCGTCGACGGACGGCGCGCCGCCATGCCCCGAGTGCTCGGCGCTGCCCCGCATCCACAGCATCGGCACGCCGTACTGATCGAGCCCCCACTGCTGGAGCCAGCCGTACATGATCCCCGACTGCTGCGCCTGGGCCGTCGCGATGTCGTAGGAGATCGCGCGCAGCTCGGGGTCGTCGGTCCGATCCCGCAGGAGCATCGCCATCTCGACCGCCTGCGCGTGGTGCGTCTGCATGTCGCGCAGGAATCCCGCATCGGCGCTCGTCGCACCCGGGACCGTCCCGACGACGCTCGCGCG
>DATMFB010000256.1:0-13867 GCA_035556395.1 Microbacteriaceae bacterium
CGCGCGCGCGGCCTTCATCGCGGGCTTCGCGGCGACCTCCAACCTCGAGGCCGGCCGGTCCTGGGGCATCCCGACGATGGGCACCGCGGCGCACTCGTTCACGCTCCTCCACGACTCGGAGGAGGAGGCGTTCGCCGCGCAGGTCGCCGCACTCGGCCCCGGCACGACGCTGCTCGTCGACACGTACGACATCGCGCGGGGCGTCGAGACCGCGGTCCGGGCCGCGGGGCCGGGGCTCGGCGCGGTCCGGATCGACTCGGGCGACCTGCCGGTCGTCGTCGCGCAGGTGCGGGCGCAGCTCGACGCGCTCGGTGCGACGAGCACGCGGATCACCGTGACGAACGACCTCGACGAGTACGCGATCGCGGCCCTGCGCGGCGCCCCCGTGGATTCCTACGGCGTCGGCACGGCGGTCGTCACGGGCTCGGGTCACCCCGCGGCCGGGATGGTCTTCAAGCTCGTCGCGCGGCAGGGCGGGGACGGCGAATGGGTCTCGGTCGCGAAGCACTCGAGCGGCAAGGCGAACGTCGGCGGCCGCAAGATCCCGGTCCGCCGGATCGAGGACGACGTCGCGGTCGAGGAGACCATCTACGTCGATGAGCCGGCCGATCCGACGGCGGGCCGCCGTCTCGACGTGACGCTCATCGAGGACGGGACGCCCGTCGCGGAGCATCTCGGCCCTGCGGGCGTCGCCGCCGCGAGGAGCCACCACCGTTCGGCGATCGCCGAGCTCGCCCCCGACGCCCTCCGGCTCAGCCGCGGCGATGCTGCGATCCCGACGGTCTACGTCTAGCGCCGCAGCTTCTCGTAGACGTCCTTGCACTCGGGGCAGACGGGGAATTTCTGCGGGTCCCGGGACGGGACCCAGAGCTTGCCGCAGAGCGCGCGGATCGGCTTGCCGGTCACGGCGGACTCGACGATCTTGTCCTTCGGCGCGTAGTGCGAGAAGCGGTCGTGATCGCCGTCCTCGGTCAGCTCGCCGTTCAGGAGCTTCTCGAGCTCCCGGTCCATCACGTCCGTGCCGCCGCCGCTGTGATCGGTGTCCGTCATGACGGGATTCTACGGCGCGAGCCGCTCAGTTCTGCTGGGTGAACGCGAGGATCTCGGGCGCGCGCCTCGAGACGACGAGCGCGCCGAGCTCGGTACCGGCGATGAGCACGACGACGCCGGATCCGAACGCGATCCAGACCGCGGGCGCGAGGAACGTCGGGTCGACGGTCGTGACGACGATCATCGCGGCGATCGCGGGCACTGCCAGCACGAGCGCGATGAGGAGCGAGATCGCCTGCTTCGCGGACTCGCCCCCGCGCAGCGCCTGTGGCTGCACGAACGGCCCGTCGCCCGGCGCGACGGTCGGATACGGCGCGATGGCGGACGCCGCGCTGCCGACCCCGAGCCCGATGAGCAGCAGGCAGGAGCTGAGCGCGATGAGCGGCAGGACGATCGGCGGATAGCCGATGAGCCATGCCGTCAGGAACGATCCCCCGACCGCCACGACCGCCCCGACGATCAGCGGCGGGACGATGCGGCCCCAGCGATCGGCGCGGCCGCCGACGCCCGTCACGACGTGCAGCCAGAACGCCGTGCCGTCGGCCGCGACGTCGTTGTGCACCGACCAGCCGATGATGAGTGCGACGAGCGGGACGCAGAGCCAGGCGACGATCATGACGGGGATGCCCGCGAGCGCGAACGACACGGCGATGACGATGGGGATGATCGGGAGGATCAGCAGCGGCACCGCGTAGCGCGAGTCGCGCATCCAGTAGACGATGCTGCGCGCCGCGATGACGCCACCGGGGACGGACGGCACCGCCTCGAACACGCCGAGGCCCGACAGCCGCTTGACGGCCTCCGCGCGCGGCACCGTGCCGCCGGCGCGGCGGACGATCCAGTACCAGATCGCCGCGAGCAGGGCGGCGATCGCGACCGAGACCGAGATCCTCCCCCAGGCCAGCCCGAGTTCTCCCGAGGCGGCCGCGCCGGCAGCGCCCCAGACGACGCCGAGCGGCGTCCAGACCAGGATCTCGGTCGCGCGTCGGAGGTAGGTGACCCCGTCGGCCGACCAGTCGAGGGTCACGAGTGCGACGGCGAGCGGCGCACCGATGGCGGCGACGACCAAGACGAGCAGGACGGCGACGTTGCGCCACACGATCCCGCGCCCGGCCACCGCCGAGGCGACTTGAGCGCCGAGGACGCAGATCGCGAGGGTGACGACGCCCGCGACCATCGCGACGGCGATCGCCGCGCCCCCGGCCGAGCGCCACGCCGTGATCTGGATGACGAGCAGTATCACCAGCAGCACGACCGGCACGCTGATCAGCCGGGCGAGCGCGAGGGCGGCGGCGAGGCGGCCCGGTGCGATCTCGAATGCGGCGAAGGCGCGCGGCGGCATCCCGTCGTCGACGCGGAAGGCGAACGGCAGCAGCCAGAACCCGGTGATCACTGCGGATCCGAGCACGACGAAGGCGGCGCTGCGCAGCTCGGGGGTCGCCTGCTGCGCGACCGTGCCGAAGGCCGCCAGCCCGACGATCGCGGCGACCACGAGCAGGGCCCCGATGACCACGGCCCAGCCCTCCACCGCGGAGCGCGGCCGGAGCACCATGTTCCCGAGGGAGTGGAGCCTCAGCCGGAGAAGCGATGCAACCATGTGAGATCCGCGATCGATTCCTCATCGGCGCCCGCGAGGTCGATGAAGCGCTCCTCGAGACTGCGGTCGCCGCGCACCTCGTCGACCGTGCCGCCCGCGATGAGCCGGCCGTCGACGATGACCGCGACGTGATCGCAGATGCGCTGGACGAGCTCCATCGAGTGGCTCGAGAGCAGCACGGTGCCGCCCGCGGCCGCGAAGTCGCGAAGGATCTGCGCGACCGTCATCGCGGAGACCGGATCGACCGACTCGAACGGCTCGTCGAGGACGAGCAGGCGCGGTCCGTGGACGAGCGCCGCCGCGAGCGCGATCTTCTTGAGCATGCCCGAGGAGTAGTCGGTCACGAGTCGGCCCATGGCGTGCTCGACCTTGAACGCCTCGGCGAGCTCGGTCGTGCGCCGGCGGGCGGTGCGTCGGTCGAGGCCGTGGAGCACGCCCGTGTAGTAGAGGAGCTGGCCGCCGGTCAGCCGGTCGAAGGTGTGCAGCCGGTCGGGCAGCACGCCGAGCTGGCGCTTCGCGCGTCGCGGATGCTTCCAGACGTCGATCCCTGCGACGAGCACGCGTCCGCTCGTCGGGCGCAGCAGCCCCGTGATCATCGACAGCGTCGTCGTCTTCCCCGCGCCGTTCGGTCCGACGATGCCGGTGAACGTGCCAGGGTCGAGCGAGAGCGTGACCTCGTCGACGGCGACATGGTCGCCGAACTGCTTGGTGAGCGACTCGAGCACGAGGACCGGCTCGAGTCCCGACGCGCCCTTCGCAGCGATGGTCCTCGGCTCGGGATCGACGACCGGCGCGACCGGGGCTTCCTCAGCTGGTGCTTCTTCGACCGGGCTTTCCTCGACTGGGGCTTCCTGGACGGGGGCTTCTTCGACCGGGGCTTCCTCGAGCAGGGCCTCCTCGACGATCTCCTCGACGACCGGCGACTTCGCGGCGATCGGCTTCCGAGGCGTCGGCGGCTTCCGGGGCGCGGCCGGCTTCCGGGGGGTCGCAGGCTTCCGCGGCGCGGCCGGCTTCCGCGCGGCCGCGGGCTTCGCCGCGGGCGTGCGGGGCGTCGTCGCCTTCGCCGCCGCCCTCGCGGCGCCCGACGCGGCCGGGCGAGCCGACTTCGCGTTGCGCGGCGACGAGGTCGCCTCGTCAGTGGGCGGGGTCGGGGCCTCTTCCTGGGCCGAAGGCCCCTGTCCCGACTCGTCGCTCATCCCAGGGAGTCTAGCGATCCGAGGCGACCGGCTGGCTGGGCGTCCGGACGGTTACGGTTTCGCAACGACAAGCCGCGACACGGCCTCCGCGCAGCGGGCAGCGACTAGCGTCGGCAGTGCATGCGCGGCGGCGGTGTCATCTCCCGCCGCCGCGCGCACTGTCTCTCCGGCCGCGGATCACTGCGGCAGCGTGTTGAGGTCTCCGAGCGTCACGCTCACCGTGTGCGACTGTCCGCCGCGCACGTAGACCACGTCGACGACGTCGCCGATCGCTCGCGTGCGCACCTGCGCGGTGAGGTCGTTGCGCGAGGTGATGGGGATGCCGTCGAAGCTGACGATGATGTCGCCGATCTTGAGCCCGGCCTCGGCCGCGCCACTGCCGTCGACGACGGACTGGATGCTCGCGCCGATGATGTCGGCGTCCGCCTGCGCAGGATCGGACGCGACGTTGACGACCGTGACGCCGAGGAGGCCGTGGGTCGCGACGCCGTTCTCGATGAGCTCGGAGCTGATGCGCGCCACGACGTTCGAGGGGATCGCGAAGCCGACGCCCACGTTGCCGCCCGTGCTGCCCGCGATCGCGACGTTGATGCCGATGAGCCTGCCCGACGCGTCGAGCAGCGCGCCACCGGAGTTGCCCGGGTTGATCGCGGTGTCGGTCTGGACGACGGGGATCTGGATCGTGCCGCGCGAGGGCGTCGTCGTGACGCCAGGCAGGTCGAACCGGAAGTTGTCGAACGGGTTCTCCGAGCCGCCGCCGTCCGAGGCGGTGGAGTCCTCCTCGGGGGCCGCGCTCGACTGGACCTGGATGCTGCGGTCGATCGCGCTGACGATGCCGCTCGTGACCGTGCCGGCGTAGCCGAGCGGCGAGCCGATCGCGATCGTGACGTCGCCGACGTTGAGCTCCGACGAGTCGGCGAACTCGATCGGCACGAGCTCCGATGCGCCCTCCACCTGGATGACGGCGAGGTCGAGCAGTGGGTCGGTGCCGATGAGCTTCGCGTCGTAGACGCGGCCGGCGCTCGTGGTGACGCGGATGACGGGGTCGGCGGTCGCGCCGCCGAGCGTCACGACGTGGGTGTTCGTCACGATGTAGCCGTCCGAGTTCAGCACGACGCCCGAGCCCGTGCCGGAGCCGACGCCCTCCGCCGAGACGGCGAGGGTCACGACGGAGTCGATCGCGCTCGCCGCGACCGCGGTGATCACGTTGACGTCATCGAGGTCGTTGACGGTGATGGTCTGCGGGGAGGTGGGCGAGGCACCCGCCTGACCCGAGCCGCTCGCGTTCTGCGCGACGACGAAGCCGCCGATCCCGCCGGCCGCGGCGCCGAACACGGCGCCCGCGACGAGGCCCCCGACGACGGGCAGCCAGCTCCTGCGGCGCGGCGGCTCCTGGGCCGGGACGTAGACGCGGATCGGCTCCTGATACGCGGGCGACGGCGGCGTCTCCTGCGGCACGGGCGTGTCCTGCGGCTCGGGCTGGACGTTCTCGATGTCGTTCATGGTTTCCTCTCGACACCGGAACACTCCGGCGCGAACCTGGACATCGTATTCAGCGCGTCTGCGTGTCGACTATGACGCAGCAGTGGATCGGCCGTGTCGGCTCGCGGATCTAAGCTCGGTGCCGAGATGAACGACATCGTCCCGGGCGCGTGGCGCCGCACCGCGCGAGGCGCGGGCCTGCTCGATTCGGCGGGAGCCCCCCGGCTGA
Source organism: Microbacteriaceae bacterium (assembly GCA_035556395.1). Lineage (GTDB taxonomy): Bacteria > Actinomycetota > Actinomycetes > Actinomycetales > Microbacteriaceae > 73-13. The sequence goes on from DATMFB010000256.1 coordinate 5,555, forward strand.
CGATCTTCGCCGAGATGTCGGCGCTCGCGGCGCGCACGGGCGCCATCAACCTCGGCCAGGGCTTCCCGGACGAGGACGGTCCGATCGAGGTCCTCGAGGCCGCGCACGACGCGATCGACTCGGGATACAACCAGTACCCGCCCGGGATCGGCGTGCCCGAGCTGCGCGAGGCCATCGCAGCCCACCAGGAGCACTGGTACGGGGTCGCCGTCGACCCCGGGACCGAGGTGCTCGTGACGGCGGGTGCGACGGAGGCGATCGCCGCGGCGATCCTCGCGTTCACCGATGGCCCCGACGACGAGGTCGTCGTCATCGAGCCCTACTACGACTCGTACGCGGCGATCACCGCGCTGAGCGGCGCGAGGCTCGTGACGGTCCCCGTGCGCGCGCCCGGCTTCGTCCCCGATCCGGACGAGCTGGCCGCCGCGGTCACCGACCGCACGCGCGTGATCATCGTCAACAGCCCGCACAATCCGACCGGCGCCGTCTGGCCGCGCGACGTGCTCGAGCGGGTCGTCGAGCTCGCGCACCGGCACGACGCGATCATCGTCACCGACGAGGTGTACGAGCACCTGGTCTTCGAGGGCCGGCACCTGCCGATCTCCTCGCTGCCGGGCGGTTGGGAGCGCACGCTCACCATCTCCTCGGGCGGCAAGACGTTCTCCGTGACGGGATGGAAGGTCGGCTGGGCGGTCGGACCCGCGCGGCTCGTCAAAGCGGTGACCGCCGTCAAGCAGTTCCTCACCTTCGTCAACGCGGGGCCCTTCCAGCCGGCGATCGCGGTCGGCCTGCGACTGCCCGACGAGGTGCTGCTCGGCGCGGCCCGCGTCCTGCGCGACAAACGGGACCGGCTGAGCGCCGGGCTCGCCGACGCCGGATTCACCGTCCATCGGCCGTCGGCCGGCTATTTCGTCGTCGTCGACACCGCCGCGATCGGCGAGCCCGATGCGACGGCGTTCGCCCGCCGCCTCCCCGAGCTCGCCGGGATCGTCGGCATCCCGGTCACCGCGCTCGTCTCCGAGGCGCATCGCAGCGAGTACGCCTCGCTGCTGCGCTTCGCGTACTGTAAGCGGGTGCCGGTCATCGAGGAAGCTGTCGCGCGCCTGAGCGGCCTGCACCGATGACCGAGGAGCAGAAGACCCCGCGGCAGGTGCTCATCGAGCGCTCGCCCATCATCGTCGGCGTCGTCGGCGCGGCGATCGCGCTCATCTCGCTGATCGGGCTGCCGTGGCAGTTCTACATCATCGCGAACGCCGCCCTCGCGTGGCTCTCGATGGCGCTCGCGGTGCTCGCGATGACCTCGATCGCGCGCGGACGGCGCAACACCAGATCGATCGTCTCGCTGATCGTGGGTCTCGGCGGATTCGCGTTCTGGACGATCGCACCCGAGACGCTCGCCCCGCTGCCCGCCTACGCCTACATCCTGACGGCGGTCGTCTACGTCGGCCTCGGGCTCCTCATCGGTCGGATGGACCCGTCCCGCGGTCGCAGCGTCTACATCGCGTGCGCCGGCGCCGTGGTCTTCACGATCGTGACCGCCGCCCCTCGGCTCGGGCTCGGGCTCTGAGGCTCAGCGCCCCGCTTCCGTCCCGACCTCGACCCGGAACCGGCGCAGGCGCAGCGACGGGTTGACCTCCCGCACCGCGGCGATGCGCTCGGGATCGACCATCGCGGTCGCGACGCCCTCGACCTCGCCGAGCGAGGCGAGCGCGACGCCCATGGGATCGACGATGAGCGAGGCCCCGACGCCGACGGGCGGGATGTGATCGGCGCCCGCGACGTAGATCGTGTTCTCGAGCGCGCGCGCCGTGACGAGCGTGCGCCAGTGGTGCGCCTTCATCGGGCCACTCACCCACTCCGCGGGGACGAGCACGAGATCGGCGCCCGCGTCGACGATGCGCCGCGTCACCTCCGGGAAGCGGACGTCGTAGCAGGTCTGCAGCCCGACCCGCAGCCCGCCCCATTCGAAGGTCTCCGGGTCGGCGATCTCGCCCGGCTCGACCCACTCCGACTCCGCGGCTCCGAAGGCGTCGTAGAGGTGGAGCTTGCGGTAGCTCGCGACGAGGCCGAGGGCCGGGGCGACCGCGACGACCGTGTTGTGGAACTTGAGCACCTCGTCCGCGCGCTCGACAAGTCCGGCGACGATCGTCGCCCCCGTCTCGTCGGCGAGCTCCGCGAGCGCGCCGACGAAGGTGCCGTCGAGCGGCTCGGCCATCGGCGACCAGCTCGGCCCCGGTGCCCGGTCGAAGAACTGCGCGTACTCCGGGAAGACGACGAGGCTCGCGCCGAGCCCGACCGCGTCCGCGGTGAGTCGCTGGATCGACGCGAGGTTCGCGTCGGTGTCCGGGCCCGGGGCGAACTGCGCGACCGCGACGACGGGAGCCATGCCGCGAGCCTACTGCGGACGACTCGCGGCGAGGACGGCGGCCGGCAGCGCCGCCTCGATGCGCGCGAGCTCGACATCGGTGTGCGCGGCCGACAGGAACCAGGCCTCGAACACGCTCGGCGGGAGCGAGATGCCCTGCTCGAGCATGGAGGCGAAGAATGCGCGGTAGCGCCACGCCTCCTGGTCCTTCGCATCCTCGTAGTCGCGGATCGGGCCGAGCGCGGGGTCGCGGAACGCGACGGAGAAGAGGCTTCCCGCGCGCGAGACGGTCACGGGCAGGCCGGCATCGGAGAACGCGGTCGTCACGGCCTTCGAGAGTCGCGCCGCCGATGCGTCGATCGTCTCGTACACCGCCGCGTTCGCGGCGAGCAGCTGCGCGATGCCCGCCGCGACGGCGATCGGGTTCCCCGAGAGCGTGCCCGCCTGGTAGACCGGCCCGAGCGGCGCGAGCAGGTCCATGACGTCGGCCCGACCGCCGAGGGCCGCGATGGGCAGTCCGCCCCCGATGACCTTCCCGTACGTCACGAGGTCGGGCAGGTAGCCGTGCCCGGCCGCCTGCTCGAGCCCCCAGTAGCCGGCCGGCCCCACGCGGAATCCCGTGAGCACCTCGTCGAGGATGAGGAGCGCGCCGTGCTCATGCGCGACGGCCGCGAGTGCGGCGTTGAAGCCCGGCTCCGGGGCGAGGATGCCGGCGTTCGCTCCTGCCGCCTCCGTGATGATCGCGGCGATCCGGCCGGGGTGCGCGTCGAACGCGGCGCGGACCGCGTCGATGTCGTTGTACGGGAGGACGAGGGTGAGCGCCGCGACATCCGCGGGGACGCCGGCGGATCCCGGGAGGCCGAGCGTCGCGACGCCCGAGCCGGACTCCGCGAGCAGGCCATCCGAGTGGCCGTGGTAGTGGCCGGCGAACTTGACGAGCAGGTCGCGGCCGGTCGCGCCGCGCGCGAGCCGGATCGCGGTCATGGTCGCCTCGGTGCCGGTCGAGACGAGCCGGACCTTGTCGAGGAGGCGGGTGCCGGCGATCTCGGTGCGCTGGACGAGCAGCGTCGCGAGCAGTGTCTCGCGCGGGGTCGGGGCGCCGAAGCCGAGTCCGTCGGCCGCGGCCTCCTGGACGGCGCGCACGATGTCGGGGTGCGCGTGGCCGAGCAGGGCGGGGCCCCAGGCACCGATGAGGTCGACGTACTCGACGCCCTCGGCGTCGCGGACGTAGGGACCGTGCGCCGAGACCATGAAGCGCGGGACGCCGCCGACCGAGCGATAGGCGCGCACGGGCGAGTTCACCCCACCCGGGATGACCTCCTGCGCGAGCTCGAAGTACTCGTTGTTAGTCGCGAACCGCATCGCCGCATTCCTCTCGGAGAGACCCGGACTCGTCAGGATGACTAGTCGCGAACCGCATCAGCGCCGCTCCCGCCCGAGCCGGCCGGCGACCTCGGCCGCGTAGTAGGTGAGGATCGCGTCGGCGCCGGCGCGGCGGATGGAGAGCAGCGTCTCGAGGATCGCCCGATCGCGGTCGATCCAGCCGTTCGCGGCGGCCGCCTCGAGCATCGAGTACTCGCCGCTGATGTGGTACGCCCACACCGGCACGGGCGAGCCGGCGGCGACGTCGGCGAGCACGTCGAGGTACATCGTCGCGGGCTTGACCATGATGACGTCGGCGCCCTCCGCGAGGTCGAGCTCGGCCTCCCGCACGCCCTCGCGGCGGTTCGCGGGATCCTGCTGGTACGACTTCCGGTCGCCCGTCAGCGTCGAGCCGACGGCCTCCCGGAACGGCCCGTAGAACGCCGACGCGTACTTCGCCGAGTAGCCGAGGATCGCGGTGTCGAGGTGTCCGGCGGCGTCGAGCGCGTCGCGCACGGCGGCGACCTGGCCGTCCATCATCCCGGAGAGCCCGAGGAGCTGCGAGCCCGCCGTCGCCTGCGCGAGCGCCATCGAGCGGTAGCGCTCGAGCGACGCGTCGTTGTCGACCGTGCCGTCCGCGGCGAGCACGCCGCAGTGGCCGTGATCCGTGAACTCGTCGAGGCAGAGGTCGGTCTGCACGACGAGCTCATCGCCGACCTCGGCGACGGCGAGGCGCGTCGCGACGTTGAGGATGCCGTGCTCGTCGTCGGCCCCGGAGCCCCGCGCGTCCTTGGCCTCCGGGACACCGAACAGCATGACGCCGCCGACGCCGGCCTCGGCCGCCTCTGCGAGGGCTCGGCGGAACGAGTCGAGCGAGTGCTGGACGACGCCCGGCATCGAGGAGATCGCGACGGGCTCGGACGCGCCCTCCCGGATGAACATCGGGAGGATGAGCTCGGCGGGATGCAGCCGGGTCTCCGCGGCGAGCCGTCGCCAGGCGGGCGTCGCTCGCAGTCGACGCGGTCGGGCGGTCGGGACGGGGAAGTCGGGCATCAGGAGTGGCTCCCGCCCTCGGCGAGCTCGAGCAGCGTGTCGACGATCGCGGCACCGCTGCGGCCATGCGCGACGGCGGCGATCGACAGGCCGGCGGCCTCGGCCTCGGACGCCGTGCGCGGGCCGATCGCGACGAGCCGCGTCGTCGGGGGGATCACGGGGAACTCGTCCGCGACGCGTGCGGCGACGGAGCCCGCCGTCAGCACGATGGCGTCGAACGAGCCGGCCGCGACGTCGTCGGCGAGCTGCGGGGCGGGCGAGACGGGGACCGTGCGATACGCGGTGACCCGCTCGACCTCGAGTCCCTGCGCGCCGAGGCCCTCGAGCAGCGTCTCGTCGGCGAGCTGCGACTGCGGCAGGAGCGCGCGCCCGGAGCCGCCCGGCCATTCGGCGACGAGGCCCTGGGCGGAGTGATCGCCCGTCGGGAGGAAGTCGACGGTGAAGCCGGCCTCGCGGACGGCGTCCGCCGTGTGCTCGCCGACGACCGCGACCCGGGTGCCGACGGGGACGGTCGCGCCCACGCGGACGAGCGCCTCGACCGTCGTCGCGCTCGTGATGACGAGCCAGTCGTACTCGCCTGCCGCAAGCCGGGCGACGGCGGCCTCGAGGGCCGACTCGTCCTCGGCCGGCTCGAACGCGATGAGCGGCACGATGACGGGCGTCGCGCCGACCGCGGTCAGCCGCTCGGCGAAGTCGCTTCCCCAGCGCCCGCCGCGCGGCACGAGCACCCGCCAGCCGCTCAGCGTCACGATGCCCCCTCCGCCAGCCCCGGCACGAGGTCGGCCGCCCCGAGCGCGAGCAGCTCCTCCGCGACGCGCTCGCCGAGCTCCGCGGCCGGGTCGCGGCTGTCCTCCGGATAGGCCGCGTGCGATGCCGTGATCGAGTCCGAGCCGTCGAGCGCGTAGACCGTCGCCGAGAGGAACAGGAGCCCGTCCTCGAGCAGCGCGGTCGCCGCGACGGGCGCCGAGCAGCCCGCCGCGAGCCGCTCGAGCACCCCGCGCTCGGCGTTGGCCGCGAGCCGGGTCGGGCGGTGGTCGATGCCGGTGACGCGACGTCGGACGGCAGCGGACGCGTCGGCGCGGATCTCGACCGCGAGCGCGCCCTGCGCCGGCGCGGTCGGCCAGTCGGAGAGATCGAGGAGCTCCGTCACGACCGAGGAACGGCCGAGCCGATCGAGTCCGGCCGCGGCGAGCACGACGCCGTCGAGGCGGCGATCCTCCGCATCCGCGGTCAGCCGACCGAGGCGGGTGTCGACGTTCCCGCGGATCGAGACGACCTCGAGGTCGGGCCTGGCCGCGAGCAGCTGCGCGCGCCGGCGCGGCGAGCCGGTGCCGACTCGCGCTCCGGGCGCGAGGTCCGCGAGCCGGACTCCCCCGGCCGAGCAGAACGCGTCCCGCGCATCCGCGCGCTTCGGCACTGCGGCGAGCTCGATGCCGGGAGCGGGCGCGGTCGGGAGGTCCTTGAACGAGTGGACGACCACGTCGACCTCGCCGCGCAGGAGCGCCTCGCGGAGGTTGCTGACGAAGACTCCGGAGCCGCCGAGCGCCTCGAGCGCCGTCGACTGATCCCGGTCGCCCTCGCTCGAGATCCCGATGAGCTCGTGCTCGCCGAGCCGCGCGGCGATCTGGCCGGCCTGGGCGGTCGCGAGCGCGGACGCTCGAGTGCCGACGCGGAGTGCAGTCATCGGCTGCGACCCTTCGACTCGCTGAATCGCGGTTCCTGAGCCTGTCGAAGGGCGCTCAGGGACCGGAAACGGGCGGCGCTCACGGACCGGAAAGAAGTCATGGCACCAACCCTGCCGCAGCGGGCTTGAATCCCGCTCGAATGTTTTCGCAGCAGCCCGGCCGGCAGACGTCGAACCACGGTCCGAGGTCCGTCACGTGCGGGCGAGCGGGCGTCGCAGTCCCCCGCAGCCGCTCCTCGACGAGGTCGACGAGGCCGGCGACGAACGCCGGGTCGACGCCGGGTGTCGGCGTGCGCACCGCGGCGAGGCCGAGCTCGCCCGCGGTCTCCAGCGCCTCGGTGTCGAGGTCCCAGAGCACCTCCATGTGGTCCGACATGAATCCGACGGGAACGATCGCGACGGCCCGGGCGCCGCGGCCGGGCAGCTCGCGCAGCGCGTCGTTGATGTCGGGCTCGAGCCAGGGCTGCGTCGGCGGACCGGAGCGGGACTGGTAGACGAGCTCCCACTCGATGTCGGCGGCGGCTGGGATCGCCTCCGCGGCGCGCGACATGACGTAGGCCGCCACAGCCTCGTGCTGCGCGGCGTAGGCGCCGCCGGGACCGTAGTCGACGTCCCGCGCACCCGACGCCTGCGCGTCGGCCGTCGGGATCGAGTGGGTCGTGAAGAGGACCCGGATGTCCGCGGGACCGAAGCCGTCCGCGATGAAGCCCGCGATCGCGTTCCGCACGCCGTCGACGAAGGGCTCGACGAAGCCGGGATGATCGAAGAACTGCCGCACCTTGTCGATCGTGACGGTCTCGCCGAGGCCCGTCACCTCGAGGACCCGCGCGAAGTCCTCGCGATACTGTCGGCAGCTGGAGAAGCTCGAGTACGCGGAGGTCGCGAGCCCGAGCAGGTTCGTGTCGCCGGCATCGGCCGCGGCGTGGACGGCATCCTCGAGGTACGGCGCCCAGTTGCGGTTGCCCCAGTAGACGGGCAGGTCGATCCCGCGCCCGGCCAGCTCCGCCTCGAGCGCGGCCTTGAGCGCCCGATTCTGGTCATTGATGGGGCTCACACCGCCGAAGTGGCGATAGTGGTGCGCGACCTCCTCGAGCCGCTCGTCGGGGATCCCGCGGCCGCGCGTCACGTTGCGCAGGAACGGGATGACGTCGTCCTGACCCTCGGGACCGCCGAAGCCGGCGAGCAGTATCCCGTCATAGGCGACCGGGGTCTCGACGACGCCGATCGCGCCCGCGGCGTCCGCCTCGGGGCTCGCGTAGGGCACGAACGTCATCGCCCGACGACCTCGCGGACCTCGGCGAGCGCGATCCGCCGGCCGGTGAAGAATGGGACCTCCTCGCGCACGTGCCGGCGCGCGTCGGTCGCCCGCAGGTGGCGCATCAGGTCGACGAGCTCGATCAACTCGTCCGCCTCGAGGGCGAGGAGCCACTCGTAGTCGCCGAGGGCGAACGACGCGACCGTGTTCGACAGCACGTTCGGGAACTCTCGCCCCTTGCCGCCGTGGTCGCGGAGCATCGCGCTGCGCTCCGCCTCGGGCAGCAGGTACCACTCGTAGGAACGGACGAACGGATAGACCGTGAGCCACTCCTTCGGCGGGAGGCCGCGCATGTAGGCGGGCGAGTGGTCCTTCGCGAACTCGGCCTCCCGGTGCACCCCGAGCGCGTTCCAGCGCGGCACGAGGGCGGAGATCTCGACCGTGTCGCGGATGAGGCGGACCGCCGCCTGGAGTGCGGCGGGGTCCTCGCCCGTGAGCCAGAAGAGGACGTCCGCGTCGGCGCGGATGCCCGAGACGTCGTAGACGCCGCGCAGCTCGACGCCGAGCTGTCCGAGCTGGCCGGCGCCGATCCGA
>DATMFB010000257.1:0-1737 GCA_035556395.1 Microbacteriaceae bacterium
GCACAGCGGCAGCAGCACGCCGGCGAGCATCGCCTGCGCGACCGAGCGCGGGATCGCGGCGAGGAGCCGCCGAGCGGCGTCACGAGCCCGGTGAGGATGATGAGCACGCCGGTGACGAGGAACGCGCCGATCGCGGCCGGCCAGCCCCCGTCGACCGGCCCGGTCGCGGCGAGGAGCGCGGCCCCGGGCGTCGACCACGCGACCGTGATCGGCTTGCGCGTCCACACGGCGAGGACGATGCTCGCGATCCCCATCGTGACGCTGACGGCGAGGAGACCGCTCGAGGCCTGCGCGGGCGTCGCGCCGACGCCGGAGAGTCCGGCGAGGACGACCGCGAAGGCGCTCGTGAAGCCGACGAGCGCGGTCACGACGCCGGCGGTGATCGGCCTGCCCATGGCGTTCATCGCGCGATCACGCGTCCATGCTGGCAGAGACACGAAGGACCCGGCGTGCGGCCGGGTCCCGTGTTCGAGCCGGAAGCGCTACTCGGCGAGGATCAGGTAGAGCGCCTTGCGCGCCTCGTCGAGCTTGTCCGCGGCGGCGGCGCGCTGCGCGTCAGTCGCCGCGTGCCGGAACTGGCCGATGACGCCCGTGAGCTTGCCGGCGCTCTCCCAGAGCGCCCGGCTCTCGTCGGTCGGGCGCTGGGCCTGCGCCCAATCGGCGAGCCGCTCGGCGTGCTCCTCGACGTGCTCGCGGCCCGCTTCGGTGAGGGTGTACTCGGTCTTGCGACCCTCGCCCGTCGGAGCGATGAGCCCCTCGTCGACGAGCTGCTGCAGCGTCGGGTAGATCGAGCCGGGGCTCGGGGACCAGGCGCCCTGGGTCCGCTCGGCGATCGTCTTCATGATCGCGTAGCCGTTGAGGCTCTCGGTGCCCTCGCTCGCCAGCAGGGCGAGGATCGCGGCGCGGACGTCGCCCTTGGGACGTCGCCCGCCGCCTCGGTGGGCCATGCGGTGTCCGTGCGGGCCGAACTCGGGCGGGAAGGGACCGAATCCCTGGCCGAACTCCGGGCGGCGGCCCATCGTGGCCTCGCCGATGCGGCGGTTGCGGCCGGTCTTGCCCCGGCCCTTGTGATCGTGGTGTTCGTGGTGATCGTGGTGATCGAATGTCATGGTGTTGCCTTTGATTGATGCATCACAGAAGTTCTGCGATGCATCGACGATATATCGCTAATTGTCCGATGTCAATATCCGATCCTCCCCGCGGGCAGGTCAGACGGTGAGGACGGTCGGGGCGCCGACGGGAGCGTCCGCAGGGGCCTCGGCGGCGATTCGCTGCGCCTCGGCGATGAGCGTCGCGACGATCTCGCTCTCCGGCACGGTCTTGATGACCTCGCCCTTGACGAAGATCTGCCCCTTGCCGTTGCCCGACGCGACGCCGAGATCCGCCTCGCGCGCCTCCCCCGGGCCATTCACGACGCAGCCCATGACCGCGACGCGCAGCGGCACCGTGACGTCCTTGAGGCCCTCCGTCACGTCGTTCGCGAGCGTGTAGACGTCGACCTGCGCGCGGCCGCAGGACGGGCACGACACGATCTCGAGCTTGCGCTCGCGGAGATTGAGCGACTGCAGGATCTGCAGGCCGACCTTGACCTCCTCGACCGGCGGCGCGGAGAGCGAGACGCGGATCGTGTCGCCGATCCCCTCGCCGAGCAGGATGCCGAACGCGGTCGCGGACTTGATCGTGCCCTGGAACGCCGGTCCCGCCTCGGTGACGCCGAGGTGCAGCGGCCAGTCACCT
>DATMFB010000258.1:0-12220 GCA_035556395.1 Microbacteriaceae bacterium
GCCGTCCGCGATGCTCTCCGTGAGCGACGACGCCGCCCAGCCCTCCGTCTGCTTCAGTCGGCGGTCGTTCGGGAACGCGAGCGCGAGGCCGAAGTGCACGACGAGGACGGCGGCGACCGCGACGAAGACCGCCGTGCTCGCGGCGATGATGGTCGCGGGATCGGTCGTCACGCCGCCGTGCTCGGCGATCACGGAGTTCGCGATCGCGCCGAGGATCGCGGCGCCGATCGCCTGGCCGAACGAGCGGGTGAACATGATCGTCCCCGTCGCGACGGCCCGCTCCTCCCATGGCACGCTCGCCTGCGTCGCGACGAGGGTGGGTGCCGCGCACCAGCCGAAGCCGAAGCCGATCACGAGGCTCATGCCGGCGACGAGCCAGGGCTCCGGCGTCGCGGCCGTCGCGGCGAGGCCGATCGAGCCGACGAGCGCGAGCAGGGCGCCGAGCGCGATCGTGAAGCGGAAGCCGCGGGTCAGGAAGAGCCGGCCGGAGATCGCCGCGGCGATGGGCCAGCCGAGCAGCATGGCCGCGAGGGCGATCCCGCCGACGAACGGCGAGACGCCGGCGCCGACCTGGAGATAGGTCGGGGTGTACGCGGTGAGCCCGATGAGCGCAACGCCGAAGATGAAGCCGATCGATGTCGACGCCGCGATGACCGGTCGGCGGAAGATCGCGAGCGGCAGCACGGGCTCGGCCGCGTGGCGCTCGACGAAGAAGAACGCGATGAGCAGGACCCCCGAGCCGGCGAACAGCCCGATGCTCTGCCACGAGTCCCACGCCCACGCGTGGCCGCCCTCGAGGATCGCGAGGATGAGTGCCGTGAGCGCGAAGGTCAGGAGCAGTGCGCCCGCGTAGTCGATGCGGTGCCGTCGCTTCGGCACCGATTCCTTGAGATTGCGCAGGATGAGCCAGCCCGCGAGGAGGCACAGCGGGATGTTGATGAAGAAGATCCAGCGCCAGGCGTTGAGCTCCGAGAACACCGCGCCGAGCGTCGGGCCGATGATCGACGCCGCGGCCCAGACGCTCCCGATGTAGCCCTGGATCCTCGCCCGCTCCTGGATCGTGTAGATGTCGCCGATGACCGTGATCGTGAGCGGCTGGATCGCCCCGGCGCCGATGCCCTGGATGGCGCGGAAGACGATGAGCGACGGCATGTCCCACGCGAAGCCGCACAGGATCGACGCGATGAGGAAGACCGCGATGCCGAAGAGCATGAGCGGGCGGCGCCCGATCATGTCCGCGAGCTTCGCGTAGACCGGCACGAGCACCGTCATCGTGAGCAGGTAAATCGAGAACAGCCAGGGGAACGACTCGAAGCCGCCGAGATCCTTCACGATCGCCGGCACTGCCGTCGCGAGGACCGTCGTGTCGATCGCGATGAGCGCCGTGGCGAGCATCATCGCGGCGAGCACCGGCCCCCGCTCGGACCGGAGGCCTAGCGCGGATGACACTGCTCGACCCTACGCCCGCTGACGAGGTTCCCCGAACGCGCCTCAGAGCTGCGATTCGAACATCGAGTAGAACTCGCCGCGGCGGGCGATGAGCTCCGCGGCGGTGCCCGTCTCGACGATGCGCCCCTGCTGCAGCATGAAGATGACGTCGGCGCGCTGGATCGTCGTCAGCCGGTGGCTGATGATGATGACCGTGCGACCGTCCTGGGCGAAGAGGTGGTTGAAGATCCGCGACTCCGCGAGCGCGTCGATCGCGGACGTCGGCTCGTCGAGGATGATGATCGGCGCGTTGCGGTAGAAGTTGCGCGCGAGCGCGATCCGCTGCCACTGGCCGCCCGACAGGTCGACGCCGCGGGTGCCGTCCTCGTGCGCCATCCAGGGATGGACGTAGGTCTGCGGCCCCTTCGGGAGCCCGTCGATGATCTCCCGCGCCTCCGCCTTGCGCAGCGCCTCGTCGAACGCCTCCTCGGTGAACGGCCGGTCGACGTCGCCGAAGCGCACGTTGTCCTGCGCCGACGCGAAGGTGTACGCGAGATAGTCCTGCTGCAGCACGGCGAGATGGTCGTGCCACGACTCCGTCGAGTACTCCCGGAGGTCGACGCCGTCGAGCAGGATCCGTCCGGAGGTCGGCTGGTAGAGGCCGCTCATGAGCTTGATGAGCGTCGACTTCCCGGCGCCGTTCTCCCCCGCGATCGCGATCCGCTGACCGCGTGCTATCCGCATCGAGACGTGCGAGAGCACCTCGCGCTCGTTGTTCGGGTACTGGAACGAGACGTCCTCGAACTCGATGACCTGCGGCGGTCCATCGAGCTTGCGAGCGCCGCCCTGGCGCGTCGGGAAGTCCATGAAGACCTGGTAGTCGCCGACGTTCGCGAGCTGCTCGTCGAGCGCCGAGATCTCGGTCACGAAGGAGTTCATCGCGGTGAGCGCGCGCGAGACGATCTGCTGGACGTAGAGGAACTGCCCGACCGGCTGCTGGCGCGCGATGATCTGCAGCACGACCCAGATGAGCGAGCCGACCTCGGCGAGGAGCTCGATGAAGTCCGAGAGGAGCCGCAGCGGGATGTAGCGCCGCTCGAACTCGATGCGCTGGCGCTCGTCGAGGTCGCGCAGCTGCTGGCGCAGGTCGAGCAGGTGGCGCACGATGCCGTAGAGGCGCAGCTCCGCGATGTGCTCCGGCTGGAACATCGCGCGCTCGATCGTGGCCTTCTGCCGGCGCAGCTCGATCGTCGAGTTCCAGTGCCGCACCTGCGCGCGGCTCAGCCGGAACTGGATCCAGACCCCGGGGATGATCGCGGCGACGAGGATGAGGGCGAGCCACCAGCCGACCAGGACGAGCGCGATGACGCAGGTGACGAGCGTGATGATCTGGCTGAGCATCCGCGACAGCGTCTGGAAGGCCTGCGCGTAGAACTGGGAGAACTGCTGCGCGCGGTCGTAGACGTCGATCGTCTCCTTGTCGTCGTAGCGCCAGAAGTCGAGCGAGAGGAACCGCTCGTACATGATGTCGCTGACCCTCGCCTCGAGCGTGTATCGGCTGAGGCGCTGCACGTACTGCTCGAGCGAACGCCAGCCGGTCATCAGCAGGCCGAGCACGGCCGTGATGATCACATAGATGATCGCCTCGCGGCCCGCCTCCGCGTCCCCCGCGAAGGCAGCCGCGAGCGCCGTCGTGGTGAGCGCCGCGAACCAGGTCGTGACGATCGGCAGGACCGCGGTGATGATGGCGCCGGCGAACTGCAGGATGATCGTCCCCGGCGTCGCCTGCCAGGTCAGCTTCGCGATGTCCCTCGCGGCGCGCAGGTAGGCGGTCGGGCTGAAGCCGGACGCCGCGATCCGGCCGCCCCGGCGCGCGCGGGCGCTGCCGCCGACTCCGCCGGGTACCGCCATTCGTTCAGTCTCGCACCGGCGGGTGGATCTCGAAGGCGGAGATGGTCAGCGCGACGAGCTGGTAGTAGCCCACGAGGGTGACGATCTCGAAGACGACCGGGAGCCCGAGCACCTCGGCCGCGTGGGCCCACGAGTCGTCGCCGATCCGGCGGTCGCGGATGAGCTCGAGCGCGAGCGCGTGCGCGACGCGCGTCTCCTCGCTCGAGTCGTCCGGCACGCGGCCGTCCCGAAGCGCGGCGAGGTCCTCATCCGAGAAGCCCTCCGCCCGGCCAGCCGGCTCGTGCGCGAAGAGCTCGAAGGGACTCCGGGCGTCATAGGCGACCGCGAGGATGACCGCCTCCCTCGTCTTGCCGGAGGTGTGGATCCCCCAGCGCATCTGACCCCCGAACCGCTCGAGCGCGTGCCCGATCTCGGGGCTGAGGATCCACGCCGACGGCGGGCCGGTCAGGAACCCCTCGTCGTCGTAGAGCCGGAACGGGTTGTCCGGCTTCGCGCGCGGCCCGGTCGTGAAGAAGTCGTAGAGCTCGCGCTGACGCGGCGTCATCTCATCGGTCGCCAGCTTCGGCGTCCGGGGCTCGCTCACGGCGTTCTCCTATCCGGCGCCGCGGCGCCCTCAGCGCTCGAACGGCACCGTGCCGAAGGAGCGGACCGTCGGCGGGATCATGCCGTCCCACTGATTGATCCAGTAGAGATCATCACTCGACCAGAGGGTCGGCTCGCGCTCAGGGTCGTAAATATGCTCCATATCCGTGTACAGCTCGACGACCGTGCCGTTCGGCTCGACGAAGTACGCGGCGATGTTGTGGCCGGCGCCGTGGCGCAGCGGCCCCCAGAGCAGGCGGCGCCCCTGGCGGGCGAGCCGATCCCCGAGCCGGCCGAGGTCGGTGATCGACTGCGTCAGCCAGGCGTGGTGGTGCAATGCGGTCCGGTCGGACTTGGCGACGGCGACCGCGTGGTGCTCCGTGTTGCAGCGCAGGAAGAACGCGGCGTCCTCGCCGATCCGGTCCGAGACGCGCATGTCGAAGACGTCGATGAGGAACCGCGTCATTGCGACCGAGTCGAGCGCACGGATGTTGATGTGGCCGTAGCGATCGGGGCCGACGCCGCCGAGGCGGCGATCGATCCAGGGGACCGGCGTGTAGACCTGCCAGGTGTAGCCCTCGGGCCCGACGAACGCGAAGCCGTGCTCGATGTGGTCCTCGATCGGCTGCTCGCTGACGATGCGGTAGCCGGCGCGGTCGACCTTCGCCCGGATCGCGTCGAGCTCTTCGGCGTCGGGCGCGATGACGCCGAAGTGGTCCGCGGTATCGCTCTCATCCTGGATGTAGACGAGCTCGTGGTGGGTGTCGGCCGCCGCGAGGAACGCCTTGCGCCCGTCGTTCTCGGTCAGCTGCAGGCCGAAGACCTCGGTCGCGTTCCGGATCGACGCCGTGAGGTCACGGGTCCGCAGGGCGACGTAGCCCATCTGGGTGATTCGGCCGACGGCCATCTTCTGCTCCTTCTGCTCTCAGGCGCTGACGGGACGACGGGCGTCCGCCATGAGGTCTGCGGTGCGCTCGAGGTGCTCGCGATAGCGATGCACGGCGAGCTCCGCGTCCCGTCCGAGCACGGCGTCGAGGATCGCGGCGTGCTCGGCATCGGGGTCGCGGGACGGCGCGAGCGTGCCCGCCTCGAGGCCGGACTCGCGGCGGCTCCAGCGCAGGTATAGATCGCCGGCGGAGAGCCCGTCGCGGCAGGCCTCGAGCAGCAGCGAGTTGCCGCATGCGGTGAGCAGCGCGAGGTGGAAGGCGTTGTGCGCGAGGAACCACTCGTCGGAGCCGTAGCCGGGTTCGACGCCCGCAGCGCGCAGCCGGTGGTGCGCGGCGACGACCGCGCCCTCCCACTCCATGTCGCCGCGCGCGATCGACAGGTCGAGCGCCGCGGTCTCGGCGACGATGCGGAACTCGACGAGCTCCCGGACGTCCTGCTCGCCGAACTGCACGACGTGGTAGCCGCGGTTCGGGGAGAGCACGGCGAGGTGCTGCTCGGCGAGCCGGGCGAGCGCGTCGCGGACGACGGTCGCGCTCACGCCGTACTCGACCCGCAGGTCGGCTGGGCGCAGCCATTCGCCGGCGTGGAAGCGACCCGCGAGGATCGCGGCGCGGAGGCGCTCGGCGACCTCGCCGGCGAGCGTCTCGGCGCCCGCCTTCTTCACCATGACTGCTCCATGGGCAACACAGTAGCAACATTTTCCAAAATCTGTGTCATATTGTTTATTACCCGGACCGCACACGACCGAACGCCATGGAGGATCGCTTTGAGGATCGCCCGCTTCACCCGCGCCGGAGTCGAGTCATGGGGTCTGTTGACCTCGCGCGGCATCGTCGACCACGATGAGCTGACGACCGACGCCCCGACCGTCCGCGCGCTCATCGCCTCGGGCGAGCGGCCCGAGCCCGTGGCGAGCGCGACCGTGATCCCCCTGGCGGATGTCGACCTGCTCCCGCCCGTCGAGCTCGACAAGGTCGTCTGCGCCGGTGTCAACTTCCACACCCACCGCGCCGAGGCGCGCCTGGACACCGACCGGCCGCCGTACCCGACGATCTTCACCCGCTTCCCCGACGCGCACGTCGGCCACGAGTCGGACATCCTCAAGTCCGACGCGATCGAGCGCTTCGACTACGAGGGCGAGCTCGCCCTCGTGATCGGTCGCCGAGCGAGCCACGTCTCCCTCGAGGACGCCCTCGACCACGTGTACGGCTACGCCTGCTTCAACGACGGCTCCGCCCGCGACTGGCAGAAGCACGCGATGCAGTGGGCGCCCGGCAAGAACTTCGAGCGCTCGGGCTCGATGGGCCCCACCCTCGTGACGGCCGACGAGATCCCCGCGATCGGCGACTCCTGGCTCGAGACTCGCGTCAACGGCGAGGTCCGCCAGCGGGCGCGGATCGAGGACATGATCTTCTCGATCGCCGAGCTCATCGCGTACATCTCGACGTTCACGCCGCTCGAGCCGGGCGACGTCATCGCCGCCGGGACGCCGGGCGGGGTCGGGCTCTTCATGGATCCCCCGACCTTCCTCGCCGTCGGCGACGTCGTCGAGGTCGAGATCGACGGGGTCGGACTGCTGCGCAATCGGATCGGCCGTGGCTGACGACCCCGACGTCGTCATCGTCGGGGCGGGACCGGTCGGTCTCGTCACGGCGCTGCTGCTCGCTCGGCGCGGATGGACCTCGCACATCGTCGAGCGGCACGCCGCGCCCTACGGCCGACCCCGTGCGGTCTCGATGGACCCCGAGACCTCGCGGACGATGCAGCACCTCGGTCTCGTCGACGAGGTGCACGCCGGGGCGACGTTCACGACGTTCTACGACTGGCTCGGCGTCGACGGCGGGCTGCTGCTGCGCTTCGATCGCTCCAAGGAGGCGCCGGCCGGCTGGCATCCGATGATCTTCAACCAGCCCGACTTCGAGGACATCGTGGAACGCCATGCCACGGCCGATCCGCGGATCTCGATCACGCGCGGCGTGGACGCGGTCGACATCGTCGAGACGGACGAGCGGGTCACCGTGCGGCTCGGCGACCCGCGGTCCGGCGAGGACCGAGGCTCGGTCACCGGCCGATTCCTCGTCGGCGCCGACGGCGCGAGTAGTTTCACCCGGAAGTGGATGCGGACCGAGCTCACGGATCTCGGCTATTTCTACGATTGGCTCATCGTGGACGTCATACCGCACGACTCGGACCGCGACTGGGGGGACTCGAGCATCCAGCTCTGCGCTCCCGCGCGCCCGACGACCGTCGTGCCCGGAGGCAATGGGCGTCGCCGTTGGGAGTTCATGGTGATGCCGGAGGACGACCCCGTGACGATCGCCGACCCCGAGAGCGTCTGGCGGCTGCTCGAGCCCTGGGACCTCGGACCGGAGAACGCCGTGCTCGAGCGCAGCGCCGTCTACACCTTCCAAGCGCGCTGGGCGAAGGACTGGGTGCGCGGGCGCGTCGCGATCGCGGGCGACGCCGCCCACCAGATGCCGCCCTTCGCGGGCCAGGGATTCAACTCGGGCGTCCGCGATGCCGCGAACCTCGTCTGGAAGCTCGACGCCGTGCTCGACGACCGTGCACCGCTCGGGATCCTCGACAGCTACTCCACCGAACGCTCGGAGCACATCCAGCACGCCATCCAGTTCTCGATCGAGCTCGGCCGCGTCGTGTGCGTGCTCGACGAGGACGAGGCGAGGGCCCGCGACGAGCGCATGCTCGCCCACGCGGGCGATCCGGCGCGCGCGCTCCCGCGGCTCCCCGCCGCCGCATTCACGCATGGCATCCTCGACGGCGCTCCGGGCGGGACGCTCGTCCCGCAGTACCGCGTCACGGCGCCCGGCTTCCCCACGCCGACCAGATTCGACGATGTCATGAGCCACGCGAGCGACGACGTCCTGCTCGTCACGCGGGAGCCGATCCCGCTGGATGGCACGACGCTCGAACGGCTCGCCGCCGTCGGGGGGCGCGTCGTGCAGTTCGGCGCGCATGTCTTCGACGTCGACGGCGCCTATGCCGCCGAGTTCGACCGGATCGGCGCGGTCGCCTATCTCGCCAGGCCGGACGGCTACTACTACGGCGCCGCCGCGACCCCGCAGGACGTGGCCGGCCTCGTCACGTCGTTCTCGGACGCCGTCACGCTCGGGATCGTGCGATGACCCGGCGCGCGCTCAAGGTCGCGATCATCGGCTCCGGCTTCGGCGGCATCGCCGCGGCGGTCAAGCTGACGAAGCGCACCCGCGCCGAGGTCACGATCTTCGAGCAGGAGTCGCAGCTCGGCGGCACCTGGCGCGACAATCACTATCCCGGCGCCGAGGTCGACATCGCCTCGCACATCTATTCCTTCTCGTTCATCAAATACGACTGGACGAGGACGCACGCGCGCCGCGAGGAGCTCTGGGCGTACACGAACCACGTCGTCGACCGTTTCGGGCTGCGCGACCGGATCCGGCTCTCGACGAAGGTCGTCGGCGCGCGCTGGATCGAGGCGGACGGGCAGTACGAGGTCGAGCTCGAGGGCGGTGCGACCGAGCGCTTCGACGCCGTCATCTCGGCGATCGGGCTGCTCAACGTCCCCCGCTATCCCGATTGGCCCGGCCTCGAGACCTTCGAGGGCGTGCGCTTCCACACCTCCCGCTGGGAGCACGAGCACGACCTCTCCGGCAAGACCGTCGCCGTCGTCGGCACCGGCTCGACCGCCATCCAGGTCGCGCCGGGCATCGCCGACCGGGTCGGCAAGCTCTACGTCTTCCAGCGCGAGCCGGGCTGGATCGAGCCGAAGTCCGAGCGCGCCTTCACGCCCTTCGAGCGCTGGGTCTACAAGTACGTCCCGTTCGCGCAGCGCATCCACCGCTACCTGCTCTGGTCGAAGGCGAACCGGCGATTCACCGCGTACGACGCCGGCTCGCCCATGCAGGAGCAGATGCGCGAGCTGTGCACGGCGTTCATCAACGACACCGTCAAGGACCCTGCGACCCGCGCCGCGCTCACGCCGGACTACGCCTGGGGCTGCAAGCGGCCGATCGTCGCGACGACCTACTACGACGCGTTCAACCTGCCGCAGGTCGAGCTCGTCCCCCAGGCCGTCGTCTCGGCGACGAAGGACGGGCTCGTCGATGCGACGGGCACCGAGCGCAAGATCGACATCCTCGTCATGTCGACTGGCTTCCAGGCGCAGCGCATCCTCGCGCCGCTGGAGATCGTCGGCCGCGGCGGGGTGCGACTGCACGACGCGTGGTCCGAGCGGGCGACCGCGTTCCTCGGCACGACCGTCCCCGGCTTCCCGAACTTCTTCATCCTCTACGGGCCGAACACGAACGGCGGGACGTCGATCATCGCGCAGCTCGAGCGCGAGGCGGAGGTCGCGGTCGCGGCCATCCGCCGCCTCGAGCGTGGCGCGCGGACCGTCGACACGACGCCCGAGGCGACCCGCGAGTACGTCGAGTGGATCGACGCCGAGCTCGCGGGCGCGACCTCGGCGAAGAACTCCGGGTGCCACAACTACTTCACCGACGAGCGCGGGCACATCGTCACGGAGTGGCCGCGCGAGCACATCGTCTTCTGGTGGATCACGCGGGCCTGGCGCAAACGGGGGCTGCGCTTCTCCTGACGGTGTACCACCAGTGCCGGTGGGTGGTGCATTGAGACGGCGAACACGACTACCCGCCGAACTAACTGGCCGACCTGCGCGCCGAGGACCACGAGTGATCGGGATCGGGACGCAGGACTGACCCTGGCGTGTCCGCACTCGCAGTACGAGCATTGATGAGGTGAGCGACAACGAATCGATCGTCATCATCGGCGGCGGCCTCGCGGGCGCGAAGGCCGCGGAGGGTGCTCGGGAGGCCGGCTGGACGGGCACGATCCGGCTGATCGGCGCCGAGCCGTACCTGCCCTACGAGCGCCCACCGCTGACCAAGGGCCTGCTGCAGGGCGCCGACGGCCCGCAGGCCGCGATCGTCGCGAAGGACGGCTGGGCGACGACGCACGGGGTCGAGCTGCTGCTCGGCGCGCCGGCGGAGTCGATCGATCGCGAGGCGCGCACGGTGCGGGTGGCCGGTGCGGACGTCCCCTACACGAAGCTGGTGCTCGCGATGGGGTCGATCGCGCCTCGGCCCGACCTGCCCGGTGCGCACCTCGACGGCGTCTTCGTCGTGCGGACCCTCGACGACGCGCTCGCGCTGCGCGACCGGCTGCTGCCCGGCAACCGCGTCGCCGTCATCGGCGCGGGCTGGATCGGCACCGAGGTCGCCGCGAGCGCACGGATCCGGGGCGCAGAGGTCACGCTGCTCGGCCGCGGCTCGGTCCCGCTCGAGCGCGTGCTCGGCCGGGAGATCGGCGCGTTCTACGCGTCGGTCCACCAGTCGCACGGAGTCGTGCTGCGGCTCGGCCCCGACGTCACGGCGATCGAGGGCGACGAGCACGCGACGGAGGTCCGCTTGGCGGACGGCGCGCGGATCGAGGCGGAGGTCGTCGTGCTCGGCACCGGGGTCCGACCGGAGCTCGGGCTCGCCGAGGCCGCCGGGCTCGAGATCGGCGGCAAGGGGTCCGAGCGCGGCGTGCTCGCGGACGAGACGCTCGCGACGAGCGACCCGGACGTCTACGTCGCAGGCGACATCGCGAACGCCATGCACCCGCTCCTCGGCGACCGCGTGCGCGTCGAGCACTGGGGCAACGCGCTGCACCAGGGGCTCGCCGCCGGCGCGAACGCGGCCGGGGCCGGGAAGCCCTACGACCTCCTCCCCTACTTCTTCTCCGACCAGTACGACATCGGCATGGAGTACTCGGGCTGGCCTGTCGAGTTCGACGAGGTCGTCGTCCGCGGGTCGGTCGACGACGGCGAGTTCATCGCGTTCCAGCTTCGCGACGGGATCGTCGTCGGCGGGGCGAACATCAACGTCTGGGACGTCAACGAGCACGTCCAGGACCTGGTGCGGGCGGCGGCACCCGTTCGCCGCGAGGTGCTCGCCGATCCCGACGTGGACCCGGCCGACTGGGTCAAGCGCGCGACGCTCGCCGATTGACCTCAGTCGGCGGATGGCGAGGGCGGCAGCACGTCGTCGAAGAGCTTCCCGACCCACTCGATGAGATCCGCGTCCGAGGGGCGCGACGCGGAGCCGAGCGGGCCGTCGGCGAGCGGCAGCGGGACGAGCACGACGCGCTGGGCCGCGATGTAGCGCGAGCCGCGATGGATGCGCTGCAGCCGCACCTGCTTCGAGTCGGGCAGCTCGAGCGGGGCGATCCGCAGCCGATCGGCCGCGACGACGACCTCGGAGAGGCCGGCGAGCTGCGCGCGGCGCCGCAGCCGTGAGACGGCGACGAGCCGTTGCACCGGCTCCGGCAGGTCGCCGTACCGGTCGACGAGCTCCTCGATGACGCGGTCGATCGCGTCAGGGTCGCCGTCGGTGACCACCGGGGCGGAGACCGCGGCGGCGAGCTTCTGGTAGGCCTCGAGGCGGAGCCGCTCCGACGCGATGTAGTCCTCGGGGATCCGCGCGTCGACCGGGAGCTCGAGCCGCAGCTCGGTCTGCTCCGGGGTCGCATCGCCACGGAAGTCCGCGACGGCCTCCCCGATCATCCGCAGGTAGAGGTCGAAGCCGACCCCCGCGATGTGACCGGACTGCTCGGCTCCGAGGATGTTCCCGGCGCCGCGCAGCTCGAGGTCCTTCATCGCGATCTGCATGCCGGAGCCGAGCTCGTTCGCCGTCGCGATCGTGCGCAGCCGCTCCTCCGCGAGCTCGGTGAGCGGCTTCGTCTCGTCATAGAGGAAGTACGCGTACGCGCGCTCCCGCGCGCGCCCGACTCGCCCGCGCAGCTGGTGCAGCTGGGCGAGGCCGTACTTGTCCGCGCGGTCGATGATGAGCGTGTTCGCGTTCGGGATGTCCAGGCCCGTCTCGATGATCGTCGTCGACACGAGCACGTCGGCGCGGCGCTCCCAGAAGTCGAGCATGACCCGCTCGAGCGCCTCCTCGCTCAGCTGGCCGTGCGCGACGGCGACGCGCGCCTCGGGGATGAGCTCGGCGAGCCGACTGGCGACGGCCTGGATGTCGGCGACGCGATTGTGGACGTAGTAGACCTGGCCCTCGCGCAGCAGCTCCCGGTGGATCGCCGCGGCGACCTGCTTGTCGGAGTACGGGCCGACGAACGTCAGGATCGGATGCCGGTCCTCCGGCGGCGTCGCGAGCGTCGACATCTCACGGATGCCCGTCACCGCGAGCTCGAGCGTCCGCGGGATCGGGGTCGCCGTCATGGCGGGCACGTCGACGTTCGTCTTGAGCTTCTTGAGCGAGTCCTTGTGCTCGACGCCGAAGCGCTGCTCCTCGTCGATGATGACGAGGCCGAGATCCTTGAACGCGATGCTCTTACC
>DATMFB010000259.1:0-29654 GCA_035556395.1 Microbacteriaceae bacterium
AAATCCATGTGATCTTCCGTTCCATGAGCGAGCGAGTCGAGTCGAAGGGGCTCAGACGAGGTACTGCGAGATCCCGCGCCTGAGGAACTGGCCGTCGCCCTTGCGGCCGAGGTACTCGCCGCCGTCGACGATGACCCGCCCCCGCGAGACGACCGTGTCGACGTGCCCGTCGATCTCGAAGCCCTCCCATGCCGAGTGGTCCATGTTCATGTGATGCGTCTTGCCGACGCCGATCGACGTGTGGCCTTTGGGGTCGTAGATCACGATGTCGCCGTCCGCACCGGGCTGGATGACGCCCTTCTTCCCGTAGAGGCCGAACATGCGAGCCGGCGTCGTCGAGGTGAGCTCGACCCAGCGTTCGAGCGAGATCTCGCCCTGCACGACGCCCTGGTACATGAGGTCCATGCGGTGCTCGACGGATCCGATGCCGTTCGGGATCTTGCGGAAGTCGCCGAGCCCCAGCTCCTTCTGATCCTTCATGCAGAAGGGGCAGTGGTCGGTCGAGACCATCTGGATGTCGTTCGTTCGCAGCGACTGCCACATCGCGTTCTGATGCCCCTCGGCGCGGCTGCGCAGCGGCGTCGAGCAGACCCACTTCGCACCCTCGAAGTGCCCCCACTCGGCGCTGTCGGCGCCGAGGTGCTCCTCGAGGCTCAGGTACAGATACTGCGGGCAGGTCTCGCCGAAGACGTTCTGCCCGTTGTCACGCGCGGCCGCGAGCTGCGCGACCGCCTGCTTCGCGGAGACGTGGACGACGTAGAGCGGCGCGCCCGTGAGGTTGGAGAGCATGATCGCGCGGTGCGTCGCCTCCTCCTCCATCTGCCAGGCGCGGGCGATCCCGTGGAAGTACGGGTCCGTCTTGCCCTGCTCGACGAGCTGCGCGGCGAGCACGTCGATGACGGGGCCGTTCTCCGCGTGCATCATCGTGAGCAGGCCCGTGTCCGCCGCGATCTGCATCGCCCGCAGGATCTGGTCGTCGGTCGCGTAGAAGACGCCCGGGTAGGCCATGAAGAGCTTGAATGACGTGATGCCCTCGTCGATGAGCCTCGGCATGGCCGCGAGCGCGTTCGCGTCGACCCCGCCGATGATCTGGTGGAAGCCGTAGTCGATCGCGCAGTTGCCCGCGGCGAGCTCGTGCCACTTCGCGAGGCCGTCGAGCACGTCGCCGCCGGTCGTCTGCACGGCGAAGTCGATGATCGACGTCGTGCCGCCCCAGGCGGCCGCTCGTGTGCCGGTCTCGAAGGTGTCGCTCGCGCTCGTGCCGCCGAACGGCAGCTGCATGTGGGTGTGCGCGTCGATCCCGCCGGGGATCACGTACTTGCCCGTCGCGTCGATGACCGTGTCCGCAGTCGCCGCGAGGTCGCTCCCGAGCAGCGTGCTGCCCGGTGCGAGGACCGCGACGATCGTCTCCCCGTCGATGAGCACGTCCGCCTCGACCGAGCCGGTGGCGGAGACGACGAGCCCGCCCCTGATGAATGTCGTTGCCATGGCGTTCTCCTCTCGCCTACGGCGCGACGATGTCGCCGTAGGTGTCCGGCCGGCGGTCGCGGTAGAACTGCCAGTTGTCCCGCGCGGTGCGCACGAGGTCGAGGTCGAGGTCGCGCACGAGCAGCTCCTCGTGCTCGCTCGAGCCGACGTCGCCGACGAAGTTGCCCTGCGGGTCGATGACCTGGCTCGTGCCGTAGAAGAACACCGCCTCGTCGCCGTACTCGTTGTCCTCGAGGCCGACGCGGTTGGGCTGGAGCACGAAGTAGCCGTTCGCGACCGCCGCCGCGGGGCCCTCGATCTCCCAGAGGCGATTCGAGAGGCCCGGCTTCGTCGCGTTCGGGTTGAAGACGATGTGCGCGCCGCGCAGCCCGTACTCGCGCCAGCCCTCCGGGAAGTGCCGGTCGTAGCAGATGTAGGTGCCGACCGGGCCGACCGCGGTATCGAAGACGGGGTAGCCGAGGTTGCCCGGGCGGAAGTAGAACTTCTCCCAGAACTTCTCGACGTGCGGGATGTGGTTCTTGCGGTACTTGCCGAGGTACGTCCCGTCGGCGTCGACGACGAGCGTCGTGTTGTAGTAGATGCCCGCGTCCGCCTC
Organism: Microbacteriaceae bacterium; assembly: GCA_035556395.1. Taxonomy (GTDB): domain Bacteria; phylum Actinomycetota; class Actinomycetes; order Actinomycetales; family Microbacteriaceae; genus 73-13. Next base: position 2,084 of record DATMFB010000259.1, read on the forward strand.
CTCGTAGATGGGGAGGATCATGACGGTCCCCAGCTCCTTCGCGACCGACTGGAAGCGCGTGAGGATCGGGCCGCCCTCGGCCGGCTGGGCGAACTTGTAGTACTTGGGGTCCTGCGTGATCCCGAAGTAGGGCCCGTGGAAGAGCTCCTGGAAGCAGACGATCTGCGCGCCCTGGGCCGCCGCGTCGCGCGCGAAGCCCTCGTGCTTGTCGATCATGGACGCCTCGTCGCCCGTCCACTTCGTCTGGCTGATGGCTGCTCGAACAACTGTCATCGGGTGCCTCCTGGGTTCCGCGCGTCAGTCAACCTTGACGACGTTTCTCGAACGTTACGCGTTGTGTCGACGCGGTTAAACCCCCGACACGGAAACCCCGGACGACGACTTCGACGCCCGTCCGGCCTCGCGCGCCGCGAAGACGATGATGACGACCGCCGCGATCGGCAGATAGAAGTCGCTCCAGAAGATCGGGCCGGCATTGCCGAACGCCATGTTGCCGGTCGCGATGATGTCGACGAGGTGCACGAGTCCGGCACCGAAGAGGAACACGGCGTTCGGCACGTTGGCCACGAGCTTCGCGGTCCAGCCGGCGCGTCTCGGGAACGCGATGACGGCGGCGATGCCGATCCCGAGCGATGCGAGCGCGAGCTCCATCTGGAACGGGCTCTGCGCCCAGCCGATCTGCTCCGCCGAGAAGTCGCCGAGGAAGGAGTGGAAGACGAAGTTGACGAGGTTGGAGATGCCGACGGCGAAGAGCGTCCACCAGTCGAGGATCGTCCGCCACCCGGTCCCGCCCTTCCAGCGGTGGTGGCGGCCCGCGACGATGAGTGCGATGACGATCCCGATGACCGCGAAGGTCACGTAGTAGTCACCGGCGATGAACATCGTTACCGAGGTGAGGAAATCCTGCATGCTCCGTACAGTAGCGAGGTGGCCGCACCCATCTCCATCACCGTGCTCGCCGGCGGCGTCGGCGGATCGCGCTTCGTCCTCGGGATCCGCGAGGCGGCCAGGCGCCGCTGGCCCTCGAACGGCCCCTCGGGCACTGCGGCGCAGATCACCGTCATCGCGAACACCGGCGACGACCTTTGGCTCTCCGGCGTGCGGCTCCAGCCCGACGTCGACTCGCTGCTCTACGCGCTCGCCGGTGTCAACGACGCCGTCCGCGGCTGGGGCCGCGAGTCCGACAGCGAGCGGGTGTCGGCCGAGCTGCAGGAGTGGGGCGCCGGGTGGCCCTGGTTCACGCTCGGCGACCTCGACCTCGGCACGCACCTCGCGAGGACGGGGTGGCTGCGCGAGGGGCTCACCGTCTCCGAGGTCGTCGCGCGGCTGAGCGAGCGGTGGCCGCTCGGGGTGCGGCTGCTGCCGATGACGGACGCCGAGGTGGACACGCACGTCGTGACGGCCGACGGGCGCATGCACTTCCAGGAGTGGTGGACGCTGCACCGCGCGAACGTGCCGGCGATCGGGTTCGAGAACGTCGGGATCGCGAGCGCGACGCCGGGCGCCGGTGTGCTCGAGGCGATCGGCTCGGCTGACGCGGTGCTCCTCGCGCCCTCCAACCCGGTGGTCTCGATCGGGCCGATCCTCGCGGTGCCCGGGATCGCCGAGGCGATCGCGGCGACGGCCGGCGGGGTCGTCGGCGTCTCCCCCATCATCGGCGGGGCCGTCGTGCGCGGCATGGCCGATGCGTGTCTCGCGGCGCTCGACGTCCCGACCGCGGCCGACGCCGTGGGCCTGCGCTACGGACCGCGCGGCGGACACGGCGCCTACGACCGTGCCGAGCTCCCGGGCCTGCTCGACGCCTGGCTCATCGCGGAGGAGGACGCCGCGCTCCGGGCCGGTATCGAGACCGCGGGCCTGCACGCGATCGTCGAGCCGCTCTGGATGAGCGACGAGGACGCCTCGGCCGCGCTCGCCTCCGCCGCGCTCGACGCGGCGCTCCGCTCCTGACCGCCTCGCGTGCGCTGACGTTCGGCACATCCGCTGGCGTTCTACCGTCGGCGAATGCGCCGAACGTCAGCAGATAGCGACTCAGGGGCGCAGCAGCGCGGCGGTGCGGGGGCCGAGCGTGCCGTGTGTCCGCGCGGCGTCGAGGTGCTCGAGCATGTCGACGTCGCGGCGCACACCCCAGTCCGACGGCAGCACGAGTTCCGTGAATCCGGCCGCACGATGCGCGGCGGCCGAGTCCGCCCCGAACCGCGGCTCGAACGGGAGCCGAGCGCGGGCCGTCGCGAGCGCGCTGCCCGTGCCGTCGGCATCCGGCACGAAGGCGCGGCCGGCGGTCGCGGCGAGCGCGAGCGCGTGCGTGAGCTCGGCCGGCGCGAGCGCCGGGAGGTCCCCGAGGAGCACCGCCCGATCGGCATCGGTGCCCGCCGCCTCGATGCCGAGCGCGATCGCGGTGCGCAGCCCGTCGGCGGTGTCGTGCACGACCTCGACTCCGCGGATCCCGCTGACCGCGGCAGCCGTCGCGGCATCGGCGGTCACCACGAGCACTCGCGCGACCGCGTCGGACGCGGCCGCCGCCTCGATCGTGTCGACGGCGATGGCCCGTGCGAGGTCGACCCGGTCGACACCCGGCACCGCGAGTCTGGACTTCCCGGTGGCCGCGGGCTTGACCGGCACGATGACCGTCCAGCCCGGCACCGCGGCGGCCGTGGCCGCGAGCGCCGCCTGGTAGCCCTCTCGCCACGCCTCCGCCGCGCCGAGGCGGAAGAGGTCCTCGCGGGCGGGCCGCTGGAGCGCTCGGGCCCCTGGCTCGTCGAGCGAGTCGGTCACGAGGCGCCCCAGCCCGCGCACGACCGCGACGGGGATCCCCGAGGTCTTGCCCTTGACGAGCTCGGCGGCCGACGCGATCTCGTCGCCGAGCGCCGCGATCGTCGCCTCCAGAACGCGACCGCCCGAGTCCGTCGACCCGCGGAGGTCCTGGACGACCCGCACCCCCGCCGCGCCGATCGCCTGATCGATCTGACCGGCGCGCCAGGCGCGGCCAAGCGTGTCGGAGAGCACGACGCCCACCCGAGCCCCGGTCACGGCGCGCAGGGCGACCGCGAGCGCGCGCGCCGAGGCGTCGGGGTCGAGCGGGAGCAGCAGCACCTCGCCGTCCGCCGCGTTCGACGCATCGACGCCCGCGGCGGCGAGGATGAGGCCCTGCGGGTTCTCGACGATGCGCGTGCGGCCGCCGGCGTGCTCGACCGTCGCGACGACCCGGACGGTCTCCGCGTCGATGACGCCATCGCGTTCTGCCGCCTCGACGATGCGGCCCTCCGCCTTCGAGACGACCTTCGAGGTGACGACGAGGATGTCGCCGTCGGCCGGGCCGAACTCGCCGTACGCCCGCGCGATGATCGCGGCGAGATCGTCGCCGGGGCGGATCTCGGGGATGCCCGTCAGGCCGGTGACGGAGAAGGTCGGACCCTCCGACTCGCTGCGCTCGCTCAAGGAGCGGGGGGATTCGCTCGGGGGGAGCGCGGTCACGACGCGTTCGGCCGCAGGAACCTCGCGACCGCGTGCGGGACATACGGCCGGACGTCGCCGCCGAGCGAGTTGACCTGGCGCACGAGCGAGCTCGAGACGTGCGCGTGCTCGGGGTTCGGGAGCAGGAAGACCGTCTCCACCCCGGCGAGGTCGCGATTCACGATCGCCATCGGCGTCTCGTAGACGAGGTCGGTCTGACCGCGCACGCCCTTGACGAGGACCGTCGCGCCGACATCCGTGCAGTAGTCGACGAGGAGCCCCACGCTCCAGCTCGTGACGAGGATGTTCCCCGAGATCCGCGCCTCGGCGATCGAGTCCTTGATGAGGGCGACCCGATCCGAGAACGGGATGAGCGCCGTCTTCCCGGGATTGTGGACGACGAGGACGTGCAGCTCGTCGAAGATCCCCGCCGCACGACCGATCACGTCGAGGTGACCGAGCGTGATCGGATCGAATGAGCCGGGAACGACGGCGATGCGGGTCACGGCGACAAGAGTAGCCGGGGCCACCGCGACCGGCCTGAAGGATTTCGCCAGATGACTCAGCCCGCCCAGCCCGCATCGCCCCCAGCCGCGCGTCCCGCTCGCGCGCATGTCACGCCCGGGTGATGAACTCCGCGGCCTCGTCGTCGACCCGGCGGGCGATCGCCGCGGCAAGCGCCGGATGATCGGCGAGGTCGGGGTCGCCGGCGATGATCGCGATCGCGTCATCCCGGGCCGCGGCGATGAGCTCGCCGTCGGTCGCGGCCGACAGCAGTCGCAGGCCGCTGCGCCGACCGGACTGGGCGGCGCCGAGGACGTCGCCCTCGTGACGCAGCGCGAGATCGCGTTCGGCGAGGACGAAGCCGTCGAGCGTCGCCGCGACCGCATCGACCCGCTCGCGCGCGAGCGAGCCCTCCTCGGCCGACGTGACGAAGAGCGCGAGGCCCGGCAGCCCGCCGCGCCCGACCCGCCCGCGGAGCTGGTGCAGCTGCGAGACCCCGAACCGTTCCGCGTCGAGCACGACCATCGCGGAGGCGTTCGGCACGTCGACCCCGACCTCGATGACGGTCGTCGCGACGAGGACGTGGATCTCGCCCGCCGCGAAGGCGCGCATCGTCGCGTCCTTCTCCTCGGGCGACATGCGGCCGTGCAGCGCGCGAACGGCGAGCGCGGAGAACGCCGGGTGGGCCTGGAGGAGGGCGAGCGTGCCCTCGACCGTGGACATGGGTCTCGATGCGTCGGCTTCGCCGACACTCGCCCCGCGCTCCGTCGGGTCCTCGACCAGCGACTCGGCGATCGCGGGCACGACGACGAAGCCCTGTCGTCCCGCGGCGACCTCCTCGGCGAGCCGGTCCCAGACGCGCGCGATCCAGCCCGGCCGCTCCGCGAGCGGGACGACGTGCGACTCGATCGGGGCTCGTCCGGCCGGCAGCTCGGCGATCGTCGTGACGTCGAGATCGCCGAAGACCGTCATCGCGACGGTCCGCGGGATCGGCGTCGCCGTCAGCACCAGGAGGTGCGGCACGGTCTCGCCGCCCTTCGCCCGCAGCGCGTCGCGCTGCTCGACGCCGAACCGGTGCTGCTCGTCGACGACGACGAGCCCGAGATCGGCGAACGACACATGCTCGCCGAAGAGCGCGTGCGTGCCGACGACGATGCGGGACTGGCCCGAGGCCGCGGCGAGGAGCGCGCGCTTGCGATCCGCCGTCGGCATCTTCCCCGTCAGGAGCGTCGGCCGCAGCCGCGCGGCGAGGTCCGGCCCGAGCGACGCGACGATCGAGCGCAGGTGCTGCTGCGCGAGCACCTCGGTCGGGGCGAGCAGGACCGACTGGCCCCCCGACGCCGCTCCCGCGAGTCCGACCGGCTCGGCGACCGCGAGCATCGCGCGGAGCGCGACGAGCGTCTTGCCGGACCCGACCTCGCCCTGGATGAGCCGGTTCATGGGCCGTGTGGCCGCGAGGTCCGCGGCGATCGTCTCGCCCGCCGCGGCCTGATCGCCCGTCAGGGAGAACGCGAGCGCGCCGTCGAACTCCGCGAGCAGCGCACCCGCGTGCCGCGGTGTCGCGGCGGCCGCCCGGAGCTGGTCGCGCCGCCGGACGAGCGCGGTCTGCAGGACGAGCGCCTCCTGATAGCGCAGCGCCTCTCGAGCCGCGCGCCAGTCGTCGTCCGTGTGCGGGCGGTGGATGCCCTCGAGCGCCTGGTGGAAGCCCATCAGCCCCCGCACCGCGGCGATCGTCTCGGGGACCGGGTCATCGAGTGCGTCCGGGAGGGTGTCGAGGGCGACGCGGACCGCGTTCCCGATCTTCCAGCTCTGCAGCGAACCAGTCGCGGGATAGACGGGGATCGGCCAGTCGGCCCGCTCGACCGCGTTCATCTCCGCCGTGTCGTCGTCGAACAGCTGGTACTCCGGATGCGCGAGCTGGAGCCCGCCGCGGTAGGCGCCGACCTTGCCGGCGAACAGGCCGCGCTTGCCGGGCGCGAGCTGCTCGGCCCGCCAGTGGGAGTTGAAGAACGTCAGCGTCAGGAGCCCGCGCCCGTCCGTGATGACGACCTCCTCGAGCGACCCCTTGCGAGCGCGCATCCGCCTCGTCGAGGAGCTCTTGACCGTCGCGACGACGGTCACCTCGTCGCCCTCGCGCAGCGCCGCGAGGTCGGTGAGCTCGCCGCGATGCGCGTAGCGGCGCGGATAATGGCCGAGCAGGTCGCCGACCGTGCGGTGCCCGAACGCCCGCTCGAGCGACTTCGCGCTCGTGCCGCCGACGATGTCGGCGAGCTTGCGAGCGAAGGGATCGACCACCCTCCGAGGCTAGTCTTCGGGGGTGACACGCATCATCGCGGGCTTCGCCGGCTCGCTCGCGCTCGGCGTGCCGAGGTCGGGCACTCGGCCGACGAGCGACCGGGTGCGCGAGGCGATCTTCTCCGCGCTCGAGGCCGCGGACGCGATCGACGACGCCCGCGTCCTCGACCTCTACGCCGGCTCGGGCGCGCTCGGACTCGAGGCGGCATCGCGGGGCGCGGCCGCGGTCGCCCTCGTCGAACGCGATGCGAGCGCGGCGGCGATCTGCCGCAAGAACGCGGCGACGATCCGGGCGCGTGCGCCCAAGGGCGCGGAGCCGCGGATCGAGGTCGCGGCGCAGACGGTCGGCTCCTGGCTGACCGGCGCGGTCGGCAGCACCTGGGATCTCGTCTTCATCGACCCGCCCTACGACGTCGGCGAGGCCGACCTCGCCGCCGTGCTCGAGGCGCTCGATCCGCTCGTCGCGGACGACGCGACGATCGTGGTGGAGCGCTCATCGCGTTCTCCCGCACCGACCCTGCCTGCGCGACTCGAGCTCGCCCGCACGAAGACCTACGGCGAGACCGCGGTCCACTATCTCGTGGCGGGCCCTTCGACTCGCTGACGCGGGTCCTGAGCGAGGAGCGCAGCGACGAGACGAAGGGCGCTCAGGGACCGAGAGGGTCAGGCGCGGAAGGGGTCCCAGCCGCCGAGGGCGTCGTAGGGCTCGCCGTCGACGCTCAGGCCCGCTCCGGCGAGCACTCGACCGATCGCGACGAAGCCGCCGGGGAGCGCGACCCCCGGCGGGAACGTCGCGAGGAGCGCGTGGTCCTCGCCGCCCGCGAGGATGCGCTCGAGATCGCCGTCCGGGTCGGCACCGGCCGCAGCGAGCACGAGCGCGCCGGCGAAGTCGATGGCGACCCCGCTCGCGAGCGCGATGCGGCGCGCATCGCGAGCGAGGCCGTCGGAGACGTCGAGCATCGCGGTCGCGCCGGCGAGCGCCGCGAGCACCCCGTCGGCGATCGGCGGGCGCGGGCGCAGCTGCGCCTCGATCGCGGCGACATCGGCGTCGCGTGCGGCGACGCGCAGCCGGGCGAGCGCGTCGCGATCCGGCCGGCCGTCGTCGACCGCGAGCCGGAACATCAGGTCGAGCCCGCGCGCGGCGCGCCCAACCGTCCCGCTCACCGCGAGCGTGTCCCCGGGACGCGCACCGGAGCGCAGCACGGGCTCGCGACCCTCCAGGTCGCCGAACGCCGTCGCCGCGCCGACCACGATCGGCGAGCGGGCGAGGTCCCCGCCCTCGACCCCGCACCCGGGCGCGAGCGCCTCGCAGGCCAGGCTCATCCCCGCGGCGATCCCCGCGAGCGCCGACTCCCCCGCGTCACCCGGCAAGGCGATCGACACGGTCATCGCCGTCGGCCTGGCGCCCATCGCCGCGATGTCGGCGAGGTTCGACGCGACGAGCTTCCAGCCGAAGTCCTCCGGCGTCGTCCACGCGAGTCGGAAGTCGGGTCCCTCGATCATCGTGTCGCCCGTCACGACGTAGCGGCCGTCCGGCGCCGCGATGACCGCGGCATCGTCGCCGGGACCGAGGATCCGGCGGCTCGACGCCGGCAGCGACGCGATCGCGGTGCGCAGGGCGGCGTCCTCGCCGACCTCGGCGAGCGTTCGCTCGCCGTCTCGGGGTGCCCAGGAGATCTCCACGCTCCGGCATCGTAGCCTGGACCCGATGAAGCTCCAGCCTCGCCGTGCGGTTGCGCGCGCGCTCACGATCGCGATCGCGTGCTCGCTCGCCGTGCCGCTCGCCTCGTGCGCGCAGATCGTCGCGCTCGAGCCCGCCGCCGACGCCGCCTCGCCGGCATGCGCCGCCGTGTCCGTGCGACTCCCGTCCGCGATCGGCGATCTGCCGGGCCGCGAGACGAACGCGCAGGCGACCGGGGCCTGGGGCGAGCCGACCTCGGTCATCCTGCACTGCGGCGTCCCCGCGCCGCCGCCGACGAGCGAGCTCCTCTGCGTCACCCCGCCCGGCGGCGCGGTCGACTGGCTCATGGACGACAGCGATGCGCCGACGTACGTGTTCACGAGCTACGGCCGCACGCCGGCCGTCAGCGTCGCGGTCGACAACACGGTCGTCTCGGGCGTCAACGTCCTCGACGCGCTCGACGTCGCCGTCTCGCAGCTCCCGCAGGACGGGTCCTGTCTGGGCTAGTCCTCGAGCGCGAGCTCGATGAGCTCGGTGATGAGCTCGCGATAGCCGATGCCGCTCGCCTCCCAGCACTTCGGGAACATCGAGATGGGCGTGAACCCCGGCATGGTGTTCAGCTCGTTGACGACGAACCCCGAGTCCGTCAGGAAGAAGTCGACCCGCGCGAGGCCCGCGCAGCCGATCGCCTCGAAGACGCGGGCGGCGAGCCGCTGCATCTCGCGCAGCTCGCCCTCACGGATCTCCGTCGGGCAGACGAGCTCGGCGGCGTCCGCGTCGAGGTACTTCGCCTCGTAGTCGTAGAACTCGCGGGTCCGCATGACGATCTCGCCGGGCAGGCTCACCCGCGGCTCGCCGCCGGCGCGGCCCGACAGGACGCCGCATTCGATCTCGCGGCCCTCGATGGCCGCCTCGACGAGCGCCTTGCCGTCCTCGGCCCACGCGATGCGCAACGCGGACTCGAGGTCGTCCCACGACTTGACCTTCGTGACCCCGACAGACGATCCGGCGCGAGCCGGCTTGACGAAGACGGGAAGCCCGAGCCCACGAGCGCGCGCCATGGCCCGTTCCTCGTCGGCCGCCCACTGCGCCGCGGTGAGCGTGACCCACGGCGCGACCGGCACGCCGGCGCCCTCGAGCACGACCTTCGCGAAGTGCTTGTCCATCCCGAGCGCCGAGGCGAGCACGCCGCTGCCGACGTACGGCAGGCCGATGAGGTCGAGGAGGCCCTGGATCGTGCCGTCTTCGCCCCACGGCCCGTGCAGGATGGGGAACGCGACGTCGACGGTCCCCAAGGCCCTGATGGTCCCGTCCGCCTCGCGGACCGAGACCTCGCGACTCGCCGCCGAGTCCGGCCAGAGGAAGCGGGTGCCGTTGTCCTGGACCGAGGGCATCGCGTTCGGGTCCATCCGGAACCGCTCCGGATCGTCGGGCTGCAGCGTGACGGCGCCGTCTCGCGTGATGCCGACCGGGATGACGTCGAATCGCTCGCGGTCGATCGCGGCGAGCACGCCCGCGGCGGTCGAGCAGCTGATCTCGTGCTCCGACGAGCGGCCCCCGAACACGACCGCGACGGTGATCCGCTCCCCCGGCGCTTCCCCCACGGCGTTCATTCTCCCTGCGGCATATCGTCGGTCGTGAGGTGCGGCGCGATCTCGCGCGGATCGAGGTCGCCGTCGAGGACCGCCGCAACCTGCTGCGCGATGGGCATCGAGACCCCCTTCGCCTCGGCGAGCTCGAGGATCGGCGCGATCGAGGAGAGGCCCTCCGCGGTCTGGTTCATCTTCGCGGCGACCTCCTTGAGCGTGAGGCCCTGGCCGAGGAGCCGGCCCGCGGTGTTGTTCCGCGAGAGCGGCGACGAGCACGTCGCGATGAGGTCCCCGAGTCCGGCGAGCCCCGACATGGTCTCGGCCTTCGCGCCGTAGGCGACGGCGAAGTCGGTGAGCTCCGCGAGGCCTCGCGTGATGATCGACGCCTTCGTGTTCTCCCCGAAGCCGACGCCGTCGACGATGCCGACCGCGACCGCGACGATGTTCTTGAGCACCCCGCCGAACTCCGTGCCGACGACATCCGTGTTGACGAAGGATCGGAAGTACCGGTTCCTCGCGGTGATGGCGACCGACTGCGCCGTCTCGAGGGACGCCGAGGCGACGACCGCGGCGGTCGGCTGCTCGCGCGCGATCTCGAGCGCGAGGTTCGGACCCGACACGACGGCGATCCGCTCCGGCGGAGTGCCGAGCTCCTCGGCGATGATCTCGGACATGCGTCGGGCGGTCCCGCGCTCGAGCCCCTTCATGAGCGAGACGACGATCGCGTCCGCCGGGATCGAGTCGCGCAGGGTCCTGAGGTTCTCGCGCAGCGACTGGCTCGGCACGGAGAGGTAGACCTCCTCGGCACCGGCAAGGGCCTCAGCCGCGTCGGTCGTCGCCCGCAGGGCCTTCGGGAGGGCGATCCCCTTCAGGTACTTCGCGTTCCGATGGCCGACGTCGATCTCGCGCGCCAGGGATGCGCGCCGCGCCCAGATCGTGACCGCCGCCCCGCCGTCGACGAGGACCTTGCCGAACGTCGTCCCCCAGGAGCCGCCGCCGATGACGGCGACCCGGCGGGGTTCGGCAGCGCTGCCATCGAGTCGTTCGGCCACCGCACCATTCTGCCTGGTGGAGGCTGGACCATGACGTTCTGCGCTCGTGAGCGTCTTCCGGTGCCTCGTGAGCGATCGAACACCCCGGACTGCGCGGGAGGCACCGCCAGGCCGGGGTCGGTGTGTGTGGGGAGTTCCTCACAGCGCGCGGAGAGAACGCGATGTCCCAAGACCGCGACGTGCGGAGATCGGGTGCGACGACGTTCTGCGACCATTCCGCGTGCGGCGCTCTGAACCTCCCGACGATCTGCGCGGTCGAGCACTGCTGACGAGCGAACTCGTCGACCGCGGCGTGGCGAGGTCGCGCTTGCGCCACGCTGACGTCGCACGACCGCACCGCGGCGTCGCCGCCTTCGATCTCCCCGATCGCGACGTGCTCGATCGCTGCGCCGCATACGAGCCGATCCTGCTGCGCGGACAGTTCTTCAGCCACGCGACCGCCGCCGCGCTCTGGGGGTTGCGGCTCCCTGTGGAGACCCAGGGCGATCTCGACGTGTCGGTGCTCGATCCCCGCACGCCGCCCCGGCGCCCGGGGTTGACCGGTCGCCGGGTCTCGAACGTGTCACTCGCCTTCGTGCACGGCTTCCCGGTGGTGAGCGCGGCGGACGCATGGTGCCAGCTCGGCTCGCTGCTGGCTCGAGAGGACCTCATCGCTGCCGGCGACAGTGCCCTCCCCGCGCTCCATCGGACCGGTGTCGTGTCGCTCGAGGACCTGGGCCGCGCGGCGGCCCGACACGCTCGAACCGCCGGCGCACCGACGGTCGCGGCGGCCCTCGCGCTGGTCCGACCCGGCGTCGAGTCGCGTCCCGAGACGCTGCTCCGACTCGCCCTGCGTCGCGCCAGGCTGCCGGAGCCCGTGATCGCCGCAGCCGTGGTCCTTCCCGACGGACGGACCTATCACCCGGATCTCTCCTATCCCGAGCTGAAGATCGCGATCGAGTATGAGGGTGATGGACACCGGACGGACCGACGACAGTGGGAGCGCGACGTGGAGCGCTACGAGCGGTTCGCCGACGCGGGCTGGCGCGTGATCCGCGTCACCGCGACGCAGCTCTTCACACGACCAGCCGAGGTCGCGGCACGGGTCCGCAGCACGATCCGCGCCACTCGCGCGCGGCTGCCCCGGCCTGGCGGTGCCTTGTGAACGATGTCGAGGCCACGATTGCGCACGACGCACCGCCAGGCGGGGTCATGGAGCGAGAGAACGCGATCAGGGGCGCTTGGCGCGCTTCGCCGCCTTCTGGAGATTCCCGTGCTCGGACTGGCCGTGCTTGACCGGGTCATAGCGTTCTGCCGGGGCCTGCTCGCCGCGCAGCTCCTCCAGGAGGACCGTGATCGCGGCCATGATCGCCTCGGTCGCCTCGGTGAGCGTCTTCTGGTCGAGGGGCTTGCCGCGCCACTGGTCGAGGTCGACGGGCTCGCCGACGAGCACCGAGACCGGGCGGCGGCGGCCGAAGAGCTTGATCTTGCCGTAGCGGGGCATGATCCCCTGGATGCCCCAGTGCGCAACCGGGATGACCGGCACGCCGGCCTCGAGCGCGATCCGTGCCGCACCCGTCTTGCCCCGCATCGGCCAGAGGTCCGGCTCCCGAGTCAAGGTGCCCTCGGGGTAGACGACGACCGCGCTCCCGTCGGCGATGATCTGCTCGGCCGCGCGGATGGAGCCCGCCCCGCTGCCCTCGCGCTCGACCTTGATCTGTTGCGAGTCGGTCATGATCCTGCCGACGACCGGGATCTTCCAGATCGAGGCCTTCGCGAGGAAGCGCGGGAGGCGCCCGATCCGCCAGATGAGCTCGACCATGTAGAGCACGTCGAGCTCGCTGTAGTGGTTCGCCGCGAGGACGAACGGCCCGCGGCGCGGGAGCCGCTCGAGGTGGATCCAGTCGACCTTCGCGACCCAGGAGAGCCAGGGCAGGACGATCGCCGCGATCAGGCGCCAGGGCCAGAACGTCCTGCGCTCCAGCGGATAGCTCTCCGGATCCCGCGGTCCGGTGCGGGGCGACTCAGCGCTCGGCAACTCAGTCCTCGAGGGTGAAGTCGGCGCCGAGGCCGGCGAGCTTGTCGACGAAGCGCTCGTAGCCGCGGCCGATGAGGCCGAGGTTCGAGACGCGCGAGGTCCCGCGTGCGGTGAGCGCGGCGATGAGGTGCGAGAATCCGCCGCGCAGGTCAGGGATCTCGATGTCGGCGCCGTGCAGCGGCGTCGGGCCGTTGACGATCGCGGTCTGCTCGAGGGGACGCCGCGCGACCCGGCGCGTCGGCGACTCGAGCCCGCCCGGGACGACCTCGATGTCGGCGCCCATCGCCTTGAGCGCCTCGGCGAACCCGAAGCGGTTCTCGTAGACGGTCTCGTGGACGAGCGAGCGGCCCCGCGCCTGGGTGAGCGCCACGACGAGCGGCTGCTGCCAGTCGGTCATGAAGCCGGGGTGGACGTCGGTCTCGATCTCGACCGGATGCAGATCGCCGCCCGGGTGCCAGAACCGGATGCCGTCCTCGCGGACGTCGAACGAGCCGCCGACCTTGCGGAACACGTTGAGGAAGGTCAGGAGCTCCAGCTGCCGCGCACCGGCGACGACGATGTCTCCCCCGGTGGCGAGCGCCGCGGAGGCCCAGCTGGCGGCCTCGTTGCGGTCGAACATCGCCCGGTGGTCGTAGCCCCGCAGGTGGTTGACGCCCTCGATGAAGATGACGCGGTTCGGCTCGACCGTGATGATCGCGCCCATCTTCTGCAGGATGCCGATCAGGTCCATGATCTCGGGCTCGATCGCCGCGTTCCGCAGCTCGGTCGTGCCCCTCGCCCGCACCGCGGTCAGGAGCACCTGCTCGGTCGCGCCGACGCTCGGATACGGGAGCTCGATGTTCGCCCCGCGCAGACCGCCGGGAGCCGTCAGCCGGATGCCCTCGTACGACTTGTCGACGACGGCGCCGAAGGCGCGCAGCGCGTCCATGTGGAAGTTGATCGGCCGGTTGCCGATCCGGCAGCCGCCGAGGTCCGGGATGAGCGCCTCGCCGAGGCGATGCAGCAGCGGCCCGCAGAACAGGATCGGGATCCGGCTCTCCCCCGCGAGGGCGTCGATCTCGGCGAAATGCGCGCGCTCGACGTTCGCCGGGTCGAACGTGTAACTGCCGTCCCCGTCCGTCTTCACGCCCACCCCGTAGGCGCCGAGCATGCCGGTCACGACGTTGACGTCCGCGATCGCGGGGACGTCCCGAAGCGTCGACGGCGAGTCGGCGAGCAGGGCGGCGACCATCGCCTTGGTCACGAGGTTCTTCGCGCCGCGCACCTCGACCGTGCCGGTCAGCGGCTTGCCGCCCTCGATGACGATCGTGTCGGACGACAGTCCGAGCCGCTCCGCTGCGCGCCTCGAGTCGTGCGTGAGTGCGTTCATCCGCGCCTTCCCGGCGTTCTACCTGGCCGGGATCGTCGTGGGGAGCCACGACGGCCGGGTGGCCTCGAACGCGGTGATCGCGTCCTCGTCGCGGAGGGTCAGGCCGATGTCGTCAAGGCCCTCCAGGAGCCGCCAACGAGTGTAATCGTCGATCTCGAATCCGACGGTGATGTCGCCGACGGACACCGTGCGCGCCTCGAGGTCGACGGTCGCCGGAATGCCGGGCGCCGCCTCGATCGCAGCCCAGATCCGCTCGATCGTCGGCTCGTCGATGACGCCGGCGAGCAGGCCCTGCTTGCCGGAGTTGCCGCGGAAGATGTCCGCGAACTTCGGGGAGAACACGGCCTTGAAGCCGTAGTCCCGCAGCGCCCAGACCGCGTGCTCGCGGCTTGAGCCGGTGCCGAAGTCGGGGCCCGCGAAGAGGACCGTGGCCCCCTGATAGGCGGGGTCGTTGAGCACGAACTCGGGGTCCTGGCGCCAGAGGTTGAAGAGCCCGTCGTCGTAGCCCGTCTTCGTGACGCGCTTGAGGAAGACGGCCGGGATGATCTGGTCGGTGTCGACGTTGCCCCGCTTGAGCGGGACGGCGGTGCCGGTCACGGTCGCGAACTTGTCCATGATCAGAGGACCGACCCTTCGACTCGCTGCGCTCGCTCAGGGACCGGGGTAGCTTGCTGCGCGCGCTCAGGGACCGGGGCAGCGAGATCCCAGGGAGAGCTCAGCGTCCCGCGGATCGCGGTCGCCGCGGCGACGAGCGGGCTGACGAGGTGCGTCCTGCCCCCCTTGCCCTGCCGCCCCTCGAAGTTGCGGTTGCTCGTCGACGCGCAGCGCTCGCCGGGGGCGAGCTGGTCCGGGTTCATGCCGAGGCACATCGAGCAGCCGGCGAAGCGCCATTCCGCACCGAACTCCTCGACGATCTTGTCGATCCCCTCGGCCTCGGCCTCGAGCCGGACGCGCGCGGAGCCCGGGACGACCATGACGCGGACGCCATCAGCCTTCTTCTGCCCCTTGATGATCGACGCGAAGGCCCGGAGGTCCTCGATGCGCGAGTTCGTGCACGAGCCCATGAAGACCGCGTCGACCGAGATCTCCTTCATCCTCGTGCCGGGCTCGAGGTCCATGTACTCGAGCGCGCGCTCGGCGGCCGCCCGGTCGTTCGGGTCGGCGTAGGCCTCGGGCGACGGCACGGTCTCGGAGAGCGAGACCCCCTGACCCGGGTTCGTCCCCCAGGTCACGAAGGGCTCGAGCGCGTCGGCGTCGATGAACACCTCGGCGTCGAACGTCGCGTCCGCGTCGGTCGGCAGCGTCGACCAGTAGGCGGCCGCCTCGTCCCAGTCGGCGCCCTGCGGCGCGTGCGGACGCCCCTTGACGTACGCGAACGTCGTCTCGTCGGGCGCGACAAGACCGGCGCGGGCGCCCGCCTCGATCGACATGTTGCAGATCGTCATGCGCCCCTCCATGGAGAGCGCGCGGATCGCCGAGCCGCGGTACTCCAGGACGTAGCCCTGGCCGCCGCCGGTCCCGATCTTCGCGATGACGGCGAGGATGATGTCCTTCGCGGTGACGCCGGGACGCAACGTGCCCTCGACGTTGATCGCCATGGTCTTGAACGGCTTGAGCGGGAGCGTCTGGGTCGCCATGACGTGCTCGACCTCGGATGTGCCGATGCCGAACGCCATCGCGCCGAATGCGCCGTGCGTCGAAGTGTGCGAGTCGCCGCAGACGACCGTGATGCCCGGCATGGTGAGGCCGAGCTGCGGGCCGACGACGTGGACGATGCCCTGCTCGATGTCGCCGAGCGAGTGCAGACGGACGCCGAACTCCTCGGCGTTGTGCCGGAGGGTCTCGATCTGGATCCGCGAGGTCGGCTCGGCGATCGGCTTGTCGATCGCGAGCGTCGGGGTGTTGTGGTCCTCGGTCGCGATCGTGAGGTCGAGTCGGCGCACCGGGCGGTCGGCCTGGCGAAGGCCGTCGAACGCCTGGGGGCTCGTCACCTCGTGCACGAGGTGCAGATCGATGTAGATCAGGTCCGGCTCGCCTGGCTCGCCCTTCTTGACGACATGGGCGTCCCAGATCTTCTCGGCGAGCGTGCGCGCGCGCGCGTCGACAGGGGCTTCTGGCATTGAATCAGTCTACCCGCGCCCTGCCGGGCGAGGGCTGGTCGGGTGTCCGCCGAGAGCGGACTGATGCGGACTACAGCGGCTCGATCCCGATCTCGACCGTGCCGAGCAGGATCGTGCAGCGGTCGGCGATCCTCACCTCGCCGCCCGACTCGATCTCGGACTCGGACCCGTCGGGTGCGACGAGCACGATCCCGTTGGCGCTCGACACGTCGCGCAGGACGATTCCGGCACCCGGCTGGGGCAGGACGACGAGATGCGAACGCGAGACGGTCCGACCCGGATCGGCGATCGTCACGCGCCGGGCGCCGATGGGGCCGGCCATCGGCGCGGGGTTGCGGCCGAGGAGCAGGGGGCCGTCGACGGGGACCAGCTCCCCCGACGCGAGACGCAGGCCCCATTCGGCCTTCGGCTTGCGATTGACGACGACTGTGCGGTCGTCGGCCTCGACGTCCGCGGCCTCCGGGAAGACGGGGGGTGCCGGCGGGAGCGGGTCCGCGGGCGACGGCACGTGGAAGGTGAACGAGTCGGTCGAGTGCTGCACCGGCCGGTCCCACGAGGGCGCGGGCAGCGGGTCGACCGCAGGCGGCGGCGGGGGCGGCGGCGGCGCGCTGGAGAACGCCGGCGGCGCGGGCGGCGGCTGGACGCCGAGTCCCGGGGGCGGTGGGATCGTGCTCACCGGTTCCTGGAGCGGGGCGCCGCAGTTCAGGCACACGAACGCCCGCGGATCGACCGGCTGGGCGCACGAGGCGCACACCGGCCCGGAGTCCCGAACGACGACGCCTGCCACACCCACATCTTCGCCTGCTGGGAGCGAGTCGACCAATCGGCACTGCCCCGCGCGACGGCCGTCCGTTACGCTGACGCCATGACCGATGACATTCGGGCGCACGCGGAGAAGCGCATCAAGGCCCGCCGCCAGTTCTGGTCCTCGAGCATCACGCTCGTGGTCATCTTCCTCATCATCCTCGCGATCTGGTTCATCACGAGCGGCGGCACCGGCTACTTCTGGCCGCTGTGGCCGGCGATCGGGTTCGCCATCGCGATCGTGTTCCACGCGCTCAACGTGTACGGCCCGCTCGGGCGGCCGGTCACGAACGATGCGATCGACCGCGAGGTCCGCCGCCTCGGCGGCGACTCCGGCGCATCCGCCTGATGACGCTCGAGATCGACCCCTCCGTCGTCAAGTGGTCCGATAGCGGCAGCCTCGCAGGCCGGCCGCTGCTCCTGCTGCTGCACGGCTACGGCCAGCGGGAGGGCACGCTCGACACGATCGCGGACGCCGTCGCCCCGGAGATCGTGACCGCGCAGCTGCGCGGGCCGCGCGCCTCTCGCGAGCCGCTGCCCGGCGGATTCGGCTGGACCGACGTCGACGCGAACATCATCCCCGTCCCCGGCCAGCCCGAGGAGTCGGCTGCCGCATTCCTGCGCTGGCTCGACGCGGTCATCGCGGAACGCGGTGCTCCCTCCTCGATCGGACTCGCCGGCTTCTCGCAGGGGGCCGCGTTCTCGCTCGCCCTGCTGCGCGAGGCGCCCGAGCGCTGGGCCGCGGTCGTGACGCTCGCGGGCTTCTGGGTGCCGGGCACGTTCGCCGGCGAGGAGCGGCTCGCGCAGGCGCAGACGCCGATCTTCTGGGGCCGCTCCGAGCACGACTTCGCGATCAAGCCCGAGTACGTCGACGCGACACGGGCGGCCCTCGCGCCGTTCGCGCCCGACGCCGAGCATGTCTATCCCGGGGGCACCCACCAGGTGCTGCCGGAGATGGTCGTCGACCTCGCGCCGTTCCTCCGGGAGCATCTGGTCTGACCCGGGGTCGGCATTCCGGAGGCGGGAGCCGTCAGAGGCGGTGAGGCGATCCGCGCGTTCGGGACTAGCTAGCCGAGCAGCGCCACGCCGAAGCCGGCGACGACGGCTCGCACTTCGGTGAGGTAGCGCTGCGCCTGCTCGGTGAGCGGGATCCCGGAATGGCCGATCCAGCCGATCTCGATGCGTTCGTCGACGTCGAGCGGGATGGCGGCGATCTCCGGGTCGAGGTCGTCGCTGAGGATGCCCGTCGAGATCGTGTAGCCGTCGAGGCCGATCATGAGGCTGAAGATGGTCGCGCGGTCGGATACCCGGATCTCCTGCTTGCTCGACAGCGTCGAGAGGATCTCCTCGGCGAAGTAGAACGAGTTGTTCGCGCCCTGGTCGAAGGTGAGCCGGGGCAGGTCGGCGAGGTCGGCGAGCGTGACGCGATCCCGGGCGGCGAGCGGATTTCTGCGGGCGATGAAGACGTGCGGCGTGGCGACGAAGAGCGGGTGGAACGCGAGCCAGGAGTCCCGGAGCAGCTTGCCGATGACGTTCCGATTGAAGTCGTTGCGGTAGAGGAGGCCGAGCTCGCTGCGCAGCGTCCGGACGTCCTCGATGATGTCCCAGGTGCGGGTCTCGCGCAGCGAGAACTCGTACTCCGCCGCACCGCTCGCCTTCACCATCCGGACGAACGCATCGACCGCGAACGAGTAGTGCTGCGTCGACACCCCGAGCAGGCGCCGCGACGGCGGCCGGCCGAGGTAGCGCTGCTCGAGCAGCTCCGCCTGCTCCACGACCTGCCTGGCATAGCCGAGGAACTCCGCACCATCGTCGGTGAGCGTCACCCCCCGGGCGGAGCGCAGGAGGAGGGCGCGTCCCACGCGGGTCTCGAGATCCTTCATCGCCGCGGACATGGTGGGCTGGGCGACGTAGAGCAGGTCGGCGGCGGCGCTGATCGACCCCTCGGCGGCGACCTCGATGAAGTAGTGCAACTGCTGCAGCGTGACGCCGCTCGACTTCCCAGCCATAGGTAGAGCCTATGTCCATGCATAGCCGATTCGAGTTACCCGATAGTCGAGGCCTGCCCGCACCATGGATGCACCTGCTTCCGCAAGGCCGAGCCCGGCCGACGAGCCACCGGATTGACCGCTCATGTCGAACGAGTTCACGTTCCGCATCACGACCACCCGCTTCGATGAGGACTACTCGCCGTCGGAGCACTCCCGCCTCACCACGAACTTCGCCAACCTGGCCCGGGGTGAGCACCGTCGGGAGAACCTCCGCAACGCGCTGACGATGATCGACCGCCGATTCAACGACCTCGCGCGCTGGGACAACCCGAACCGCGACCGCTACACCGTCGAGCTCGAGATCGTCTCCGTGGAGCTGCAGTTCACCGCGGAAGGCGAGGATCGGGAGTTCCCGCTGCTCGAGATCCTCGATACGCAGATCGTCGACCTGCGGACCGGCGAACGCCGTCACGGGATCGTGGGGAACAACTTCTCGTCCTACGTCCGCGACTTCGACTTCAGCGTCCTGCTGCCGGCGGTGAGTGGAGGCGCGACCGAGCTCGCCGTCCCCGACGACTTCGGCGATCTGCACGGCAAGCTGTTCCAGCACTTCCTCGACTCCGCCGCCTACCGGGAGCGCTTCCCGATGTCACCCGTGATCTGCATCAGTGTCTCGACGAGCAAGACGTATCGTCGGACCGAGAATCGCCACCCGATCCTCGGCGTCGAGTACAGCCAGGAGGAGTACTCGCTGACCGACGAGTACTTCGGGAAGATGGGGCTGCAGGTCCGGTATTTCATGCCACCCGGCGGCGTGGCGCCGCTCGCGTTCTATTTCCGCGGCGACCTGCTCGGCGACTACTCCAACCTGCAGCTCATCAGCACGATCAGCACGATGGAGACCTTCCAGAAGATCTACCGGCCGGAGATCTACAACGCGAACTCGGCGGCCGCGGACATCTTCCGGCCGAGCCTGGAGCAGCAGGACTACTCGCAGACGCAGGTCGCCTACGACCGCGCCGAGCGCAGTCAGCTCGCGATGCAGCAGGGGAAGTACGCGGAGGAGCACTTCGTGACGCCCCACAAGGACGTACTCGAGCGGTGGGCCGCCGACTACGCCACCCGATCGGATAGCAGGGAAAGGACCATGGATGACGCATACGGTGTTGCCCACCTCGATCGTCGGCAGCCTGCCGAAGCCGTCATGGCTCGCGGAGCCGGAGACCCTCTGGTCTCCTTGGAAGCTGCAGGGTGACGCGCTGATCGAGGCCCAGCAGGATGCGCTGCGGATCGCGGTCCAGGAGCAGCGCTGCGGCGGCATCGACATCCTCAGCGACGGGGAGCAGACTCGTCAGCACTTCGTCACGACGTTCATCGAGCATCTCAGCGGCGTCGACTTCGAGCAGCGCGAGACGGTTCGGATCCGCAATCGATACGACGCGAGCGTGCCGACGGTCGTCGGCAGCGTGAGCCGCGAGAAGCCGGTGTTCGTCGACGACGCGAAGTTCCTCCGCGAGCAGACCGATCAGCCGATCAAGTGGGCGCTTCCCGGCCCGATGACGATGATCGACACGCTCTACGACCGCCACTACCAGAGCCGCGAGAAGCTGGCTTGGGAGTTCGCGACGATCCTCAATGAGGAGGCGAGAGAGCTCGAGGCGGCAGGGGTCGACATCATCCAGTTCGATGAGCCGGCCTTCAACGTCTTCTTCGACGAGGTGCAGGACTGGGGGGTCGCGGCGCTGGAACGGGCGGCGGAAGGACTCCGCGCGGAGACCGCCGTGCACATCTGCTACGGCTACGGGATCAAGGCGAACAACGACTGGAAGGCGACCCTCGGGTCGCAGTGGCGGCAGTACGAGGCATCGTTCCCGCTCCTGCAGCGGTCCGCCATCGACATCGTCTCGCTCGAATGCCATCACTCCCATGTCCCGATGGAGCTCATCGAGCTCATTCGCGGCAAGAAGGTCATGCTCGGAGCCATCGATGTGGCGAGCGAGGCGATCGAGACCCCGGAGGATGTCGCCGACACCCTCCGGAACGCGCTCGAGTTCGTCGATGCGGACAAGCTCCTCCCGAGCACGAACTGCGGCATGGCGCCGTTGGCTCGCGATGTCGTGCTCAGGAAGCTGAGCGCGCTGAGCGCGGGCGCGGACATCGTCCGCGAGGAACTCGCCGCCACCAAGTCCTGACCGTCCGGCAGGAATGCGAAAACCCCCGGTCACCCGGGGTTTTCACGCTCTTGCAAGGTATCGTGACCCCAGCGGGATTCGAACCCGCGTTACCGCCGTGAGAGGGCGGCGTACTAGGCCGCTATACGATGGGGCCGTCACGACAACTCATCGAGTATAGCCGATTCCCGGGGAGAGAATGCGCTACCGAAGTCCCGTCGCTCTCATTGCGAGCGCGCTCATCGTAGGGGCGACCCTGACCGGGTGCGCGACCGTCGACAGCTTCCTGCACGAGACCTTCCCGGACCAGTTCGGTCCGAAGCGTGGTTCGGACGGCCGGGTGACGGAGCCGGCGTTGGCGCACTCGTTCTACCTGGAGCAGGGCGACTGCTTCAACTTCCCGGACGACGCCGCCCGGACCGAGGTCGAGATCGTGCCGTGCTCGGACGACCACGCGTTCGAGGCGATCGGCCAGGGCGAGGTGACGCTCCAGGAGCAGAAGACACTCGGACTGCAGACCGCGATCTCGGCGAAGTGCGCCGATCCGTTCGAGGCGTTCAAGGCGAACGCGCCCGTCGGCACTCGTCCCGACCAGGAGTTCCTCGTCTCCGAGGAGAAGATCGGCGACCGCACGGTCACCGAGTACATCTGCGCGGCGGCGCTCACGAAACTGTGACGGCTCCGGGCGCGTAGAACCGCAACGACCGGGACACGACGGAGATGTCGACCGGGAGCGGGCCGAGGCGCTCGCCGTCCGCGTAGGCGACGATGCCCGGCGCGACCACGCGCACCCGCGTCGTGCGGATGATGCGCACATGCGGGTCGGTGACGTGCTCGCCCTTGTAGACCTTCGGATAGATCCGCAGGAACGCGGTCCGGCTCAGAGACCGGACGACGAAGAGGTCGAGCAGTCCATCCGTCATCGACGCGTCGGGGGTGATGAGCATGCCGCCCCCGAGCGAGCGGTTGTTCGCGACGCTGACGAGGGCGCCATCGAGCTCGAGGACCCCGCCGTCGTGCTCGATCCGATAGGGAATCGGCCGGAGGGCGAGCAGCTCCCGGAGGATCGCGAGCGTGTACCGCGACTGGCCCTTGGGGTGTCGCATGCGGTTCGCCCGCTCGTTGACGATCGCGTCGAAGCCGCAGGAGACGGCGCCGACGAAGCGGCGCGACTGGGGCGCTCCCGCCTCGTCCCAGGTCACGATCCCGGTGTCGATCGTGAGCGGCTCCCCCTCGAGCGCGCTCAGCAGCCCGGCGACAGCGGCATCGACGGAGTGCTCCGGGAGGCGGAACGCCTTCGCGAGATCGTTGCCGGTGCCCGTCGGGATGAGCGCGAGGGGCGTCGAGGTCTCCGCGAGGATGTTCGCCGCGAGGTGGACCATGCCGTCGCCACCGACGACGACGAGGGCGTCGGGGCCAGTCTCGACCTCCTCGCGGACGCGCTCGGCGAGGATCGCCCCGGTGGGCGCGACGAGCGAACGGACCTCGTGTCCGGCGGCGCGCAGCAGCTCGACCGCCCGCGGCCCGGCATCCTTCGCCTTGCCGAACGACGCATTCGGATTGATCGCGACGACCAGGCGACGTTGCACCCGCTCAGGCTAATGGGATCAGCGCTTCGCCAGGGCGTCTTCGGCGGCGACCCACGCGAGCATCGCGCACTTGACCCGCGCGACGAACTTCGCGGCGCCCTCGAGCGCGACCGCGTCGCCGAGGAGCTCCTCATCGACGGGGATCTCCCCCCGCGAGCGCATCGAGGCGCGGAAGGACTCGATCCGCTCCCCGACCTCGGTGACGGTGAGGCCCGGGAGCTGCTCCGCGAGGATCGATGCGGAGGACTGCGAGACCATGCAGCCGCGCCCGGTCCACGCCGCGTCGGTGATCGTGTCGCCGTCGAGCGTGAGCTGCAGCGTGATCTCGTCGCCGCAGGTCGGGTTGAGCTGGTGCGACTCGACCGTCGCACCGGCATGCAGACCTTGCCTGCGCGGGTGCTTGACGTGGTCGACGATGATGTCCTGGTACAGGCTCTCGAGCTCGCTCATGCGAGCCTCCGGAAGAACGCGATCGCCTCGGGCAGTGCCGCGAGGTAGGCGTCGACCTCGTCGGTCGTGGTGGCGACATAGGTGCTCGCGCGCGTCGATGCCGTCGTGCCGAGACGACGGTGCAGCGGCTGTGCGCAGTGGTGGCCGACGCGGATCGCGATCCCCTGCCCGTCGAGGTACTGGCCGAGGTCATGGGCGTGGATGCCGGGGACGTCGATCGCGGCGACGCCGGTGCGCTCGACTCCTTCCACCGGTCCGAGGATCCGCACCCCGTCGATGGCCGCGAGGCCTTCGACGAGCCGGTGACCGAGGGCGGCCTCGTGCGCGGCGATCCGATCGATCCCGATCCCGGTGAGGTAGTCGACGGCCGCGCCGAGCGCGATCGCCTGCGAGACGCGCTGCGTCCCCGCCTCGAACTTCATCGGCGGCGGCAGGAACTCGGCCGCCTCCATCGTGACCGTCGTGATCATCGAGCCGCCGGTGAGGAAGGGCGGCAGCGCCTCGAGATGCTCGCGGCGGCCGTACAGGACGCCGACACCGGTCGGCCCGAGCATCTTGTGCCCGGAAAACGCGGCGAAGTCGACCCCGAGTGCATGCAGATCGAGGGCGAGGTGGGGCGCCGACTGGCAGGCGTCGAGGACGGTGAGCGCGCCGACGGCCTGCGCGCGACGCACGAGCTCCGCGACGGGCTGGACCTGGCCGGTGACGTTGGAGACATGCGTGAACGCGAAGATCCTGGTCCGCTCCGACAGCAGGCCGTCGAGGAGGTCGAGCCGGAGCGCGCCGTCGTCGTCGACCGGCACGTAGCGGAAGGTCGCGCCCGTGCGGGCGGCGAGCTCCTGCCATGGGATGAGGTTCGCGTGATGCTCGAGCTCGGTCGAGAGGATCTCGTCGCCGGGGCCGATCCGGTAGGGAGCGGCAGCCGCTCCCCCGCGACCGAGCGAGGCGTTGCCGATCGCGTAGGCGACCGCGTTGAGCGCCTCGGTCGCGTTCGAGGTCCAGACGATCTCGTCGGGGGCGGCGCCGACGAATGCCGCGACCTTCTCCCTCGCGTGCTCGAATTCCTCGGTGGCCTCGGCCGCGAGCGTGTGCGCTCCGCGGTGCACCGCGGAGTTGCGGTGCTCGACGTAGTCGACCTCGGCGTCGATGACCTGGCGCGGTCGCTGCGAGGTCGCGCCCCAGTCCAGATAGACGAGATCGTGGCCGTTGACCCGTTCGCCGAGGATCGGGAAATCCGCCCGGATCGAGGCGAGCGCCGCAGCACTCAGCACATCGGCGGTGGCGATCCCGGACATGTCGCAACTCCTGTCATTCGACCCGATCGAGTCAACCACGGTTGGCTCCGAAGTGTTCCGAAATGCCCGGATCGCCCAGGATGCCCTGTTAGCCTGCCTCACCGATCATGTTCTCCGCCCCCCACCGGACCCCGTCCCGGCGAGTGAACGGCCCGAATCTCGTGGCCGCGCTCGCCACGGCTGGCGCCGCCCTGCTGCTGCTCGTCGGCGCGATCGCGCCGTACCCGGATCCCGACGCGGCGCTCGCGCGGGCGGCCCTCGACGACCAGTCCGTGGACATCGCCCAATCCATCGAACCGGTGATCGCCGAACGCGATGTCTACGCCGCCGAGATCAGCCCCCAGCGCCAGAAGGCGGCGCTCGTCGCGGAGCACACGAACTATTCCTGGGCGAAGCTCGTGCTCTGGTACGGCGGCTGGCCGATCACGGACGAGTCGGTGACGACGATCGTGCGTTGGATGCGCCAGGAGAACTACGTCGACAACTGGTGGAACCGCAACAACCCGCTCAACAACGGCTGGGGCGTCGGCAACTACATGAACCCGGCCGAGAGCCTCGACGCCTCCGCCGCATACGCGGCCGACGCGATCCACTCGCTCGGCGGATACGCGGGGATCAAGGCGGCGTTCGAGTCGGCGGTGCCGTCCGATCAGTCGGCCTACGCGATCTGGTACTCGTCCTGGGCGACCGGGCACTACGACTATGGGGGGCATTGGAGCACCGCACCCGTCCCCGTGGTCGAGGCGCCCGCGGAGGCCTGGGGGATCTGAGCCCCGTCCCCGGCTACGGCGCGGGATGGGCTTCCACGCAGATCCGGATCGCGGCGGCGCGGACGGCGATCCGCGCACCGATGATGGGTCCGAAGCTGTCGCCGTCGAGCTCCGCGCCGTGCGGCGTCTCGAAGCGGACGTCGAACCTCCGCCCCTGCGCGTAGGCGAGCGACCGGAGCTCGGGCACGCGCCGCAGCAGGCGCCGGGTGAGGCGGGAGCGTCTCGCGAGACCCTGGAGCGTCAAGCGGGTCCCGATTCGGGCCCACTCGAATCGCCCTCTCGGTCGCAGCATGATCACGTCCAGGAGACCGTCATCGACCAGCGCGGCCGGCAGCAGGAGCATGTCGCCGGTCAGCGTGCCGCAGTTGCCGACGATGATCGTGTGGGCGTGCGCGGATCGCGTTCGCCCGCCGTCGACCCGGTAGCGCACGTGGAACAGCCGGTTCCGGACGATCGACCGGGCGATCGGCGCCACGTAGGCCAACCATCCGAGGTGGCGCTTCGCGAGCGCGCTCGTGCGCTCCGCCATCTCCGCATCGAGCCCGATCCCGGCCATCACGAGGAACATCCGACGGTTCCGAGCTCCGTGCTCGTCCTCCAGGTCCGCGATCCCCACGTCGATCTGACGCGTCGCGCGGCCGAAGGCGATCTCGACGCAGCGCTCGATGTCGCCGATGGGAAGACCGAGATTGCGCGCGAGCAGGTTCCCGGTCCCGGACGGCAGCAGCGCGATCGGCGTCCCGCTCTCGAGGAACGTCTCCGCAGCCACGCGCACCCCGCCGTCGCCGCCCGCGACGAGCACGACCGATGGACCGCCGGCGAGCGCCGCCTCGGCCGCACCTCGCCCCGCGTCCTCGCTGCGAGTCTCGAACCATTGCGACGGACCCCAGCCATGGTGTTCCTCCGCCGCCTCGACGACGCGGCGGACATCGTCGACCTGGACCTTCACCGGGTTGCAGATGATGGCGGCGTGGGGACGCTCGGACTCGTGCGGCGCCATGCACGGAGCCTAAGTGCCGAACCCGTCCGGCGAGAACGCCGTCGACCAAGCGGACCGATGGACGCGGGCCGATAGCCTGGCGCGATGACCGACCCCGCCGTGCTCAAGGGACTCATCGAAGACCGCTTCGGCGGGTGGAACGCCATCTGGGAGGGCGAGCTGCGCGAGCGCCCCGAGTACCTGGAGGCGATCGCGCGGCTGCATGCGGCGCCCGAGCGGATCAGCGCCCTGACTCCGCGCATTCGCGCCCTCATCCGACTCGCACTCGACGCCGCGGTCTCCCATCTGAACGCCGACGGCATGGAACGCGGCATCCGGGAGGCCCTCGACGCGGGCGCGAGCGTGCAGGAGGTCTTCGAGACGCTCATGGTCTCCGCGACGATCGGCGTGCACGGCATGAACGCGGATGTGCTCGCCGAGGTGCTCGCCGAGCGCGGGCATCCCGCGATGAGCGCGCCGCTCACGCCCGCCCAGGTGGGAATCCGCGACGAGTACACCCGTGTCCGGGGCTACTGGCGGGACTTCCTCGATGACACGCTGCGACTCGCACCGGACTTCCTGGAGTCGTATCTGGCGTTCTCCGGCGCGCCATGGCGCCTCGGCGTCCTGGAGCCCAAGGTGCGCGAGTTGATCTACATCGCGTTCGACACCTCGCCGACCCACATGCACCTGACAGGGCTGCGACTCCACATCAACCAGGCGCTCGATCACGGCGCGGCCCCAGAGGAGATCGTCGAGGTGATGGCGCTCGCGGGGTCGATGGGCCTGCAGTCGCTCGAGGTCGGCGTGCCGATCCTGAGCCGGCTCGCCTAGGCGAGACCGCCGTCGACGGAGCGCACGGGCGGCGACACCTCATCCGGCACGAGGACCTCGGTCTCCTCGTTCAGGCTCTCCCCGCGGAAGAAGGGCCGCGAGCCGCGGAAGAACGACCAGACGATCATGAGCACGACCCCGATCGCGAGCGCGCCGATCCCGATGACGAAGACGCCGCCGATCCCGAAGATGACCGTGTACCCGTAGTCCGGATCGAACATGTCGATCGCGGACAGCACGAACGCGGCCGTGAGCATGAGCGCGCCGAGCAGCGGGAAGCAGAACCGCAGGATGACGTTGCGGAACGAGGAGAACAGCGTCTTGCGGAAGAACCACACGCAGGAGAAGCCGGTGATCGCGTAGTAGAACGCGATCGCGAGCCCGAGCGACAGGATCGTGTCGGACAGGAAGTCCTCGCTGATGATCGTCATGCCGACGTAGAAGACGGTCGAGACGATGCCCATCACGATGGTCGAGAACGCCGGCGTCTTGTACTTCGGGTGCACCGTGCCGAACCGCTTGGGGAGCGCCTTGTAGACGGCCATCGCGAGCGTGCCGCGCGCGGTGGGCAGGATCGTCGTCTGGGTGGACGAGACCGCCGAGACCAT
>DATMFB010000260.1:0-7898 GCA_035556395.1 Microbacteriaceae bacterium
GGGGCTGGCGAGCCGGGAGATCGGCCTGGTGCGATGCGCTGACCTCGTCATGGACGAGGACCGCGCCCGGTGCGTTCAGGTCGCCGACCGCACGGTCCCGATCGCCGCAGCGTGGCAGAACTGGTTGGGCGCGCTCATCGCCGATCGGCAGGATCCGCAGGACGCGTGGCTGTTCGAGTCGACCGCGCGACGCGACAAGAACCTGATCCCCCGGTTCGTGCATCGAGAGGGCGGCACGCAGCTCGGCATCGTGGTGCAGCGGATGCGGGCGAGCTGGCTCGTGGAGCGGATGCAGGACGCGACGGTAGTCGAGCTGCTCACCTGGTCTGGGGTGTCGAGTCTGCAGGGCCTTGCCCGATATGACGCGTGGCTGCCTCGTCGGATTCCAGGGAGCTGAGTTGTTCCCGGAGGTAGGCGATGATGACCCGGTTCGGCGATTGGAATGCGATTTCCGCAACCTCCGCGAGGACGAACGCCTCCGGCAGGCTCGCCCATGCACTGCCCGTCAGCAACGCCGAAAGACGCTCCCGGCGCCACCCCAGTCGCGCAGCGAACGCCGCATGCGACGAACCCGCCAAGCGGGCTCGAAGGCGCCGCACCGCACGGTCCTGCCATTGTGCGGCCACGAGTTGCTGCGCAGCTGCGTCAGGCCGCCACCGCTCTGGCCCGCTGTCCCGCCCGAACCGGAAGTGGTCGACCAGCAGCGCGCGCGGTCCGGTTACCGGCTGGGTTCGCGGCCGTGGCATGCCAGCCAACATAACATTCTGAATGCTTATTCATGCTCATATTTCTCATCTGAATGCGCATCAGACTATCTCAGCCCACTGGTGCGTCGAATTTTCAAAATCGGCGCGCATAGAGCAGGCATGGGACGACACCTGCCCGAGCATTGGACCGACGCCGACGTCGTGGCCTCCTACCGGCCGCGCATGTCGGAGCGGGAGTGGGCGCCGCTTGGCGAGTTCGTGAAGTCGAGCGTGGCAGCCTCAGCCATTACCGGTCCGCGAATGACAGAACGCTCGCTAGTGTGCCTCGCGCCCTACGCGCGCTGGCTGCGCACCGCGGGCTACACCTTCGACGCCGCATGGCGCGCCGACGTCATTGACTACTACACGGAAGTACGCGCTCAGACGCTGACGGCACCCGTGGTGGAGTACGAGCGGCGCCTGCTGCGTCGCATTGGGGGTCTGGACACCCCGCGCAACGAGTACCGCAGCCGCAACCGCGCCTCCATTCCGGTGTTGCCCTATTCGCCGGCCGACGTCGGTGGCATTCGCCGCTGGGCGGCTCGAATGCGCGACCGTCGAACCGTCGTCGCGCTCGCCCTTGGCTGCGGCCTGACCCGAGACGAGGTCGCCCGCACTCGCACGAGCGACCTGCACGTGCTCTCCGACGGCGGACACGCGGTCCATGTCGACGGCGAACGCGAGCGGGTCGTGCCGGTGCGCGCCGACTTCGAAGACTGGCTCGCCGAAGCCGCCGCCTCGCAGGGCCCCTACCCGTTCAAGCCCGACGCCGGCAGCCGCTCGAAGACCCTCACCGAGCTCGCGCAGGGCCACCTGACGTTCCAGCGGGCACGGCTGACGTGGGCGCTCGGACACCTCGCCACCGGTGTGCCCGCGAACCTGCTCGTCGACCTCGCCGGTGTCAACCAGCCCGGCGCGTTCCTGACCCGCCTGCTGCCGCACCTGCCCGAAGTGTCCAACGCGGCGGCGGTCGCGTTCGCTCGTGGGGGTGCGCGGTGAGGTACGACCACGGGGAGATTTCTAACCAGCAGTGGGACAACATGGCGGTCCAGCTCGGGCTGGGCACCGGCGACCTCGACGACCTCATGGATGACCCGACCCGGCGCGGCGACAAGGTGCGCGGCAGTACGTTCGCTCGCGCCATGCGCGTCGTCCAGCGCAGCGGCAACCTCGAGCTCGTCGCCGAGTGGAAGGCCGCCGCCCCGCAGAAGTACCGAGGCGGAGCCAAGCGGAAGCTGACCGACCGGCAAGTGCTCACCGCGCTGCAGATTTGCCTGTTCGAAGGCGTCTCGCCGACGGCCATGAACGTCCAGGAGGTGCTGTTCGAGCGACTCACCTACCAGCAGTGCGTCGCGCTTGGTCTGGACCCGAAGGCGGCGCAGCCCTGGCCCGAGGCCGCTGCCCAGGCCGTTCGCCGGGTCATTCGCTCCATTGTCGCGACGTTCGACGCGTGGCCGTTCCGCTACTTCGACGAGCGCGGCACCGAGGTCCAATGGGACCGCCGGAAGGAGCCGTTGCAGGAGCACTGGGACCGCATTCTGGAATGGCGCGCCATGCACGCCGACGAGCTCGCTGAGAAGGAACAGCGGGCCCGGCTGTTCGCCAACAACTTCGCGGAGGCCTCGGCCCGCGAGCTCCCCGCCCAGTTCTGGCCGGCGAAGCTCACCGTCATGCAAGACGCCACTTTCTTCAAGGTCAACGCCCGTGCGCCCGAGTACGTGGGCAAGGACGAGACGCCGTCTCCGAAGCGGCGCATGGGCATGGAACCGGACGGCGGCATGCACAAGCGCGCGTACCGCTTCCCGACGGCCGACGGCGGTGTCCGCACGAGCGTCAAGTCGCTCGGGTGGGGCGTGGAGGCCGAAACGCAGGTGGTGACCTCGCCGGACCCGGACCGGCCAGACGCCTTCCCCAACCTCATGACGGGCGCGTTCGTGCACTACCCGAACGAGTCGCCGGGCGACAACATGCTCGCCATGCTCAAGGACTTCCACGAGCGTCGCGGTTACGACTTCGAGGATGTCCTCGGTGACCAGGCCTACCTTGCCAGCGGCCGGAACCCAGAACTTCACGCCTACATTTGGCGCAACGGCGGGAAGGTCGTCGGCAAGACCTCCGAACTGAACGAGACCGGTCTGCAGCAACAAGACGGTGTTCACGGAGCCGCCTTCTCCGACGGACGGTACTACTGTCCTGCTGCCCCACACCTGGACGTTCGCACCTGGCGTGCTGCTGAGCGCAGGCGCATTCGAGCTACCATGTCTGGCCCAGCCAAAGAAGCGGCGCTGGCTGAAGTCGAGCAGTCCTACCGGGACCAAATGCTCGAACGCCGCGCCTATGCGCTGCGTGACAAGGAGACCCGCGACATTCGCGGCAATGTCAAGAGAATGTGTCCGGCCGTGGGTCCCAGTGCCACCGTCAAGTGCGCCCTCAAGCCACAGTCGCCCAGCGTTGTTCCAGAAGGTCGCAGCCTGCTTCCGGTTGAGAACCCACCGAACATGGACGAGGCCGGCGCCATTTGCACGAACAAGCAGTCCGTGACCTTTACCCCGGAAGACGAGGGCACGTTCGGGCAGTACTACGAGCCCTACACGCCCGAGTGGGACAAGCACGTCAACCGACGCAACATTGTCGAGTCCCGCTACACCGTCACCGGCGACAAGTTCCACTTCAAGCGTGCCAGCCACCGCAAGGGCCGCGGCCTCGCCCGGCACGTCCTCGACCTGTCCGTCATCGTCAGCGCCTACAACGTCCAGACCATTCGTGACTGGCTACTCGAACGCGTCGAGCGTCTGCACGAGTCCGGCACCCTCGACGCCCCACCCAACGCTCGAGGACGAAGGGCCCGGACCGCGTCCGCGGCTCAGCGCATTCGCTGGCTTCGCAAACAAGCGGTGCACGACCGCCGCGAGTCCGAACGACAACGTGACCGCCGCCGCAAGCACCCCGTACTGAGCTAGCAGCTCAACGCGCTACAGAAATAGCAAGACCCCGGCAGCACGAGGCTGCCCGAAACAACCCAAGAGGCCCTTCGACGACTCCGTCGAAGGGCCTCTTGGCGTTCCACCAGCTCGAACCGATCAAAGCGATCGTCGATCACCAGGAAAAAGCCGCGTTTTGATGCCCATGCGCTGAGAACCAACTCCTGTGAACGCAAGAATTCAATACGCGTGTCGGTGGACCCTAGGAGATTCGAACTCCTGACCTCCTCGATGCGAACGAGGCGCGCTACCAACTGCGCCAAGGGCCCGTAAAGCCCGACCAGTCTACATGCAGGGGGCCGCTGGTTTCGACACGGTCGACGGGTGATCGGGTCAGGACGCGCGGCGGCGCGCGAGGGCGCCATCGATGTCGGGCATGGCCGCGACGAGGTCGCCGACGACGCCCATCGCGGCGAAGCGGGAGGGGGTGGCGGGCCCTTCGACTCGCTGCGCTCGCTCAGGGACCGGTAGGGGTTGCGCTCGCTCAGGGACCGGAGCGGACGTCGACCGCGCGGAGGCGGCCGCGGCGACGCGGCGCTCCTCGGCCTCGCGAGCCGCGCCCTCGCGTTCTGCCTCGAGCGCGGCGCGGATCGCGGCCTCGCGACGGACCTGATGCAGCGGCTGCGGCAGGGGCTGCGGGGTCCAGCCGCGCGAGTCCTCCGCGAGCGGCGCGGCCTGGTTCCGAGACGGCCGCGTCGCGGCCTCCTCGACCAGCGACCTGCTCGGAGCGGCGGCAGCACGGCGTGCCGCGCGCTGGGCCTGGGCGAGTCGGCCCTGGAGCCACAGCCCCGCGCCGACGAAGCCCGCCGAGACGACGACGAGGAGTCCCGACGCGGCGGCGATCCCGCCGATGAGCGCGGTGACGATCTGCGAGAGCAGCGCGAGGGCGGCGATCCCGATCACGACGGTCGTCGCGATCCGGGTGCGGTGCAGCCGGGCAGCGGCGATGACCTTGGGGTCGGTCGGGTCCTCCAGCAGCGGAGCCGCCCCGACCGCGACGGGACGCCGCTGCTGCGTGCGGAGCTTCGCCTCGAGCGCCCGAGCCTGCGCCGCGTTCTCGAGGCGCACCGCCTGCGGGGTCTCGGCGGTCTCCGCGAGGACTCGCAGCGTCTGCTGGAGTCGGATGGCGTTGCGCTCGGTCGCGAGGTACTCGCTGCGGCGCAGCCAGTTCGGCACGAGGTAGGCGAGCCAGAGCGCGGCCGCGACCGCGAGGAGCACCCCACCGCCGAGTACCGAATCCATGCCCGACACGGTATGCGCCGGTCGGTTCAATCCTCTGCAGGCACTCCGGCGGCGATCCGATCCGCTTGTGGCACGCGCGCGAGGCCCGGGTCGGCCTCGCCGATCTGCCAGCGACGCAGCGCACCGAGCGGCGCATCCTCGATCGTCAGCGCGAACGCGAAATGATCGCGCCAGCCGCCGTCGATGTGGATGTACTTGCGCCGGAGGCCCTCGTAGCGGAAGCCGAGCTTCTCCACGACGCGCAAGCTCGGCACGTTCTCCGGCCGGATGCAGATCTCGACCCGGTGCAGCCCGAGCCGCAGGAAGCAGAAGTCGGTCGCGAGCGCGACCGCGGTCGGCATGATCCCGCGGCCCGCGAAGCGCTGCGCGATCCAGTAGCCGATCGCGCACGAGGAGAGCGAGCCGAAGAACATCTGCGACACGTTGAGCTGCCCCGCGAACTCCCCCTCGACCTCGAGCGCGAAGGGTGCGCCGTGGCCGTCGCGCGACTGCTCGAGGAGCGAGCGGATGCCGGCCTTCGTGTCGAACGGGCCGAAGCCGTCCGGGTTCGTCGCCTCCCAGCGGCGCAGCCACTGACGATTGAGCGCGAGCTCGCGCTCGAGCGCCTTCGCGTCGCGGACGGCGATCGCCCGGATCGTCGTGGGCCCTTCGCTGAGCGTCGGCAACGGGATGCGCATCAGAACCCCGCGGTGAAGCCCTTGAGCCATTCGCGCAATGGCGCGCCGAGGTCGTCGCGTTCGACGGCGAGCTGCACGATGGCCTTGATGTAGTCGAGTCGGTCGCCCGTGTCGAAGCGCCGGCCGCGGAAGACGACCCCGTATACGCCGCCACCGGCGCCCGTCTGCGCGAGCTCGCGGAGCGCGTCGGTCAGCTGGATCTCGCCGCCCTTGCCGGGCGGCGTCCTCGCGAGGACGTCGAACACCTCGGGCTGCAGGACGTACCGACCGATGATCGCGAGATTGGACGGCTCGGTGCCCGGCGCGGGCTTCTCGACGAGGTCGAGGACCCGAACGACGACGTCGGTGCCGGGCACGGCCTCGACGGTCGCGATGCCGAACTTCCGGGCGTCCTCCGGCGCGACCTCGGCGAGCGCGATGACGGTCGCGTCGCGCTCGGCGTGCACCTCGATCATGTCGGCGAGGAGCGTGTCCTTGACGTCGATGAGGTCGTCGCCGAGGAGGACCGCGAACGGCTCGCGGGCGACGTGCTGCCGCGCCTTGAGGACGGCATGGCCGAGCCCGCGAGGATCGCCCTGGCGGAGGTAGTGCACGTCGGCGAGGTCCGTCGAGGCCACGACCTGCTCGAGCCGGCCCGTGTCGCCCTTCGCCTCGAGGGTGCGCTCGAGCTCCCAGACCCGGTCGAAGTGGTTCTCGAGCGCCTGCTTGTTGCGTCCCGTCACCATCAGGATGTCGACGAGGCCGGCGGCGACCGCCTCCTCGACGACGTACTGGATCGCCGGCTTGTCGACGACCGGGAGCATCTCCTTCGGCATCGCCTTCGTCGCCGGGAGGAATCGCGTCCCGAGCCCCGCGGCGGGAATCACCGCCTTCGTGACCGGTCGCACCATATCCCCCAGGGTAGTGCCGAGGACTCCGCCTGAGCACGCCCGCCTACACTGGTCGCCATGCCCCCGGACCCTGTCGCGCAGAAGCGAGCCCTGCGCGCAGAGATCCGCGAACGCCGCCGGATCATGCCCGCAGCCGATCGAGAGCGGGCCGCGGAGGCCATCACGCGCCGTCTGATCGAGCTCGCCGAGCGCCGCGACGTCGCCTCCGTCGCCGCCTACCTGTCGACGCCCGTCGAGCCCTCGACCCGCGGTTTCCTGGCCTGGGCGCTGGAGGCCGGGGTCCGCGTGCTGCTGCCCATCTCGCGTTCCGACGGCCTGCTCGACTGGGCGCCGTACGACGGCAAGGACGAGGACCTCGACTGGCTCGGCATGCCGCAGCCGACGTCTGAGATCCTGTCGCCGCTCGCGGTCAACGACGTCGACCTCATCCTGGTGCCGGCCGCGGCCGTCGACCGGACCGGCATGCGCATGGGCTGGGGCCGCGGCTACTTCGACCGCACGCTCGGCTCGATGGGCCAGCGCCCGCCGGTCTACGCGATCGTGTTCGACTCCGAGCTCGTCGACACCGTCCCGTCGGAACGCCAGGACGAGCCCGTCGACGGCGCCGTCACACCGAGCGCGACCGTCACCTTCCCGATCGACTGAACAGGACAGAACGCGAGCATGCCCACCTACTCCTATCGCTGCACCGAGTGCGGGAACGCCTTCGACACCGTCCAGTCGTTCACGGACGACGCGCTGACGGAATGCCCGTCCTGCGGAGGCCGACTCCGGAAGATCTTCGCGGCGGTCGGCGTGACGTTCACCGGATCCGGCTTCTACCGCAACGACTCGAAGCCCAAGCCGAAGGCGGACGCCTCCTCCGCTCCCGCTGCGACATCGGCGGCCCCCGCATCTGCATCCACCCCCGCACCGGCTTCGAAGGAAGGATGAGCCGACCATGATCAAGGGCTTCAGGGAGTTCATCTCCAAGGGCAACGTCATCGACCTCGCGGTCGCGGTCGTCATCGGCGCCGCATTCGGCGCGGTCGTGGCCGCCGTCGTCGACGCGCTCATCAACCCGCTGATCGGCGCGCTCCTCGGCGGAGCCGACCTGACCCAGGCGCTCGTCGTCGAGATCCCGACCGTCGCCGGCGGGACCGCCGCGATCTCATTCGGCGCCATCCTCGACGCGCTCATCAAGTTCTTCGCGATCGCGCTCGTCGTCTACTTCGTCTTCGTCCTGCCGATGAACCGGCTCCGCGAGCGGGCTGCGCGCAAGCAGGCCTCCGTCGAGGAGGCCCCGGCCGCACCGACCGAGACCGAGCTCCTCACCGAGATCCGCGACCTCCTCGCGAAGAAGTAGCGCTCGCGAAGATCGTC
>DATMFB010000261.1:0-1723 GCA_035556395.1 Microbacteriaceae bacterium
AGGACGAAGAGGTCCTCGAGGTGGATGCCGAGCGTGCCGGTCCAGGTGGAGTAGTTGAGGAACCACAGCGCGACGCCGAGGATGTCGTCGTCGCGGGCGATGACGTGGCAGTGCACGCGCGGCTCGGGCCCGAAGAGCACGTCGCGCAGCATCTCCGGCGTCCCGGTGACCGCGTCCGGCTCGCGCTCGTAGACGGCGAGGTCGACGATCCGGGCGTGGATCGCCGGCACGTCACGGGGCTTCGCCGGGCGCAGGACGGCCCCGCCTGGGAGTGCACGTGCAGCCATGACCCCAGGGTAGTGAGCCGAGGGCATTCGGCTGAGCCGAGGGCATCGGAGCCTCGAGCGCCCTCGGCTCAGCCGAATGCCCTCGCAGGCCGCCCGGCTATGCGGTCGCGACGAGGACGTCGGCGCGTTCGCGCGTCTCGTCGAGCGCGAAGAACTCGGACTCGAGCTCCTGCCAGCGGATCCAGTGCGCCAGCTGCTCCTCCCCGTCGCGCTCGATGCCGCGCGCGAGCCGGATCCCCGACGGCGCCTCGACCCACACGCGGACCGAGAGCCGACCGGCGACGGCGAGCCGCGTCACGGTGACGCCCTCGAGGACGAGCAGGGGACCGGAGCCGAGCTCGATCGGCGAGGGCCGGGTCCCGATCCCGTCGGGATCGCCATGCCAGTCGCGACGGCGATAGGCGAGCGGACGTCCCGCGAGGAAGGGCTCGAGCACCTCCGCCTCGAGCCGCGGCCACCACGTGCGCCGCTCCGGGTCGAGGTCGGTCCAGCCGAGGAAGTCGTCGATGCCCACGACCGGCGCTCCCGTCGCCGCGGCGATCTCGGCGGCGAGGGTCGACTTGCCGGAGCCGGCCGGACCGTCGATCCCGATGATCCGCGGTGCATCGCGGGCCGGGCCACCGGCGTTCTCGAGCGCATCGAGGACCTCGGCGACGGTGTTCACCCGCCCCAGTATTCCCCCTGCCGCACCCGGTCACGGGCTCGGACGGATCCGGGCCCGCGCCGTAGGCTGACGGTATGAGACTCGC
This sequence comes from Microbacteriaceae bacterium, assembly GCA_035556395.1. Taxonomy (GTDB): domain Bacteria; phylum Actinomycetota; class Actinomycetes; order Actinomycetales; family Microbacteriaceae; genus 73-13. Next base: position 1,037 of record DATMFB010000261.1, read on the forward strand.
AACGATTCGGACGGCGCAGGGCACCCGCGTGGTGCGCGTCGACGGCGACACCGCGGTCGAGGTCCCGGGCGTGGCCGACGTCGGCGAGCTGCTCGCCACGATCGGCATCGCGGGCGCGGCGACGGCCGACGGCCCGACGCATCGCACGGCCGACCTTGACTACGCCCCGCTCGTGACGAACCCGAGCAAGATCGTCTGCGTCGGCCTGAACTACCGCGCCCACATCCTCGAGACGAAGCGCGACCTGCCGGAGCACCCGACCCTGTTTGCGAAGTTCACCGACAGCCTGATCGGCGCGAACGACGACATCGTCGTCCCCGTCGCGGACACCCAGGACATCGACTGGGAGGGCGAGCTCGTCATCGTGATCGGTCGGGAGGTGCGCCGCGCCCGGGGTGCCGACGCCGAGCACGCGATCGCCGGCTACTCGATCGCCAACGACGTCTCGATGCGCGACTGGCAGTACCGCACGACGCAGTGGGACCAGGGCAAGGCCTGGGAGGCGTCCACCCCGGTGGGGCCCGTGCTCGCGACGCCCGATGAGATCCCGTTCCAGGCGAGGATCACGACCACGGTCGACGGGGACGTGAAGCAGGACGGCGAGATCCACGATCTCGTCTTCGGCCCGCAGGCGCTCGTCGAGTACATCTCGACGATCACCCGGCTGCGACCCGGTGATCTCATCCT
>DATMFB010000262.1:0-6700 GCA_035556395.1 Microbacteriaceae bacterium
GCTTCGAGTCGATCGCCCGACCTGGCGGGGGTCTCCCGGCGTCCCCGTCGCTCTACATCGGCAAGCCGAGCGCGACCGATCCCGGGGTCGCCCCACCCGGCGACGAGAATCTCTACGTGCTCGTGCCCGTCGCCGCCGACCCGGGCCTCGGGCGCGGCGGCGTCGACGGCGCGGGCGATCCGCAGGTCGAGGCGTTCGTCGACTGCGTCATCGACCGGATCGCCGCCTGGACCGGCGCACGCGATCTCGCGGACCGGATCGTCGTGCGAAGGACCGTCGCCCCGGGCGACTTCGCCGCGGACCTCAACGCCTGGTCCGGGAGTGCGCTCGGACCGTCCCACTCGCTCCGGCAGAGCGCATTCCTGCGCGCCAGGAATGCACCGCGCGGCATCGATGGCCTCCTCTACGCCGGCTCGAGCACGATCCCCGGGATCGGGGTGCCGATGTGCCTGATCAGCGCGGAGCTCGTGCTGAAGCGACTGCGAGGCGATCGCTCCGCGTCGCCCTTGCCGGAGCCGACGCAGCGCACCGAGGCAGCCCGCACATGACTCCGCTGTACCTCGCCACGCTCGTCATCCTGATCGGCTGCATGGCGCTCGTCGATCGGCGCTGGCGCCTCGCGTTCTGGCGGGACGGACGCCGGGCGACGATCGTGCTCGTCGCGGGCGTCGCGCTGCTGCTCGTCGTCGACCTCGTCGGCATCGCGCTCGGCATCTTCCACCGTGCGCCGACGTGGGCGATGACGGGCATCCTGCTCGCCCCCGAGCTGCCGCTCGAGGAGCCGTTCTTCCTCGCGTTCCTCGTGTACCTGACGATGAATCTGCTCAGCGCCCTCGGGCGCCTCCCGCACCGGGCCCGACGATGACCTACGCACTGCTCTGCGCCGCCCTGCTCCTCGTCGCGCTCGTCGTCCGCGCCGCCGGCGAGATCGTCGCGCGACGACGCGGCCGACGGATTCCGGTCCGGCCGACCCTGCTCGCGGCAGTGGCGCTCGTCGTGCTCACCATCGCATTCGACAACGCCATGATCGCCGCCGGGCTCTTCGCCTACTCGGACGCGCACATCTCGGGTGCTCGGATCGGTCTCGCGCCCGTCGAGGATCTCGCGTACCCGATCGCCGTCGCGCTGCTCGCGCCGGCCGTATGGGAGCTCGCGGCGAGGGGACGTGGCGATGCCGGGCTCTAGATCTCTCGCGCCTCGACTGCTCGTCGCCTCCCGTCCGCTCAGCTGGGTGAACACCGCCTACCCGTTCGCGGTGGCCTACCTGCTCGCGGGCGGGAGCGTCGACGCGGCGCTCGTCATCGGCACCATCTTCTTCCTCGTCCCCTACAACCTCGCGATGTACGGGATCAACGACGTCTTCGACCACGCGTCGGACGCCGTGAACCCGCGCAAGGGCGGCGTGGAGGGCGCGCTCCTCGAGCCCGCCGTCCACCGACGCGTGCTCCTCTGGGCGATCGGCCTGTGCGTCCCCTTCGTCGTCGCGCTCGTCGTGCTCGGCTCCCCGGCGTCCTGGGTCGTCCTCGCCGTGTCGCTCTTCGCGGTCGCCGCCTACTCGGTGCCGGGCCTGCGATTCAAGGAGATCCCATTCCTCGACTCCATCACCTCGAGCACCCACTTCACGAGTCCGGCCGTCTACGGCGTCGTGCTCGCGGGCGGCGCGTGGGGCTGGGAGGCGGCGCTCTCGCTCGCCGCATTCTTCCTCTGGGGCGCGGCGAGCCATGCGTTCGGCGCGGTGCAGGACGTCGTGCCGGACCGCGAGGGGGGCATCCGCTCGATCGCGACGGTGCTCGGCGCCGCGGCGACCGTGCGAATCGCGATGGCGCTCTGGCTCCTCGCCGGCGCCCTGCTCCTGCCGTTGCCCTTCCCTGCGAGCCTCGCCTCGGCCCTCGCGCTGCCGTACATCCTGCTCGCCTGGCCGTACCGCTCCGTGACCGACGGCGGATCCGGCGCGGCGAACCGCGCATGGCGCCGGTTCCTCCTCGTCAACTACCTCGTCGGCTTCGCCGTGACGCTGATCCTGATCGCGCTGGTGATGTCATGAGGATCTGGTCGCTGCACCCCCGGCAGCTCGACCGGCAGGCGCTCATCGCCTGCTGGCGGGAGACGCTGCTCGCCCAGGCCGTGCTCGCCGGCCGCACCGCCGGCTATCGGCACCACCCGCAGCTCACGCGATTTCGGGAGGCGGAGGATCCGCTGGTCGCCGTCGGCGCCTACCTGTCGGCACTCGTCGACGAGGCGGATGCGCGCGGCTACCGCTTCGACCGGATGAGGATCGACCGGCCGGGCCCGGTGCGCACGCCGCTGCCGGTGACCGACGGGCAGCTCGCGCACGAGTGGACGCATCTCCAGGCGAAGCTCGAGGCGCGCAGCCCGGCGACGGCGGCACGCTGGCGAGGTGGAGCGCCCGAGCCGCATCCGAGTTTCGTGGTGATCGAAGGACCGATCGCGGCCTGGGAGCGCGGCACGCCGGCGGAGCCGCAGGGCTAGACCCCTCCTCCGCCACCACCACCGCCACCACCACCGGCGGATCCGCCGCCGCCCGATCCGCCCGAGGTCGATGAGGAGCTCGACGCGCTCGCAGAGAGCGTCGCGATGCCGGCGGCGAAGATCGCGGCGTCGAACCCGCGGCTGCTCGAGTACCACCCGGGGGTCTCGTCCGCGTAGAGCACGGCGAGCCGCTTACCCCACTCCTTCTCGAGCCCGAACACGACTGCGTACGGGAGCAGCGACTCGTACAGCCGCAGCAGCTGGCGCGGGTCGTTCGGGTCGATTCGGATCCGTTCGGCGCCCGCGGGCGACTGCAGCATGCGGATGCGATCCGCCTCCGCCCACGCGATGAACTCCTTCACGCCCTGAAGATGATCGCGGATCTCGGCACCCCGCGCGGATTTGGGCCTCCGCGCGACGAGCACGGCCACCGCCACCACGACCACGACGCCCAGCACGTTGACGAGGATGACGGGGCCTTCGCTCCGCCCGGACTCCGCGACGCCGATGCCGAAGGCGAAGGCGGCGACCGTGAAGCCGACCGCGAGCAGCATGGGCCAGACGCGCAGGCGGCGCGGCACGGGACGGTAGATGCCCTGGCGCCGCAGCTCCTCGCCGGCCCACGTCAGGATCTTCCGAGCCGCGGCCGACACACGCGTGTCGGCACGCCCGAACTCGAACACGGCGCCAGGCGGCGCGGCAGGGCCGAAGAGACCCTCGAGCAGCATCTGCCCGTCGCCGTCGGCACGACTCGGATCGACGAGCTCGGCCTGCAGCCGATAGCCGCCGAAGGGCTTGCGCTCACCCTCGACGATCCGAATGCTCCCGACCACCGCCTGCTCGAGCACCTCGGCCGGGATGGCACGGCTCGACAGTCCGAGCAGCACCGCGCTCTGCAGTGCATCGATGCCCTTCGGCGGGCCGTACTCGGCGATGATCACCGTGCGCCCTGGATCGTCCCGCAGTCTGCTCGCTCGGATGACGATGGCGGCAATGAGCGAGCCGAGGAGCCCGAGCCCGGCCAGCGCCTGCAGCCAACCCCACGGCGTCGAGAAGTACGAGGTGTCGAACGCGACGAACGTCCCCGCCTCGAAGCCGACCGCGATCGTCATGGTCTGCCGTGGCTGGAGCGGTCCGCTCGACGCATGGACCGTTGCGCCGCCACCCGTCCGCTCGACCGAGATCTCGCACCGCTCGGTCGACCCGGAGCTGCCGCGATAGCAGAACGCCGTGTCCGACATCGCCGCGGCGAGCTCCGAGTCGACGTGCAGGGTCGCGGTGACGTCCCCGAACGTCTGAAGCCATTCGGTGCCATTGACATCCCAGTAGAACTCGTCCCCGGTGTCACCGAACCGCCAGGTGACGTGCTGCAGCGTGTAGGTGAAGACGTAGACCTGCGATCCATGCACATAGTCGTCCGCACGCGACGTCATCGTGAACTCGCCATCGCCGTACTCGACCTCCGCGGGCCGTGGGTTGCCCTCGCCGTCGGTGATGGAGACGAATCTGGGCAGCAACGGCTGGCCGTTGTACGTGTCGGGGATCACGCGACGCATGCCGCGGTTCTGATCGATGTCCGGGAAGACCGCGACGAAGGTCTCGACGACGCGCAGCGTGCTCGCCCCCGACTCGTCGCGCCCGAGCGTGTAGTCGACGTCCATCCGCTCGAAGTGGAAGTCGTCGACGCCCGCGACCACGACACCGGCGACCTCGCCGGATGAGTCAACCGGGGCCGCGACGGCCGGCGCCGCGCCGAGCAGCAGCACCCCGCCGAGCACTCCTGCCGCCATGACGGCACCGAGTCTCCTCATCCCGTCAACCTACCGCGCGACGTTTCGGCGTGTCGCGGATGGACGACCGTGCGTCAGTTCGCGACGGAGCAGGAGAAGTCCGCGGCCGTCTGGCCGGTGACGCCGCTCAGGACGGGAAGCCCGCTGTTGTCCGCGAGCTGCTCCTGCTGCTCCGGCGTGAGCGCGCCGTTCGGGTCGATCGTCGAGCCGCGGTCGTCGCCGACCGCCGGGAGCACGAACGGCTGGTCCGCCGCGATGAGCGCGAGGAGCTCGTTCGCCGCGCCCCAGTCCGTCATGACCGACGAGCTCGTCTCGCCCTCGGGCGCCGGCCCGTAGTAGGTGGGCCAGCGGACGAACGTCACCCGGTTCAGCGGCAGGTTCTTGAGCGCGAGCGCCATCTGGACCATCGTGTAGGGGTCCGCGAGGCTGCCCGACAGCGTCATGTTCGCCAATGCGGTCTGCGCGATCGAGAGCAGGGCGAGCGGGTCGTTGAGCACACCGTCCGACTTCACCTTCCGGATCAGCGACGAGAGGTAGACCTGCTGCGAGCTCACCCGGCTGAGGTCGCTGCCGTCGCCGACGCCGCCGCGCGTGCGCAGGAACGCGAGCGCGTAGAAGCCCGTGACGGTCGAGTAGCCCTCGGGGATGTTGAGGCCCGTGTCCTCGTCGAGGATCGGCGCGTCGGCGCAGACCTCGACGCCGCCGATCGCGTCCGCCATCGCGATGACGCCGGTGAACGTGATGAGACCCGCGAATTGGATCGGGAGACCGGTGAGGCCCCCCATCGTGTCGACGGCGCAGGGGAAGCCGCCAGCGGCGAGGCTCGTGTTGATCTTGCTCCACGCGCACGGGGTCGAGTCGCCGACATAGAGGTCGCGCGGGACGGCGATCATGACGGCGCTCTGCTGATCCTGCGCGACGTGGAGCAGCATGTTGACGTCATTGAGAATTCCGCCCTCATCTGAGCCGTCGATGTTGTTCCCGCCCTCGCGGGTGTCCGAGCCGACGATGAGGATGTTGAACCCGCCCTCGATCGCACCGATGTCCGGAGGCGGCGCGTCGGTCTCCGAGATCTTGACGATCGTCGCCTCGAGGCGCTTGGAGAACGTGTTCCACACGACCGCGCCGACCGCGGCGGTGGACAGCAGCGCGACCGCGAGCACCGACGCGATGACGCCGACGATGAGGCCCGCCGGGTTCGGGCGGGCGCGTCGCGCATGCCGAGGGATGACGCGCCTCGGCGCGCGGTCCGGCGACTCGCTCATCGCGTTCCTCTCATTCCTACGATCGGGTTCTCAGCGGAGGGCGTGGGATTCGAACCCACGAGGCGTCTCCGCCCACCGGTTTTCAAGACCGGCTCCATCGGCCGCTCGGACAGCCCTCCCCGGGCAAGCGTCGCGAGTCTAGCGACGGAAATTGGGCATCAGCCGTAGTACGGCACCGAGCAGGAGAAATCCGCCGCGGTCTGGCCGGTGACCCCGTCCAGCACCGGGAGACCCGAGTTGTCCGCGAGCTGCTCCTGCTGCTCCGGGGTCAGCGTGCCGTTCGGGTCGATCGTCGAGCCCCGATCGTCGCCGACCTGCGGGAGCACGAAGGGCTGGTCGGCGCGGATGTAGTCGAAGAGCGTGAATCCGGCGTCGGTCGGGAAGTAATAGCCGTGGCCCGACGTGTCCCCGCCATAGGTCGGGAACTGGGTGAAGGTGACGCGATTCAGGGGGATGTTCTTCAGCACGAGCGCGATCTGGACGAGGGTGTACGGGTCCGCGAGGCCGGCCGACAGCGTCATGTTCGCGAGCGCCGCCTGGGAGAGTCCCAGGAGTTTGCCGATGTCGCCGAGCGTGCCGTCGGACTTCACCTTGCGGATCATCGACGACAGGTAGACCTGCTGCGAGCTGACTCGGCTCAGATCGCTGCCGTCGCCGACCGCCCCGCGGGTGCGCAGGAACGCGAGCGCGTAGAAGCCCTGCAGGTTGTAGGTCCCGGCGGCACCGATGTTGAGGCCTGTGTCCTCGTCCTGGATCGGACCGGCGACGCACACGTCGACACCGCCGATGGCGTCGGACATCTCGATGACGCCCGAGAACGTCACCATCGCGGCGAACTGGATCGGCACGTCGGCGAACTCGGAGACCGTCTGGACGACGCAGCCGAGCTCGCCCCAGTAGAGGACCGAGTTGATCTTCCCGTCCCCGCCGATCGCGCAGTCGGGGTACGGGATCCGCAGGTCGCGGGGAAAGCTCACGACGACGGCGCTCTGCTGATCCTGCGCGACGTGGAGCAGGATGTTCACGTCGTTGAGGACCCCCTCCGTATCTGAGCCGTCGATGTTGTTCCCGCCTTCACGGGTGTCCGAGCCGACGATGAGGATATTGAACCCGCCCTCGATCGCACCGAGATCCGGGGGCGGCGCATCGGTCTCG
>DATMFB010000263.1:0-8225 GCA_035556395.1 Microbacteriaceae bacterium
CGGCTCGACCTCGCGAGCGTCTTCCTCTACGCGGGCTCGATCGCGCCCGGCTGGGTGCGCCTGTCCGACGGCACGGAGAAGGACATCACGATCATCGACTCCTTCGAGGCGGTCGGTGCGGTGAACGCCGGCAAGATGAGCCTCGAGGACGCGAAGCGCATCGAGTGCGCGTTCGCTCCGGGCGAGGGCGCCTGCGGCGGCATGTACACGGCGAACACGATGGCCTCGGTCGCCGAGGCCCTCGGCCTGTCGCTGCCCGGCTCGGCGAGCCCCGCGGCGGCCGATCGACGCCGCGACTACTTCGCGCACCGCTCCGGCGAGGCGGTCGTCGGGATGCTCGAGCGCGGTCACACCGCGCGCGACATCCTCACCAAGGAGGCGTTCGAGAACGCGATCGCCGTCGGCATGGCGCTCGGCGGGTCGACGAACATCGTCCTCCACCTCCTCGCGATCGCGAACGAGGCGGAGGTGCCGCTGAGCCTGGAGGACTTCAACCGGATCGGCGCGAAGGTCCCGCACATCGGCGACCTCAAGCCCTTCGGCCAGTACGTCATGAACGACGTCGACCGCCGGGGCGGCATCCCCGTCCTCATGAACGCGCTGCTCGAGGCGGGCCTCCTGCACGGCGACGCGCTCACCGTGACGGGCAAGACCGTCGCGGAGAACCTCGCGGAGCTGCGACCCGAGCCGCTCGACGGCAAGGTCCTGCACCGGCTCGACGACCCCATCCATGCGACCGGCGGCCTGACGATCCTCTCCGGCACGATGGCGCCGGAGGGCGCGGTCGTGAAGACGGCCGGCTTCGATGCCGAGATCTTCGAGGGCCCCGCGCGGGTCTTCGAGCGCGAGCGCGCGGCGCTCGACGCGCTCGCGGCCGGCGAGATCGCGGCCGGCTCCGTCGTCGTCATCCGCTACGAGGGCCCGAAGGGCGGCCCCGGCATGCGCGAGATGCTCGCGATCACCGCGGCGATCAAGGGCGCCGGGCTCGGCAAGGACGTCCTGCTCATCACCGACGGACGCTTCTCGGGCGGCACGACGGGGCTCTGCATCGGGCACGTCGCCCCGGAGGCGGTCGATGGCGGGCCCATCGCGTTCCTGCGGGACGGCGATCGCATCCGCGTCGACATCCCGAACCGCTCGCTCGACCTGCTCGTCGATGCCGACGAGCTCGCGTCCCGGGCCGTCGGCTGGGAGCCGCTGCCGCCGCGCTACACCCGCGGCGTCCTCGCGAAGTACGCCAAGCTCGTGAGCTCCGCGGCGAACGGCGCCGTCACGGGCTGATCCACCCCGTCGCTGCCCTGGGTTTGCGCCGCTGTCGGCCGTTCAAACCGCGTGCACGGGTGCAAAGGGCCGACCGGAAAGAACGCGACCGGCATGCAGTAGGCTGATCTCTCGATAGACACCCGGGTGGCACAACCAGTCCTGGGGGGACGTTCCCAGCCGCAAGCTGCAGGACGCATTCTCATCGGGCCTGAGGCGCCATTCGTCGTCCGCAGCGTCCGATCCCCCTCAATCGCTGTGCAAGCCATAGGAATGTCCGCATGTCGCTGACCGAATCGACCCCGACGCCGTCTCCGGCGTCCAAGCAACCCACGAGCGCCCCGGAGCTGCTGACCGGGTCCGGCGCGATCCTGAAGAGCCTCGAGATGCTCGGCATCAAGGACGCGTTCGGCCTCCCGGGCGGCGCCATCATGCCGTTCTACGACGAGCTCATGGCCTCGACGGGCGTCCGCCACATCCTCGTCCGGCACGAGCAGGGCGCCGGCCACGCGGCCGAGGGCTACGCGGCCGCATCCGGCGGCATCGGCGTCGCGATCGCGACGAGCGGCCCCGGCGCGACGAATCTCGTCACCGCGATCGCGGACGCGTACATGGACTCCGTTCCGATGCTCGCGATCACCGGTCAGGTGTTCTCGACCGTGATGGGCACGGACGCGTTCCAGGAGGTCGACATCGTCGGCATCACGATGCCGATCGTCAAGCACTCGTTCCTCGTCAAGGACCCGGCCGAGATCCCCGCGACGATCGCCGCGGCCGTGCACATCGCGACGACCGGCCGCCCCGGCCCGGTGCTCGTCGACGTGACGAAGGACGCGCAGCAGAACACCGCGCCGTTCATCTGGCCGCCGAAGGTCGACCTGCCCGGGTACCGGCCGGTCACCAAGGCGCACGGCAAGCAGGTCGTCGCGGCGGCGCAGCTCATCGCCGAGGCGAAGCGCCCCATCCTCTACGTCGGCGGCGGCGTCATTCGAGCCCAGGCGTCCGAGGAGCTCGCGGAGTTCGCCGAGCTCGTCGGCGCGCCCGTCGTCACGACGCTCATGGCGCGCGGCGCGTTCCCCGACTCCTCGCCGCTGCACCTCGGCATGCCCGGCATGCACGGATCGGTGCCCGCGGTCCTCGCGTTCCAGGAGAGCGACCTCATCATCGCCCTCGGTGCGCGATTCGACGACCGCGTGACCGGCAAGACGAGCGAGTTCGCGCCGAACGCGCAGGTCATCCACGTCGACATCGACCCCGCCGAGATCGGCAAGATCCGCGAGGCGCAGGTGCCGATCGTCGGGGACGTCAAGGACGTGCTCGTCGACCTGTCGGTCGCCTACCGCGACGCGATCGGCGCGCACGCGGCCGACTACACGGCGTGGTGGGAGCGGCTGCACGCGCTCCAGGAGACCTACCCGCTCGGCTGGGACGAACCGACCGACGGGCACCTCTCGCCGCAGCGGATCATCCAGCGCATCGGCGAGCTCACGGGCCCGGAGGCGGTCTACGCCGCGGGCGTCGGCCAGCACCAGATGTGGGCGGCGCAGTTCATCAAGTACGAGCGACCGAACGCGTGGCTCAACTCCGGCGGCGCCGGCACGATGGGCTACGCGGTCCCTGCGGCGATGGGCGCCAAGGTCGCCGAGCCCGATCGCGTCGTCTGGGCGATCGACGGAGACGGCTGCTTCCAGATGACCAATCAGGAGCTCGCGACCTGCACGATCAACGACATCCCGATCAAGGTCGCGATCATCAACAACTCGTCGCTCGGCATGGTCCGGCAGTGGCAGACGCTCTTCTACGACGGCCGCCACTCCTTCACCGACCTCGAGACCGGCGGCGGCACGCGGATGATCCCCGACTTCGTCAAGCTCGCGGACGCGTACGGCGCGCTCGCGATCCGGGTGACGAAGGAGGAGGAGATCGACCCCGCCATCAAGCTCGCGCTCGAGACGAACGACCGGCCCGTCGTCATCGACTTCGTCGTGAGCCGGGACGCGATGGTCTGGCCGATGGTCCCGCAGGGCGTCGGCAACTCGAACGTCCAGTACGCCAGAGAGCACGCACCGCATTGGGAAGAGGACTGAGATGAGCCACGTACTCTCGCTCCTCGTCGAGAACAAGCCCGGTCTGCTGACGCGCGTCGCCGGCCTCTTCGCCCGCCGCGGGTTCAACATCGAGTCGCTCGCCGTCGGCGTGACCGAGATCGAGGGCCTCTCCCGGATCACCGTCGTCGTCGACGTCGAGCGCACGCCGCTCGAGCAGGTAACGAAGCAGCTGAACAAGCTCGTGAACGTCATCAAGGTCGTCGAGCTCGACGCCGGCGCCTCCGTCATCCGCGAGCACCTGCTCGTCAAGGTGCGCACCGATGCGACGACGCGCTCCCAGGTGCTCGAGGCCGCGGCGCTCTTCCGCGCGAATGTCGTCGACGTGACGAGCGACGCGCTCGTGATCGAGGTCACGGGCGACAGCGGGAAGGTGCAGGCCCTCCTGCGCCTGCTCGAGCCCTACGGCATCAAGGAGATCGCCCAGTCGGGCGCGCTCGCGATCGGCCGCGGCGGCAAGTCCATCACCGAACGAGTCTTCAAGAACTGACCAAACACCGGTCCCTGAGCGAGCCACAGGCGAGTCGAAGGGCCCCCACCGAGTAAGGAAATGAACATTGGCTGAGATCGTCTACGACAAGGACGCCGACCTCTCGATCGTGCAGGGCAAGAAGGTCGCCGTCATCGGCTACGGCTCGCAGGGTCACGCGCACGCGCAGAACCTCCGCGATTCGGGCGTCGAGGTGCGCATCGGCCTCAAGCCCGACAGCAAGTCGATCGCGAAGGCGCTCGAGGCGGGCTTCGAGGTCCTCTCGACCGCCGAGGCGGCGAAGTGGGCCGACGTCGTCGTGATCCTCGCCCCCGACCAGTCGCAGCGCGGCCTCTACGCCGCCGACGTCAAGGACAACCTCGAGCCCGGCAACGCGCTCCTCTTCGGTCACGGCTTCAACGTCCGCTTCGGCTACATCGAGGTCCCGGCCGGTGTCGACGTCATCCTCGTCGCCCCGAAGGCCCCGGGCCACACCGTGCGCCGCGAGTTCGTCGCGGGCCGCGGCATCCCGGACATCGTCGCCGTCGAGCAGGACGCGACCGGCTCGGCCTGGGACCTCGCGTTCTCGTATGCGAAGGCGATCGGCGGCACCCGCGCGGGCGTCATCAAGACGACCTTCACCGAGGAGACCGAGACCGACCTGTTCGGCGAGCAGTCGGTGCTCTGCGGCTCGCTCGAGCAGCTCATCAAGTACGGCTTCGAGACGCTGACCGAGGCCGGCTACCAGCCCGAGGTCGCCTACTTCGAGGTGCTGCACGAGCTGAAGCTCATCGTCGACCTCATCAACGAGGGCGGCATCGCGAAGATGAACTGGTCGATCTCCGACACCGCCGAGTACGGCGGCTACGTCTCGGGCCCGCGCATCATCGACGCGAGCGTCAAGGCGCGCATGAAGGACGTGCTCACGGACATCCAGTCCGGTGCGTTCGCGGCACGCTTCATCGCCGACCAGGACGGCGGTGCCCCGGAGTTCAAGGCGCTGCGCACCGAGAACGAGGCGCACCCGATCGAGTCGACGGGCCGCGAGCTGCGCGCCCTCTTCGCCTGGAAGCAGCAGGACACGGACTACGTGGACGGCTCGGCCGCACGCTGATGCGTCACGGAGGCGGCGCCGCGTCCGGGCGCCGCCTCCGACCCGAGTACGCTTGTCGGGCACCGTTCGCCCTAGGCAAGGACTCCAGCCGTTGACGAAGCCCGTCGTCCTGATCGCAGAAGAACTCTCTCCCGCCACGGTCGAGGCCCTCGGCCCTGACTTCGACATCCGCAGCGTCGACGGGACCGATCGTCCCGCCCTGCTCGCTGCCCTCGCCGATGCGAGCGCCGTCCTCATCCGCTCCGCGACGAAGATGGACGCCGAGGCGATCGCCGCGGGCAAGGCCCTCAAGGTCATCGCCCGCGCGGGCGTCGGCCTCGACAACGTCGACATCAAGTCGGCGACGTCGGCCGGCGTCATGGTCGTGAACGCGCCGACCTCGAACATCATCTCGGCGGCCGAGCTCACCGTCGGCCACATCCTCAGCCTCGCCCGGCACATCCCCGCCGCGCACGGCTCGCTCTCACAGGGGCAGTGGAAGCGCTCGAAGTACACGGGCACCGAGCTCTACGAGAAGACCGTCGGGATCATCGGCCTCGGCCGGATCGGCGCGCTGATCGCCGCCCGCCTCCAGGCCTTCGGCGTCGAGATCATCGCCTACGACCCCTACGTCACCGCGGCGCGCGCGCAGCAGCTCGGCGCCCGTCTCGTGACGCTCGACGAGCTCCTCGCCGCGAGCGACTTCATCACGATCCACATGCCGAAGACGCCGGAGACGACCGGCATGATCAGCACCGAGCAGCTGAAGGCGATGAAGAAGACGGCGTTCGTCGTCAACGTCGCCCGCGGTGGGCTGATCGATGAGAACGCGCTCGCGGAGGCGCTCACGGCCGGCGAGATCGCGGGAGCGGGTCTCGACGTCTTCGTGAGCGAGCCGCCGGCGGCGGACTCGCCGCTGCTCAGCGCGCCGAACGTCGTTCTCACCCCGCACCTCGGCGCCTCGACGGACGAGGCGCAGGAGAAGGCCGGGGTCGCGGTCGCGAAGAGCGTCAAGCTCGCGCTCGAGGGCGACCTGGTGCCGGACGCCGTCAACGTCGCGGGCGGCGTCATCGACCCGTTCGTGCGCCCCGGCATCGCGCTGGTGGAGAAGCTCGGCCAGATCCTGTCGGGCCTCGCCCCCGCCGCGCTCACGCGGCTCGACGTCGATGTCCGCGGCGAGCTCGCCGAGTACGACGTCAGCGTCTACCGACTCGCGGCGCTCAAGGGCTTCTTCGTCCCGATCTCCAGCGAGAACGTCTCCTACGTCAACGCGCCGCTGCTCGCCGAGCAGCGCGGCATCGAGACCTCCCTCACGACCGCGTCGGAGTCGAAGGACTACCGCAACACGACGACGCTCACGGGCGTCCTCGCCGATGGGCGCACCGTCAAGGTCGCGGGCACGCTCTCCGGCACGAAGATGGTCGAAAAGATCATCGGCATCGACGGCTACGAGATCGAGGTCCCGATCAAGCGTCACCACATCCTCATGGACTACCTCGACCGGCCCGGCATCATCGGCGTCTACGGCCGCGAGCTCGGTGCCGTCGAGATCAACATCGACGCGATGCAGGTCGCCGTGGACGAGTCCACCGGGAGGGCGCTGTCGATCCTGACCGTGAGCGACAAGGTGCCGGACGACGCGCTCGCGCGCATCCAGGTGGAGATCAACGCGGATCGGCTCGTCGAGATCAACCTCGTCGAGGAGTAGCTCACCCCCCCCGAAGGGGGGCCACGCATGCGGGTGACAGACTCACCCCGCACCCGTAGCCTCGAAAGACGCCAATGACGTCTTGGGGGATCTCTTGGTCGACAATCGAACAATTTCCGCGCCCGCGCGCGGACTCGCACTGATCGCCGCAGCGGTTCTCGCCCTGCTCGGGGTCTCCGTCACGCAATCGGCGTTCGCACCTGCGGCGCACGCGGATGCCGGGGAGGTCGTGGTCTTCGACTCGCTGCCGGCGACGAGCCCCGGCAGCCTGTCGAGCTACGGCATGCAGGCGTATCAGATGAAGGAGTTCGGTCAGCGGCTCCAGCTCGGCGGGACGGCGCGGGAGCTGAGCACGATCGAGATCGGCTTCGTCGACTGGGCGTGCGGGAACTGGGCATCGGGCGCGAACCCCTGTGTGACGGAGCCCGGGACGACGTTCGCCGTGCCGATCACGGTCAACGTCTACGCGGCGGGTCCGAGCTCGGAGACGGTCGGATCCCTGATCGCGACGACCAGTCGGAATGTCGACGTGCCGTTCCGGCCGTCCGCGAGCATCGAATGCACCGACAACCGTTGGTGGAACGGCACGAGCTGCTTCAACGGCTACTACTTCACGGCGGACTTCGCGTTCGACGCGGGGCTGGTGCTCCCCGACGACATCGTGGTGTCGGTCACGTACAACACGAACACGCAGGGCCCTTCGCCGGTCGGCGCGTCCGGCCCCGTCGACTCCTTCAACGTCGCGGTCTCAGGGACGCTCGGCGCCGTCGGCGCGATCGCCGACCCGACGACTTCGGTGTTCGTCAACTCGTCGACCGCTGCGCACTACACGCCTGATGGCGTCGATGGCACCGGCATCGACGCGAGCTGGCTCAACACCTTCCATGCCGGGCGGAGTTGGAGTCAGGCTCCCATCCCGATCCGCATCAACGCGGTCGCGCCGGTGCCCGCACTCCACGTCGACCCGTACTTCGTCTCGGGCGCCCTCTACAAGGGCATCGGGGTCGATCTGAAGGCGACCGATGTCACCGGCGCGACGGAGGTGCGCGTGACCATTCACCGCAGCTCGGGTGGCGATGTGGTGAAGACGAGCAAGGCCACCGGCGGGGTCCTGGCGGCCGTGAACGCCGGCAACGCGGTGACGGCGCCGATCGTCATCCAGCCAGGGACCTACAACGAGGCCACGAGCCCCTCCTGGCAGAAGCCCGACGCGATCTGGTCGCCAGAGACGGTACCGACCGGTGTCACGGTGGAACTGCTGCGCGGTGACGAGGTGCTCGTCTCCACGACGCGCAGCTCGTTCGGGTCCGCAGGCGGAGCGACGCTCGCCGACGTCATGCCGGTGGTTCCGACACTGCACGTCGACCCGTACTTCACGGCCGGCGCCCTCTACAAGGGCATCGGGGTCGACCTGAAGGCGACCGGCGTCACTGACGCGACCGAGGTGCGCGTGACGGTGCACCGCAGCATGGGCGGCGACGTGGTGAAGACGAGCAAGGCGACCGGCGGGGTCCTCGCGGCGGTGAACGCGGGCAACGTGGTCACCGCGCCGATCGTGATCCAGCCCGGCACGTACAACGAGGCGGGCAG
>DATMFB010000264.1:0-4138 GCA_035556395.1 Microbacteriaceae bacterium
CGGCGGCACGGTGGGCGACATCGAGTCGCAGCCGTTCATCGAGTCCGCGCGTCAGGTGCGGCACGAGCTCGGGCGCTCGAACGTGTTCTTCGTCCATGTCAGCCTCGTCCCGTTCATGAACGCGAGCGGCGAGCAGAAGACGAAGCCGACGCAGCACTCGGTCGCGGCGCTGCGCAGCATCGGCATCCAGCCGGACGCGCTCGTGCTGCGCAGCGATCGTCCGGTCTCCGAGTCGAACAAGAAGAAGATCGCGCTCATGTGCGACGTCGACGAGGACGCCGTCGTCAACGCGATCGACGTCCCCTCGATCTACGACATCCCGACGATGCTCCACGAGCAGGGCCTCGACGCCTACATCGTCCGCCAGCTCGGCCTCGTCGACGCGCACGACGTCGTCTGGGACGGCTGGGCCGACCTGCTCAAGGCGGTCCACGAGCCGGCGCACGAGGTGAGCATCGCGCTCGTCGGCAAGTACATCGACCTGCCCGACGCCTACCTCAGCGTGACGGAGGCGCTCAAGGCCGGCGGGTTCGCGCAGAACACCCGCGTCGACGTCCGCTGGGTCACCGCCGACGACTGCGAGACGCCGGAGGGGGCCGCGAAGGCGCTCTCGGACGTCGACGGCATCGTCGTGCCCGGCGGCTTCGGCGTCCGCGGCGTGGAGGGCAAGCTCGGCGCGCTGACGTTCGCGCGGGAGAACAAGATCCCCGCGCTGGGACTGTGCCTCGGCCTGCAGTGCATGGTCATCGAGTTCTCCCGGAACGTCGTCGGCCTCGAGGGCGCGTCGTCGACCGAGTTCGATCCCGACAGCGAGTTCCCCGTCATCGCGACGATGGACGAGCAGGTCGAGATCCTCGACCACGGCGACCTCGGCGGCACGATGCGCCTCGGCCTCTACGACGCGAAGCTCGAGCCCGGCTCGATCGTCGCGGGTCTCTACGGCTCCGAGCTCGTGGCAGAACGCCATCGCCACCGCTACGAGGTGAACAACGGGTTCCGCGAGCGGATCGCCGACGCCGGGCTCGTCTTCTCCGGCATCTCGCCGGACCGCACGCTCGTCGAGTACGTCGAGCTGCCGCGCGAGACGCATCCCTTCTACGTCGGGACGCAGGCGCACCCCGAGCTGCGCTCGCGCCCGAACCGCGCGCACCCGCTCTTCCGCGGGCTCGTCGGGGCGGCGCTCGAGCGCCAGCGGGCCTCGAAGCTCTTCGACGTCGAGCAGTCGGAGGTCGACACGGGCCAGGTCCCGACGGTCACCACGACGATCGCCGTCCCCGTCGACGCGGACTGAGCTCCCGCGTTGGTCGAGCCTGCCGAAACCAGCGAGCCGCTCGCCGACGAGCCCTTCGAGCCGGAGATCCTCGCCTCCGACCTCGCCTGGCAGGGCCGCGTGTGGGGCGTGCGCAACGAGCGCTTCCGCTACCTCGACGGCGAGCTCACCCGCCACTTCCTCGATCACCCTGGCGCGGTCGCTGTACTCGCGCTCGACGCCGAGGATCGTGTCTGCCTCATCCAGCAGTACCGGCACCCCGTGCGCCTGCGCGAGTGGGAGCTGCCGGCCGGGCTGATGGACGTCGACGGCGAGCCGGCGCTCGAGGGCGCGAAGCGCGAGCTCGCGGAGGAGGTCGACCTGACGGCGTCGGAGTGGCACCTGCTCGCCGACTTCATGAACAGCCCCGGCGGTTCCAACGAGGCTATTCGCGTCTACCTCGCGCGCGGCCTCGCGGCGACGGAGGTCGCGTTCGAGCGGACCGCCGAGGAGGCCGACATGGTCGTCCGCTGGGTGCCGCTCGACGAGGCCGTCGAGGCGGTGCGGGCCGGGCGGGTGCAGAACGCGATCGCGGTGGTCGCGCTGCTGGCCGCCTGGTTCGAGCGGGGGCGGGGCTGGGCGGGCCTCCGCGACCCGGAGGAGCCCTGGCCCCGTCATCCGCGCTTTCGCTCCCCGAGCGAGCCGTCTGATCCCCGCTCCCTGAGCGAGCCGTAGGCGAGTCGAAGGGGCGCACCGTGCAGATCGTCGACCGCTTCCTCCGCCACCTCGCCGTCGAGCTCGGCCGATCGCCGCACACCGTCGCGGCGTACACGCGGGATCTCGCCGCGTACACGGCGTTCCTCGACGGCGCCGGCATCGGCGAGCTCGCGACCGTCACGCGCGCCGACGTCGAGGCCTACGCGCGCTCCCTGCGCGAGCGGGAGCACCCCTTCGCGGCGACGAGCGTCGCCCGGATGCTCAGCGCCGTGCGCGGGCTCCACCGCTTCGCGCTCGACGAGGGCGTCGCGACGATCGATCCGACCTCGGAGATCCGCCCCCCGAAGGCGCCGCAACGGCTGCCGAAGGCGATCGGGATCGAGGAGGTCGAGGCGCTGCTCGAGGCGGCGAGCGGTGACGAGCCGCAGCGGCTGCGTGATCGCGCGCTGCTCGAGCTGCTCTACGGCACGGGTGCGCGCGTGTCCGAGGCGACCGACCTCGATGTCGACCACGCGACCGCGGCGCTCGAGCTCGGTCTCGTGCGGCTGACGGGCAAGGGGAGCAAGCAGCGGATCGTGCCCCTCGGCACCTATGCGCGGGCGGCGCTCGACGCGTATCTCGTGCGGGGGAGGCCCGCGCTCGCGGAGGGTCGGCGCGGCACGCCGGCGCTCTTCCTCGGCGCGCGCGGAGCCCGGCTGTCCCGTCAGCACGTCTGGCTGATCATCCGCGAGACGGCCGAGCGTGCGGGCATCACGGCGGATCACCTGTCGCCGCACACGCTGCGGCATTCATTCGCGACGCACCTGCTGCAGGGCGGTGCGGACGTGCGCGTCGTGCAGGAGCTGCTCGGCCACGCCTCCGTCGCGACGACGCAGATCTACACCAAGGTCACGGCCGACGCCCTCCGCGATGCCTACGTCCTGGCCCACCCACGCGCCCGCTGATCGGCTCGCATGACCTAAGGCTCATGCTCTAGTTGAAGGTTAGGTGAGCCCTGGACGGGCAGCGTGTGCGGCCTGGAACCGGTGAGGGCGGGGAATAGCATCGCGGCATGAACGCGAAGCAGGATGGGCCGATCCTGCGAGGGACCGGCACGGAAGGGGCACGCCCCGACGCGAACGGCGTCCCCGGCGGACCCGCGCAGCTCGATCTTGGGCTCGAGCAGCTCGACGGTGGGGCCGCGCCCCGCAAGACCGGCGTCAAGTACGGGCCGACCGGCCGACCGCTGCGCGAGTTCCCCGCGCCGGCACCGCTGCGCCAGCACGGCCCGGCCCGGATCATCGCCCTCTGCAACCAGAAGGGCGGCGTCGGCAAGACGACGACGACGATCAACCTCGGCGCGAGCCTCGCGGCCGACGGGCGACGCGTCCTCGCGGTCGACTTCGACCCCCAGGGCGCGCTCACCGCGGGTCTCGCGATCCCCGCGCACGACGGTCCGACCGTCTACGACCTGCTCGTCGGCACCGAGCGCGACATCCGCAAGACGATCCGGCACACCTCGGTCAAGGGTCTCGACGTCATCCCCGCGAACATCGACCTGTCCGCCGCCGAGGTCCAGCTCGTCGGCGAGGTCGCGCGCGAGTCGATCCTCGCGCGCGTGCTGCGCGGCGTCAGCGACGAGTACGACGTCATCCTGATCGACTGCCAGCCCTCCCTCGGGCTGCTCACCGTCAACGCGCTCACCGCTGCCCACGGCGTGCTCATCCCGCTCGAATGCGAGTTCTTCGCGCTGCGCGGCGTCGCGCTGCTCGTCGAGACGATCGAGAAGGTCCACGACCGGCTGAACCCCGCCCTCAAGCTCGACGGCATCCTCGCGACCATGTACGACCCGCGCACACTGCACTCGCGCGAGGTCATGGAGCGGGTCGTTGAGACGTTCGGCGAGGACGTGCTCGAGACGGTCATCTCGCGCACCGTGAAGTTCCCCGATGCGAGCGTCGCCGGCGTGCCGGTCAGCGTCTACGCGCCCGACCATGCCGCCTCGAAGGCCTATCAGCAGGTTGCCCGCGAGCTCGTCTTCCGCCACGCGGTCGCGTGATGAGCGCCGGGCGCGATCGGCGAGAATAGACGCATGGCGCGCACTGCCGGGACGGCGGAGCTGAGGGACGCGGACGGAACGCCGGCTCCCGGGTTCTCGGTGACCCTCGGCAACTTCGATGGGCCGTTCGACCT
>DATMFB010000265.1:0-8181 GCA_035556395.1 Microbacteriaceae bacterium
ATGATGTCGCGGTCCGGGTCCTGCGACTCGAGGACGAGGAGCTGGGCCATGATGTCGTCGGCCGAGGCATCGTCGACCTGCACGCCGAGGAAGATGATGCGGTCCTCGAAGAGCTTCGCGTAGGGGTCCTGGCGCTTGTAGCCGTAGGCCGTGCGCTCTTCGAACGTCGGCAGGATGTAGCGCGCCTGGGGCGTCGGCACCGCTGCCTGGGCCGCGGTCGGTGGGATGGTGAAGCTGTGCATGGTGATCGTTTCTCCTTGATCCCGGTTCAGTTCGCGGTCCCGCCGCCGCCGACGACGTCGGATGCGGAGCTGCGGATGTGATCGACGAAGCCGTACTCGAGGGCTTCTTCAGCCGTGAACCAGCGATCGCGGTCGCCGTCGGCGTGGATCTGCTCGACGGTCTTGCCCGTCGCCTCGGCGGTGATCTCGGCGAGGCGCTGCTTCATCGACGTGATGAGCTTCGCCTGGGTCTGGATCTCCGACGACGTGCCGCCGAAGCCACCGTGCGGCTGGTGGAGCAGGACGCGCGCGTTCGGCGTGATGTACCGCTTGCCCTTCGTCCCGGCCGTCAGCAGCAGCTGGCCCATCGAGGCCGCCATGCCGATCCCGACCGTGACGATGTCGTTCGGGACGAACTGCATCGTGTCGTAGATCGCCATGCCGGCGGTGATCGAGCCGCCGGGCGAGTTGATGTAGAGGTAGATGTCCTGCTTGTCGTCCTCGGCGGCGAGCAGCAGCAGCTTCGCCGCGATCTCGTTCGAGTTGTCGTCGCGGACCTCGGAGCCGAGCCAGATGATGCGGTCCTTCAGCAGTCGGTCGAAGACGTTCGGCTGGAATGCCGGATCGGCCATGTGTGTCGCTCCTTGAATCTGCGCCCGCTTCTGCGGTGCGCTTCGACCCTAACCGGCTCGCGGCACGCACCATGCCCGTGTTCGCCCTGGGCTAAGCGGGCGGGCAGAACGCGATCATCGCGTTCTCCTGGCCGGAGCGCACTGCTCAGCCGAGCGCGGCATCCAGGTCGGCGATGACGTCGTCGGTGTCCTCGAGACCGATCGACAGCCGCAGCGTGCCGTGGTCGGTGAACGGCGGTCCGTACAGGTCCTGGCGCGGGCCCGACTTCGCGAAGTGGACGATGAGCGACTCGTCGTGCCCGAGGCTCGTCGCGTTCGTGATGAGCCGGAGGCGGGAGACGAACGCGTTGATCGCCTCGGCGTCGCCGTGGGGCGCGAACGCGATCATCCCGCTCTGCCCGTTCGGCATGAGCCGTGTCGCGAGGTCGTGCTGCGGGTGCGAGGCGAGTCCCGGGTAGCGGATCCAGGCGACTCTCGGGTCGGCGTCGAGGAACTCCGCGACGCGGCGCGCGCTCTCGTTGATGTGCCGCATGCGCAGCGGCAGTGTCACGGTGCCGCGCTGGACGAGCCACGCGTTGAAGGGTGCGATGATCCCGCCGGCATCGATCATGGCCTGCTGCTTGATCGGGTCGATGAGACTCGTGCGACCGAGGACGGCCCCGCCGAGCGCATCCCCGTGGCCGTTGATGTACTTCGTGATCGAGTGCACGACGAGGTCGGCGCCGTGCTCGATCGGCCGCAGCACGGGCGGCGGGGAGAAGGTGGAGTCGACGACGAGCAGTGCGTCGTGCGCATGCGCGATCGCCGCGAGCGCGGGGAGGTCGGCGATCACCGTCGTCGGGTTCGCGATCGTCTCGGTGAAGACGAGCCGCGTCTCGGGCCGGATCGCGGCCTCGACGGCGTCGAGGTCGGTGATGTCGACGAGCGTCGCGGTGATGCCGTACTTGCGCGGGAAGAGGTCGACGAGGAGGTTGAAGGTCGCCTCGTAGACGACGTCCGAGCACACGACGTGGTCGCCGGCGTTCAGGAAGGTGAAGAAGACGGCGTGCGTGGCCGCGACCCCGCTCGCGAACACCGCCGCGTCCTCCGCGCCCTCGAGCGCGGCGAGCTTGGCCTGCAGCGTGAGCTGGTTCGCGCCGGTCGTGCGCGTGTAGAGCAGCTGGTCGTTGACCGTCCAGTCGATCGCCGTCGGGTCGTAGGGCAGCTCGTACGAGTTCGCGAGCGTGATCGGCGTCTTGATCGCGCCCGTCGTGGGGTCGGTCGAATTGCCCGCGTGCACCGCGGCGCTCGACTCGCCGAGCGTGCGCGGGTCACGACGGTCCGGGCGGGTCACCAGGGCACCCTACCGGCCGGTGCGGGCCGACGACGAACGTCGGTTACGCCATGTAACGAGCGGGTCAGTGCTCGTGATCGTGGTCATGATCGTGGTCGTGGCCCGTGTGGTCCTCGACGTCGATCGTGTCGCCGCCCGGCGTCCCGACGAATGCCGCGACGAACTCGGAGACGTCGACCGACTTCCCCTTCGCGTCGACGACCTTCGCCTTGCCGAGCACGGCGGCGAGCGCCTTGTTGCGGGCGACCTCCGCGATCATCGCGGGGATCTGGCCCGACTCGTCGAGCGCCTTGACGAAGTCGTTCGGCGCCATGCCGTACTGCTGCGAGGCGCGGATGAGGTGCATCGAGAGCTCGTCCTGCGAGACCTTGATCTCCTCCTGCTCGACGATCGCGTCGAGCAGGAACTGGTTGCGGAACGCCTTCTCGCTCGCCTCGGTGACCTCGGCGCGGTGCTCGACGTCCTCCAGGCGCCCCTCGGACTCGAGGTGACGGTGCACCTCGTCGTCGATGATCCCCTGCGGGACCTCGATCTCGACCTGCTCGAGGAGGGCCGGGACGATGAGGTCCCGGGCCTGGGCGCCCTGCTGGAACACCTTCGACTTGGCGGCCTGCTCCTTGATGTCGGCCTTGAGCTCCTTGACCGTGTCGAACTGCGAGGCGAGCTGCGCGAAGTCGTCGTCGAGCTCGGGGAGCTCGCGGACCTTGACCGCCTCGACGGTAACGGCGATGAGCGCCGTCTCGCCCTCGTGGTCGCCGCCGAGCAGCGCCGACTCGAAGGTCGTCGACTCCCCCGCGGTGAGCGACTCGACCGCGTCGTCCATGCCCTCGAGGAGCTCGCCGGAGCCGACCTCGTAGGAGAGGTTGGAGGCGGAGTCGACCTCGACGCCGTCGATCGTCGCGTTGAGGTCGAGCGTCACGAAGTCGCCCTTCTGCGCGGGACGGTCGACCGTGACGAGCGTGCCGAAGCGGGTGCGGAGCGTCTCGAGCTCCTGGTCCACATCAGCGGCGGAGACCTTCGCCTCGTCGACCTCGAGCTTGAGGCCCTCGTACTTGGGGAGGTCGAACTCGGGGCGGACGTCGACCTCGACCTCGATGACGAGGTCGCCCGACCAGTCCTTGATCTCGGGGAGCTGCGCGATGTCGGCCTGCGGGCGGCCGACGGCGCGCACCTTCTCCTCGGAGACGGCCTGACGGTAGAACTTGTCGAGACCCTCGCTGACCGCATGCTGGAGCACCTCGGCGCGTCCGACCCGCTGATCGATGATGGGCGGCGGCACCTTGCCCTTGCGGAACCCGGGAATGGACACCTGCTCGGCGATGTGCTCGTACGCGTGTGCGATCGAGGGCTTCAGATCCTCGGGCGTCACGGCGATGCTGAGCTTGACGCGGGTCGGGCTGAGCTTCTCGATGGTGGTCTTCACGGCCAATCATCCTACCGGCACGATCCGGCGCCCTCCTGCACGGCGTTCGCTCAGGCGAGCGAGCCTTCCGCCGGCGTCAGCAGAACGTCATCGCCGACGATCTCGACGAGGTGCGCGGCGACGCCGGTGGTCGCCGGGAGGGTCAGCGCGGAGCCGTCCCGGAGGCAGAACTTCGCCCCGTGGAGCGGGCACTCGACGGTCGCGTCCTCGATCCAGCCATCCGCGAGCGAAGCCTGCTCGTGGCTGCAGGTGTCGTCGAGCGCGTAGTACTCGCCGCCGTCGTTGAACACGGCGATGTCGTCGAGCGTGCCGGTCTTGATCCGCGAGACCTTGATCGCCCCGCCGTCCTCGATCTCGCCGACCTCCGCGACCTTGATGGCGTTCGACATTGGCACTCACTCTCCTGCTCACGGCATGCGCACCGCACGCAGTCGGGGCGACAGGATTTGAACCTGCGACCTCCCGCTCCCAAAGCGGGCGCTCTACCAAGCTGAGCTACGCCCCGAGGCCCCACCCCTGTCCGGTAGAATTGCGCGGGCCCTTCGGGGTCGCCGATGGGGCGGTAGCTCAATGGTAGAGCCTCAGTCTTCCAAACTGATTACGCGGGTTCGATTCCCGTCCGCCCCTCCAATGTAAAGATCTCGCTCACTCCAGCTCTCGGGATATCCCGCTTCCCCGACTCCACACCGGCGCTCATGCCGGACACGCGAGAAGCTTGAGACAGCGCCCGGAAGACCGTCAGCCGCTACAACGCCGCGCCCGCCATCCTCGACGACCTCAATCCAGCCGCCGTTGCAGCGGTCCGCAACTATGTCGCCCACCTCCGCTCCGAATGTGCCGCAACACGCGTCGCACTCAAGAAGGCCAAGTCATGAACGAGATCAACACCGTGACTCCCGACAAACCGACGAGGCGCGCACGCCCGGTCACGCCGGACAAAACGCGCGGAGGTGGCTCAGTTCGTCAAGCAGGGTTTGGGCCGGAACGCGATCGCGCGCGAGCTGGGAGTCGAGTTCAACCATGCGCAGACGGCGCTCGCGACTCGCGCACGCCAGATCGACTTGGAGGAAGCGCGACTACTGCAGGCTCAGATGATGGCTGCGGTCGCTCACGATCTCCTTGAGTCGACGAGACGTCCTTAACTGGCGTACGACTTCGGCGGCAAGGACAACACGTACGAGGAGCACCTGCTCGAGCGGCCACCCGTGGACGTGATTCGCAATGTCATGGTCGCGGCCGGCATTGCGTTCGACAAGATCATACGAGTCCTCGACAAGGCCAATCCGGGTCTCGAGGTCGCCGAGGGCATCCTCGATTCGGCGGCGTCAGCGTTTGAGGCTGCGGCGGCCCGTCTTCGCGCCGAGGAGTCGACCATCATCGATGCCGAGGTGATTGCCGACTGAGTTGACAGGGAGCGCGGTCAGCAACGACTCAACTTAGAGTCCCGCAGGCCGAGGTTCATTGAGTCCTGTTTGCTACGGGCTGGGCGGTGGCGCAGTTGACGGGGTGGGGGCCAGCACCTCAACTGGACGAACCGGGGGCGTGTCTGGCTGTCCGAGCAGTATCGGAAACCATATGGCGATGACGATCAAGGCCAAATCGATGGCGAAGAGGATGCCAAAACCGACCATCCAGGCACCGAACGCTGTCCGTGGCCTCTTCTTCCTTCCGGACGAAGCCTTCTTCTTCCTATGCTTCAGCAAGGTCAGACGTTCAATGAATGGATAACCAATCTCGGTCTTGTTGCGCCTGTTTCGCCACTTCGGACCGTACTGCAGTTCACCCTTCGCAAAGCCGGCTTGTCGCTCATAGTTCTCGAGCGTCTGAGCGTCAATGATCGAGGTCTGACGTTGCCGGGCCATTGAGATGGCCGCAAGGTATAGCGACCCCATCGACAGCGAGAGTGCAACGATTCGCGCGAGCGGAGCGGTGTCCCCTGCGAGGGCGATGAACAACAAGAACGCTTGGGCCGCGATTGTGAGCGCCGGCATCTGCCAGAGCAGAGCATCCCAATTGACCGCGCGAGCTGCTACCGCGGCATACCGCGGATCGAGCTCAGAGCGTTCCTCGGACTTCGCCGCCATGCGGCGAATCTAGCTGGCCTCTGGGCATGTTGGGGACTGGTTCCAGTAACGCTGTTTCGTGCTCGGACTCCCCGGATACGACAAGATGTGTGACTCTATCGAGGTCCACGAGCGATCGGTCACGCCTAATGACGCGCGCAACGCGCGCATGCGCGCGTAGTTCAGATGGGAACGCAGGAGCGACGCGGCGGAGGCCCCGATCTACGCGGAGAGCGCTCGCCTCAGGGTTCTACGTACCGGAACACGCCATCGATGCCGCGATCTGGATGGTACGACCAGGAGAACTCGATTCCGTCCCATTCTTCGCTCTGCCGTCCGTCCATCGATGTCGTTTGCTCGATATGCGAGACGACCCGGCCCGGGGTGTCGAGCTCCTCGATTAGGCACGCGTAGTCGAGGTAGGAAGCGCCGGCCGAGTCTTCGTCGCCCTTGACGTCGAGCACGAGCGTGTTCTCATTGTCATCGAGGTACATGCCGACGTTCTCTCCCCCGCAAGAACGCACTGCTTCCGCGAACCGTGGGTCTTGCGCTGCCGAGTTGATCGAGGAAATGACCGCACCGATGCCGAGGGTGCCAAAGATGCCGATGACGATGCCTGCAGCGCCCGCGATTACCCACGGCGCCCACTTCGGCAGGACGCCAGTCTGACGAGCTGCGGCCGGCGGCGGGGGTCCCGTCATCTGCTCTTCGGATGCGTCGCTCATGCAGCTGCTCCCTTGCAGTAGTTATGAGCACGGTAACCCGCTGGCAAGAAGGCCCACACGCCCCCGATCGTGGGTCAAGTCGCGACGAGCGTCGACGAGCTGCCGAGTTGTGAACCGAAAGCCTCGGCGAAACAAGTTCATCCACCAGCAGGCGGACCTTCCCCCGTCTTCTTGCCAATGTTGCCGAGCAATCCCTCCATCAACTGACGAGACATGCTTTGAGTGTTAGCCTCGCCAGCCAACTTCGACTCAAGGATGCTGTTGACCTGCTGGAGCAAGTTGCTCTTGATGTCGTCAGCGATCAGGCGCGTCTCTCCAGAAGTCCTCCGAATCTCGTCGAGCACCACTTCGGTCCTACGCTCGGTCTCC
The DNA here is from genome assembly GCA_035556395.1 of Microbacteriaceae bacterium. Classification (GTDB taxonomy): domain Bacteria; phylum Actinomycetota; class Actinomycetes; order Actinomycetales; family Microbacteriaceae; genus 73-13. Next base: position 6,767 of record DATMFB010000265.1, read on the forward strand.
TGCGCACTCTTCAGCTGCGATCGCGCAATGAATCCCTGCCATAACGCGACAGCTACCGAGATGATGGCGAGCGCGATCGCGACAATCCCCAGTAGTTGTTCCATGGCGGGATGGTAGCGAGGCTTTGATCTGCAGCGTGAGTTTGCCAAGGCAACTGATCCTCGTTACCGCTAGATCTGCAAGGGGGGCGAATCCCGCCGCTAGGGCCTCGCATCGTGTCACGAGATACCTTGCGCGTGTCACAAACGCCAGCCGAACAACGCCTACTTGCCCCCAATGCAGCCCACTGGATGCCAACAGAATCCGGCTCGAGCCGACTACAGACCACTGCCGAGCGCGGTTCTTCCAAACTGATTACGCGGGTTCGATTCCCGTCCGCCCCTCCACGAGCAACGCGGCCAGGGCCTTCGCCCCGGCCGCGTGCTCAGTTCGGGACGCTCAGTCCCGCAGCTTCTCCTTGGCCTCGTTGCGGGCCTTGACCGAGTCGGCCTCGGCTTCGGCCTTCTTGACGTTGACGTCGGCCTTCACCTCGTCGACCTTGTCCTTGACCCGGTCCACGGTGTCCTCCACCGCACGGCCGACCTTGGTGGCGGCCGCCTCGGCGGTCTCCTTCGCGTCGTCCATGAATCCCATGGTGTGCTCCTCTCGCTCGGATCAATTGCCTCCGCCACGCTAGGCACCCCCGGCTCGCTCCGATAGCGGCTTGTCACCGCCCCCGCGGCGTGCTAGCTGACGGCCAAGCGAACGTTCAGGTGACAGGAACTGGCGTTCTCACGTCGTCATACGCCGCATTGGTGTCACCTGAACGCCGTCGGCGGAGAGGGCACGGGTTCTTTGATTCCCAGAGGGGGCATTGCGTCGTCATAGGAATGTCATAGCGAAGGGTGGCGAAATGGACTCACCGCCGCAGCACCGGGCGGACCACCGGAAGGAACTCGCTCTATGGAGACCGCCATCATGCTCGCCGTCGACCTCGCCGCGATCGCGCTGCTGACGTTCGGCGTCTACTACCCCCGGCACCGTCGACGCGACCTCCTCGTCGCGTTCATCGGCGTCAACATCGGCGTCTTCGCGGTCGCCGCCGTGCTCGCCTCCTCCGAGGTGGGCCTCGGGCTCGGCCTCGGCCTCTTCGGCGTGCTCTCGATCATCCGACTGCGTTCGTACGAGATCTCGCAGCGCGAGATCGTCTACTACTTCGCGGCCCTCGCGATCGGTCTCGTCACGGGTCTGCCGACCGCCAGCTACTGGCTCCCGATCGGCCTCGTGGCGGTGCTCATCGCCGTGCTGTGGGCCGCCGACCACCCCGGTCTGCTCGCCCGCTCCCGTCAGCAGGTGGTGACCCTCGACCGGGCGATCGCGGACGAGGGCGAACTGCGCGCCCGGCTCGAGGAGCTCCTCGGGGGCGTCGTCACGGC
>DATMFB010000266.1:0-3316 GCA_035556395.1 Microbacteriaceae bacterium
GTCGGCATCACCGCCGTCGGCGACGGCGAGTTCGGCAAGGCGAGCTCGAACCCGACCGACTACGGCGCGTGGTGGGTCTACTCCTTCCAGCGCGTCACGGGCCTCTCCCTCACCGAGGTCGACGCCTTCAACGAGCCCCCGCACCGCTCGTCGCCCGGGAACATCCGGCTCACCGCGTTCTCCGACCGCCGCGACCGCCAGGCCTTCGCGGACGTCTACGCCGACCCGACCGCGATCCACACGGGCCGCACCGCGACGCTCTTCCCCTCCGTCACTGGGCCGATCGAGTACCGCGGCCAGGAGCTCGTCGACGCCGACGTCGCGAACCTGAAGCACGCGATCGCCGCGACCGGCGCCGAGAACGGCTTCATCACGTCGATCTCGCCCGGCAGCGCCGCGCGCATCGTCAATGACTACTACGCGACCGAGGAGGAGCACGTCTGGGCGTGGGCCGAGGCGCTCAAGCACGAGTACAAGGCGATCACCGACGCCGGCCTCATCCTCCAGATCGACGACCCGTCGATGGCGGAGAACTGGGACGCGATCAACCCGGAGCCGTCGGTCGAGGAGTACCTCGCGTTCACCCGCATCCGCCTCGAGGCGCTCAACCACGCGCTCGCCGGGCTGCCGACCGAGCAGATCCGCTTCCACCTGTGCTGGGGCTCGTGGCACGGGCCGCACACGACGGACATCGAGTTCAAGCACATCGTCGACACGATGCTCGACGTGAACGCGATCGCGTACTCGTTCGAGGCGGCGAACGCCCGGCACGAGCACGAGTGGACGATCTGGGAGGACACCGAGCTGCCCGAGGGCAAGCTCATCGTCCCCGGCATCGTCGGCCACGCGACGAACGTCGTGGAGCACCCGGAGCTCGTCGCGCAGCGGATCGAGAACTTCGCGAAGCTCGTCGGACCGGAGCGGGTCATCGCCTCGACCGACTGCGGGCTCGGCGGACGCGTCCACCAGCACATCGCGTGGGCGAAGCTCGAGGCGCTCGCCGAGGGCGCCGACATCGCGACGAAGCGCCTCTTCCGATAGGTCTCCGTTTTCAGGAGTACGGCGGGGTACGCGTGCGCATTGCACGCGAACCCCCGCCTGCTCCTGAAAAAGGCGAGAGGATAGGGGCGTGGTGAACGAGTTCGGGCGCAAGCACCGCATCGCGGTGCTCGGCGGCGGGCCCGGGGGCTACGAGGCGGCGCTCGCGGGGGCGCAGCTCGGCGCCGAGGTCACGCTCGTGGAGCGTCGCGGCGTCGGGGGCAGCGCGGTCCTGACCGATGTCGTCCCCTCGAAGACGCTCATCGCGACCGCCGAGATCGCGACGACCGTCCGCGGAGCCGGCGATCTGGGCGTCCGGCTCGCGGTCCCGGGAGAACGCCCTCGGCAGGTCGAGCCCTCCGAGGTGACCGTCGACCTGGGCGCGGTCAACGAGCGACTGCTCCGGCTCGCGGCTGCGCAGTCCGCCGACATGACGGCCGAGCTGCGCCGGGCCGGCGTGCGCATCATCGAGGGGGAGGGCCGGCTCGACGGTCCCGAGCGGCTCGTGGTCGGCGAGCACGAGATCCCGGCGGACACGATCGTGATCGCGACGGGTGCCCGGCCGCGCGAGCTGCCATCCGCGCAGCCCGACGGCGAGCGCATCCTCACCTGGACTCAGCTCTACACGCTCGAGGAGCTCCCCGAGCACCTCATCGTCGTCGGCTCGGGCGTCACGGGCGCCGAGTTCGCGTCGGCGTACCGCAACCTCGGCGCGAAGGTGACGCTCGTCAGCTCGCGGGAGCGCGTGCTGCCTGGGGAGGACGTCGACGCCGCGCTCGTGCTGCAGGACGTCTTCGCGAAGATCGGGCTCGAGGTGCTGTCCAAGTCGCGAGCCGACACGGTCGAGCGCATCGGCGACGGCGTGCGCGTCACGCTCTCCGACGGCCGGACCGTCGACGGCTCGCACTGCCTCATGGCGGTTGGCTCCATCCCGAACACCCGCGACATCGGGCTCGAGGAGGCCGGCGTGCTGCTCGCCGACTCCGGGCATATCCGCGTGAACCGCGTCGCCGGCACGAGCGTCCCCTCGATCTATGCGGCCGGCGACTGCTCCGACTTCCTGCCGCTCGCCTCGGTCGCCTCGATGCAGGGCCGCACGGCGGTCTTCCACGCGATGGGCGACGTCGTGCAGCCCGCGGAGCTGCGCAACGTCACGTCGAACATCTTCACGCAGCCGGAGATCGCGACGGTCGGCTGGCAGCAGCCGCAGGTCGAGGACGGGACCGTCCGCGGCGTCATCTTCAAGCTCCCGCTCGAGCCGAACCCTCGCGCGAAGATGCTCGGCATCGAGCACGGCTTCGTGAAGCTGTTCGCGACGACGACGACCCGGCAGATCCTCGGCGGTGTCGTCGTCGCGCCGAAGGCGTCGGAGCTCATCCTGCCGATCTCGATCGCCGTCGAGCATCGGCTCACGGTCGACGACCTCGCGCGGGCGTTCTCCGTCTATCCCTCGCTCGCGAGCTCCATCACGGACGCGGCGCGCGCGATGCACATCGTGCGCTGACCCGTCGCTTGGGCCGAAGGCGCCGGGCGCCCTTCGACTCGTCGCTGCGCTCTTCGCTCAGGGACCGGTTCCTGAGCGAGCGCCGGCGTTCTAGTCCGTGATCGTCAGGAGCAGGTGCCCGCTGGCGACCGTCTGGCCGACGGGCGCGTCGAGCCCGGCGATGACGCCGTCCTTGTGCGCGGCGAGCGGCTGCTCCATCTTCATCGCCTCGAGCACCAGCACCGTCTCGCCCTTGACGACGCGCTGGCCCTCCTCCACGGCGACCTTCACGATCGTCGCCTGCATGGGCGCCTTGATGGCGTCGCCCGTCGCGGTGTCGACGGCGCCGTGGACCTTGCGCTTCGGCGGCGTTGCGCCGGTGTCGGCCGTGGTCCCCACGAGCTTGGCCGGCAGGCTCACCTCGACCCGCTTGCCGCCGACCTCGACGACGACCGTCGTGCGGGCCGCGGGGGACCTGGGCTCCTGGAGTTCTCCCGACCACGGCTCGAGCTCGCCGGCCCATTCGTTCTCGATCCACGACGTGTAGACGGAGAACGGCTCGGAGGTGAACGCGGGATCCCGCACGACGTTCCGGTGGAAGGGCAGGACGGTCGGGAGGCCCGTGATCTCGAACTCGTCGAGGGCGCGCCGGGCCCGCTCGAGCGCGTCCGCGCGGGTCGCGCCCGTGACGATGACCTTCGCGAGGAGCGAGTCGAACGCGCCGGAGATGACGTCGCCGGTCGTGACGCCGGAGTCGATGCGGATGCCGGGGCCGCCGGGGAAGCGCAGCGAGTG
>DATMFB010000267.1:0-2328 GCA_035556395.1 Microbacteriaceae bacterium
CGGTGACGGCCCGGCGCGGCCCGTTCGCCGCGGGCGAGCGCGTCCAGCTCACGAGCTCGCGCGGGCGGCTCAACACCGTGACGCTCGCGGCCGGCGGCGCATTCCACTCGCATCGCGGGTTCGTCTCCTACGACAACATCATCGGGAAGCCCGACGGCAGCGTCGTCACCGCGAGCAACGGCGAGGAGTTCCTTGCGCTGCGCCCGCTGCTCAAGGACTTCGCGCTGTCGATGCCGCGAGGCGCCGCGATCATCTACCCGAAGGACGCGGCGCAGATCATCGGGGTCGCCGACATCTTCCCGGGCGCGCGCGTCGTCGAGGCCGGCGTGGGCTCGGGCTCGCTGACCATGTGGCTGCTGCGCGCCATCGGCTCGAGCGGCTCGCTGCTGTCGATCGAGCGGCGCGAGGAGTTCGCCGACATCGCGCGGTCGAACGTCGCCGCGTTCACCGGCGAGGACCCCGAGCAGTGGACCCTGACCCTCGGCGACTTCGCCGACGTGCTCCCGGAGACCGCGGAGCCGGGGAGCATCGACCGGATCATCCTCGACATGCTCGCGCCGTGGGAGTGCATCGACGCCGCGGCGACCGCGCTCGCGCCCGGTGGCGTCATCTGCTGCTACGTCGCGACGGTCACGCAGCTCTCGCGCACGACGGAGGCGATCCGGGCGACCGGGCACTTCACCGAGTCCGAGGCGAGCGAGACGCTCGTGCGCACCTGGCACGTCGACGGGCTCGCGGTCCGCCCGGACCATCGGATGAACGCTCACACCGGCTTCCTGCTCACCGCCAGGCGGCTCGCGCCGGGCGTCGCACCCCTCGAGCGCAAGCGCCGCGCGTCGAAGGACGCCTACGACGACGAGGACGTCGAGGCCTGGACCCCCGGCGCGCTCGGGGAGCGGGTCACGAGCCCGAAGCGGGCCCGGAAGGCGGTCAGACAGGCGGCGGCGGCGGCCGATGCCGCCAGGGACCGGCCGGTAGAGTAGGCCGGTGCGCAAGACCCCGGCCATCGTCGCCGCATCGGCCCTCGTCCTGTCCCTGGCGGCCTGCGCCGCGCCGTCCGGCCCTGCCGTCGACGGCGGCACTCCGCTCGACGCGGCGAGCTGCGCGCCGGTCTGGGAGCGCGGCGGCGTCGCGGTCGACGTGACCGCGACGGGCGACTTCGGCGTCGCCCCGATCGACCCGTCGTTCCCGATCCCGCTCGTCGCGCGCGAGCGCACCTCGACCGCGATCGTGCATCCTGGCGACGGCGCGATCGTCGGCCCGACCGACATCGTCGCGGGCACGATCACGCTCGTCGACGGCGCGACCGGCATGGTCCTCGACCAGACTCCCTCCACGATCTACCTGCCGCTCACGGGCGCCTCGCCGCTCTTCGACGCCGCGGTGTGCGCGCCAGTCGGCTCCCGCGTGGCGGCGGTCGGGACGACCGAGGCGCTCCTCGGCGCCGGCGTCGTCGCGCAGTCGGGCATCGACCCCGAGCAGACGATCGTCGCCGTGCTCGACATCGAGGACGCGTTCATCGGCCGGGCCCAGGGGCGGACGCTTCCTCCGCTCAACGGCCTCCCGAGCGTCTCGCTCGCCGCGACCGGTCAGCCCGGCCTGTCGTTCACGAACGCGACCCCGCCGGCCGAGCTGCGCATCGAGACGCTCATCCAGGGCAGCGGCACGACCGTCGCCGAGGGCGACACCGTCCTGCTGCAGTACACGGGCGTCAACTGGAACACGCGCAAGGTCTTCGACTCGAGCTGGGAGCGCGGCACGCCGGCGCAGTTCGCGACCACGGACGTCGTCGCGGGCTTCGGGCAGGCCCTCGTCGGCCAGCAGGTCGGCTCGCAGGTGCTCGCCGCGATCCCGCCGGCCTACGGCTACGGGGACAGCCCGCCGAGCGGCTCGGGCATCGGCGCGACGGACACGCTCGTCTTCGTGATCGACATCCTCGGCGTGCTGCCGGCGACCTAGACTTCCTGACGTGGCGGCGCTCCCGAACAACTACGAGCGGCAGTTCAGCCTCGTGCTCGCGCTCGTCGTGACGAGCATCGGCCTGCGCAAGTCGGAGATCCTCTCGACCGTCCACGGCTATGCGCAGCGCTACCGCGACGGCGACCGGGACGCGCTCGCGTCGCTCGATCGGCTCTTCGAGCGCGACAAGCGCGCCCTCAAGGACCTCGGCGTGCCGATCGAGACGGTCGACGACCCGAGCGACCCCGGCAACAACCAGCTCGCCCGCTACCGGATCCCGAAAGCCGCCTACGACCTCCCGGATGACATCTCGTTCACCCCCGGCGAGCTCGCGATCCTCGGGCTCGCCGCCGAAGTGTGGCGAGAGGG
>DATMFB010000268.1:0-4351 GCA_035556395.1 Microbacteriaceae bacterium
GCGGGCGTTCTACCTGCTGCCGATCTGGAAGCGCATCGTCGTCATGCTCGGCGGTCCGCTCATGAACCTCCTCCTCGCGGTCGTCTGCTACGCGATCGTGCTGTGCGGCTTCGGCATCCCGCAGGTGACGAACCTCGTCGGTTCGGTGTCGACCTGCATCATCCCGGCCGATGAGGTGCGCACCGAGTGCGCGCCCGGCGACGAGACCGCCCCGGCGGTCGCCGCGGGGATCGAGCCGGGCGATCGCGTTCTGGCGATCAACGGTGCGGCGACGACCGAGTGGCTCGACGTCGCCGAGGCGATCCGTCTGCACCCGGACCAGCCCATCGAGCTCCTCGTCGACCGCGGAGGCGAGCAGGTCTCGCTCACCGCCCGGCCGCTGCTGTCGCAGAACTACGAGCTCGGCCCCGACGGTGACATCGTCCTCGACGCGGCGGGCGAGCCCCGGTTCGTCGACGTCGGTGTCCTCGGCATCCGTCCCGCCTATGAAAACGTGCGGCAGTCGCCGCTCGCCGTCGCGCCCGCGGTCGGGGAGAATATCGCGGCCGTCGTCGGCGCGATCGCCACACTGCCGGCGCGCGTGTGGGATCTCGGCGTCGCGATGTTCGGCAGCGAGGAGCGCGATCCCAACGGCCTGGTCGGCGTCGTGGGCATAGGCCGGCTCGCCGGCGAGATCACGAGCTACGAGGAGGCGAGTGTCGCCGACCGCGCCTCCTCCATCATCGGCATCCTCGGCTCGCTCAACGTCGCGCTCTTCCTCTTCAACCTCATCCCGCTCATCCCGCTCGATGGCGGCCACATCTTCGGGGCGCTGTGGGAGGGGCTGCGGCGCTGGTTCGCGCGCATCCGCAACAAGCCGGATCCCGGCCCGCTCGACATCCAGAAGCTCGCGCCGCTCACGATGGTCGTGACGGTGCTGCTCGTCGGGCTCGGGGCGTTCGTGATCCTCGCCGACATCATCAAGCCCATCAGCATTCTCTAGTCGGGCGCCACGTAGGCTGGTTGCGTGCCAGCCGTGAACCTGGGGCTCCCAAGGGCGCCCGAGACCCTCGCGCCGCGCCGCGTGTCTCGCCAGATCCGGGTCGGCAAGGTCCTCGTCGGCGGCGACGCGCCCGTGTCGGTCCAGTCGATGACGACGACGAAGACGACCGACATCAACGCGACGCTCCAGCAGATCGCCGAACTCACCGCCTCGGGCTGCGACATCGTCCGGGTGGCGGTGCCGTCGCAGGACGACGCCGACGTGCTGCACATCATCGCGAAGAAGTCGCAGATCCCCGTCATCGCCGACATCCACTTCCAGCCGAAGTACGTCTTCCAGGCGATCGACGCGGGCTGCGCAGCCGTGCGCGTCAATCCGGGCAACATCCGCAAGTTCGACGACCAGGTCGGCGCGATCGCGGCGGCGGCGAAGGCGGCCGGCACGAGCCTTCGGATCGGGGTCAACGCGGGCTCGCTCGAGCCGAGCCTGCTGCAGAAGTACGGCAAGGCGACCCCCGAGGCGCTGGTGGAGTCGGCGGTTTGGGAGGCGAGCCTCTTCGAGGAGCACGACTTCCACGACTTCAAGATCTCGGTCAAGCACAACGACCCCGTGGTGATGGTCAAGGCCTATCGGCTGCTCGCCGAGCGAGGTGACTGGCCGCTGCACCTCGGCGTCACCGAGGCGGGACCGGCGTTCCAGGGCACGATCAAGTCGGCGACGGCGTTCGGCATCCTGCTCGGCGAGGGGATCGGCGACACGATCCGCGTCTCGCTCTCCGCGCCGCCGGTCGAGGAGGTCAAGGTCGGCCTGCAGATCCTGCAGTCGCTGGGCCTGCGCGAGCGCAAGCTCGAGATCGTCTCCTGCCCCTCGTGCGGTCGCGCCCAGGTCGATGTCTATACGCTCGCGAACGACGTGACGGAGGGGCTCAAGGACGTCACGGTGCCGCTGCGCGTCGCCGTCATGGGCTGCGTCGTCAACGGTCCGGGGGAGGCGCGCGAGGCGGATCTCGGTGTCGCCTCGGGTAATGGCAAGGGTCAGATCTTCGTCAAGGGCGAAGTCATCAAGACGGTGCCCGAGTCGGAGATCGTCGCGACGCTCATCGCGGAGGCGCAGCGCATCGCCGCCGAGGCCCCCGCGGGCGCGCCCACGGGCGCCCCCACGGTCCTCACCCCCTGAGCGCTCGCACCGTTCAGACCGACGGCCGGGTTCGCGTGCAATGCACACGCGTGCCTCCGCCGACTCCAGCAACACGCGTGTTGACGTCGGCGCAGTAGCGATATATCGTTGACGCATCGCAGAACGTCTGCGATGCGTTTCAAGAAGGCAGTACCATGACGTTCGACCATCAGCATCACGACCACAAGGGTCGGGGCAAGTCAGGGCGCAACCACCGCATCGGCGAGGCGACCCGCGCTCGCCGCCCCGAGTTCGGACCCGGCTTCGGCCCGGGCTTCGGACCGTTTCCGCCGGGCTTCGGCCCGCACGGGCACCGTATGCACGGGGGCGGACCGCGTCGACGCAGCCGCGGCGACGTCCGTGCCGCGATCCTCTCGCTCCTCGGCGCCGAGGGCGCCGAGCACCTCAACGGCTACGCGATGATGAAGGCGATCGCCGAGCGGACCGAGGGCGCCTGGAGCCCGAGCCCCGGCTCGATCTACCCGACGCTCCAGCAGCTCGTCGACGAAGGACTCCTCGCCCCAGCCGGCAAGGGTCGCAAGACCGAGTACACCCTGACCGACGAGGGCCGCGCGCACGTCGCGGAGCACGCCGAGCAGCTCGCGAACTGGGCCGAGTCACAGCGGCCGACCGACGAGAGCCGCGCCCTCGGCGAGAGCGTCGGCAAGCTCATGGGCGTCATCGGCCAGTTCCGGCATGCCGCTACGGACACCCAGCGCCTGGCGGCGGCCGAGCGGCTCGACGAGGCCCGCAAGGCGCTCTACCTCATCCTCGCGGAGTAGCCGCGGGGACGCGGGGCCCGGCTGTGCGCGGGGTCCTTCGCGTCTGCCAGCATGGACGCGTGATCGCGCGATGAGCTCCGCCACCCGCCCGATCGTCGCGGGCATCGTCACCGCGCTCGTCGGCTTCACGAGCGCCTTCGCCGTCGTCCTCGCGGGCCTCACGGGCGTCGGGGCGACCCCGGGGCAGGCCTCGAGCGGCCTCCTCGCGGTGAGCGTCACGATGGGCATCGCGAGCGTCGTCCTCGCCGCATGGACCCGCAAGCCGATCACGGTCGCCTGGTCGACCCCCGGCGCGGCCCTCCTCGCCGCGACCGGCCCCGTCGAGGGCGGCTGGCCCGCCGCGGTCGGCGCATTCCTCGTCACCGGGGTGCTCATCATCCTGACCGGGCTCATCGCGCCGCTCGGCCGGCTCATCTCCGCGATCCCGCGGTCGATCGCGCAGGCGATGCTCGCGGGCGTGCTGCTGCCGCTTTGCCTCGGGCCCGTCATCGGCGCCGTCGAGGACCCGTGGGCGGTCCTGCCGATCATCGCCGTCTGGCTCGTCGCACTGCGCTTCCTGCCCCGGTGGGCCGTGCCGCTCGCGTTCGTCGCCGCGTTCGTCGTCATCGTCATCCACCTCGGGATGACGCAGAATGCGATCGACCCGGCCGCGTTCGTCCCCGTCGTCGAGCTCACGATGCCGGCCTGGAGCCTCGGCGCGGTGCTCGGCATCGCGCTGCCGCTCTACCTCGTCACGATGGCCTCGCAGAACGTCGCGGGCGTCGCGGTCATGCGCGGGCTCGGCTACGAGGTGCCCTGGCGCGCGTCGATGGTTGTGACCGGGATCGGGACGCTCGTCGGCGCGCCGGCGGGCGGCCACGCGATCAACCTCGCGGCGATCAGCGCCGCGCTCGCGGCGGGCCCCGAAGCGGGCGAGGACCGGGGCCGGCGCTGGATCGCGAGCGTGACCTCGGGCGTCGGCGTCATCGTGCTCGGCATCGCCTCGGCGGCGTTCGTCGCGATCGTGCTGCTCGCGCCCGTCGGCGTCGTCGCAGCGGTCGCGGGCCTCGCGCTCGTCGCGACGCTCGGCTCGTCGATCTCCGAAGCGATTCAGGTGCCGGCCGAGCGCATCCCCGCTGTCGCGACGTTCCTCGTCGCGGCCTCCGGGATCGCCGTCGGCGGCATCAGCGCCGCCTTCTGGGCGCTCGTCGTCGGCGTCGTCGTGCGCGGTGCGCTCATCGCGTTCTCTCGCCGGCGGGCATGATCGTCCGTAGGCTTACTCCCTGGCTGGCAACGGCGAGTTCCGCCGATCCATCTCGCGCCAACGCGGGTCGAGTGCCGGAAGGATCGTGGCGCAGAAGTATGCCGCCGCGATGACGAGCAGGGCGGTGCCGAGTCCGAACCCGTTGATCAGCGCGCCGCCGATCAGGCC
>DATMFB010000269.1:0-1557 GCA_035556395.1 Microbacteriaceae bacterium
CGGCTGGGCGCTCTACCAGGTCGGGATCGGCACCGTCTTCGGGACCGTGCTGCGCGACCATCCCGTCGTCGCGGTGGCCTGCTCGATCGTCGTCGCGATCGGGCTCGGCCTCGCCGTGGACCGTGTCATCGCGGCCTTCCAGGCGGCCCACCGACGGAGCGACGCGGTGCGGGTCGAACGGGTTCAGCGCGACGCGCTAGCATTCGATTCAATCGACTCGGTCGGCGACGACGCCGGCCGCACCACGACCGGAGGCACGATGACGTCCACCCCGCAGCCGCCCTTCGCAACCGATGCAGCCGAGATCCTCACGGCGCTGCACGAGTTCTTCCCGAAGCACTTCACCCCGGAGATCGTGCCCGCCGCGCGCGAGCCCATCCCGGGCGTTCCGACGAATCTCGAGCTCGCGCAGGAGGCGCACCCGGGCCTCAAGCACCGCGAGGTGACGGTCCCGGGCTACCAGGGCGACGAGATCACCCTCTCGATCTGGGAGCCGGCCGACGGCGTGAAGTCGGGCGCCGGGATCTACTACATCCACGGCGGCGGCATGATGATCGGCGACCGCTTCCTCGGCGCCCTCGAGTACACCGCGTGGGCCGACGCGCTCAACGCGGTCGTCGTCTCGGTCGAGTACCGTCTCGCGCCGGAGCACGCCTACCCGACGCAGACGGAGGACTCGTACGCGGGTCTCGTCTGGTTCGCGGAGAACGCGGCGTCCCTCGGCGTCGACGCGGCGAACATCGTCGTCGCGGGCGCGAGCGCGGGCGGCAACCTCGCGGCCGCCGTCTCGCTCATCGCGCGGGACCGCAAGGGCCCGGCGATCAAGGGCCAGCTGCTCGAGTACCCGATGCTCGACGACACGCAGTCGACGCCGTCGCAGCTCGGCTACCGCGATGTCGGGCTCTGGAGCGGGACGTCGAACGACTCCGGCTGGACCTCGTTCCTCGGGCCGATCGCGCCCGGTAGCGACGACGTGCCCGCCTACGCGGCGCCCGCGCGGGCGACCGACCTGTCCGGTCTGCCGCCGGCGTTCATCGATGTGGGCGAGGCCGAGCTCTTCCGCGACGAGGACGTCGCCTACGCGACGCGGCTGTGGGCCGCCGGTGTCTCGGCCGAGCTGCACGTCACGCCGGGCATCTGGCACGCCTTCGAGTCGTTCGCGGCGGACCACCCCACGTCGGAGATCATCCGCAAGCGGCGCCTGGGCTGGCTGCGCGGGATCCTCGCGGGCTGAGACTCGTCCGACGGGCTGAGGTTCCGGTCAGGGATCTCAGCCCGTCGCCGTATCCTCAGCCGGTCACGCCGAACGCGGCGCCGCTGTGCTCCTTGCGCCCGCCGGGGACCGGGAGATCCCCGGCCGCGGCCGCCGCGACGAGCGCCTCGTGCGTCGGCCCGTCGGGCACCTCCGCCGGACGGTCCTTGGCGAGCTCCTTGCGCAGCGCCGGGACGATCTCGCCGCCGAGGATGTCGAGCTGCTCGAGCACCGTCTTGAGCGGCAGCCCCGCGTGGTCGACGAGGAACAGCTGGCGCTGGTAGTCCCCGAAATGCTCGCGCATG
>DATMFB010000270.1:0-1707 GCA_035556395.1 Microbacteriaceae bacterium
CGCCGCGTTCGTCGAGCACACGAAGCGCGCCGTCGCGCTCGGGCAGGACCAGATCGTCACGATCCGCCCCGGCTCGGTCGAGATCACCGACTTCGCCGGCTCCGTGGTCGAGGGCGAGGAGTACGAGATCGCGTGGGACGCGGCCGCCGCCGAGAAGGGCGGCTGGCCGTGGTTCATGTCGAAGGAGATCCACGAGGAGCCCGAGGCGATCGAGAGGACGCTGCTGGGGCGCAGCCGCGATGGGCTCGTCGAGCTGACCGGCCTCGGTGAGCGTCTTACCGACGAGGTCCTGGTCGGCGTCGAGCGGATCGTGTTCATCGCCGCCGGTACCGCGTCGTATGCCGCCGAGGTGGCCCGCTACGCGGTCGAGACGTGGGCGCGGATCCCCGCCCAGGTCGAGCTCGCGCACGAGTTCCAGTTCCGCGCCCCGCTGCTGGATGAGCGCACCCTCGTCGTGTCGATCTCCCAGTCGGGCGAGACGATGGACACGCTGCTGGCCGTCCAGCACGCCCGGGCGCACGGCGCACGCACGCTGTCGATCTGCAACACCCAGGGCGCGACGATCCCGCGCGAGTCCGACGGCGTCATCTACACGCACGCGGGCCCGGAGGTCGCGGTCGCCTCGACGAAGGCGTTCGTCGCCCAGATCGCGGCGCTCTACGTGCTGGGCCTCCACCTCGGCCGCATCCGCGGCACGCTGCCGGACGCGGAGCACCGCGAGATCCTCGCCGACCTGCAGGCGACGCCGGAGCGGCTCGCCGAGGTCATCGCCGAGTCCGCGCCCCACATCGAGACGCTCGCGCACTGGATGGCCGACACCCACTCGGTGCTCTTCCTCGGCCGCAACGTCGGCTATCCGATCGCGCTCGAGGGCGCGCTCAAGCTCAAGGAGCTCGCCTACATCCACGCGGAGGGCTTCGCGGCGGGCGAGCTCAAGCACGGCCCCATCGCGCTCATCGACCACGGCCAGGTCGTCTTCGTCGTCGTGCCCTCGCCCCGGCACTCCGCGGCACTGCACGCGAAGGTCGTGTCGAACATCCAGGAGATCCGCGCCCGCGGCGCGCGCGTCATCGCGGTCGCGGAGCTCGGCGACGCGGCCGTGCTGCCGTACGCGGATGAGCTCATCCCAATCCCGCTGTCGGGGCCGTGGTCGGCGCCGATCCTCGCGGTCGCACCGCTCCAGCTCTTCGCGCTCGAGCTCGCTCACGCGAAGGGGCTCGACGTCGACCAGCCGAGGAACCTCGCGAAGTCGGTGACGGTCGAGTGACGGAGCGCGCATGGCCGTGACCGGCGTCGGCGTCGACCTCGTCGACATCGCGCGCTTCGAGCGGGCCATGACGCGCACCCCGCGGCTGCGCGATCGCCTCTTCGCGGCGGACGAGACGGTCCGGGGCGGCAAGCCGCTCGAGCTCCGCTCCCTCGCGAGCCGGTTCGCGGCCAAGGAGGCGCTCATCAAGGCGCTCGGCTGGTCGTGGGACATCGGCTGGCACGACATGCCGGTCGTCTCCGACGAGTACGGCAACCCGGGCTTCGAACTGCGGGGCCAGGCGGCGTCGGCGGTCCGCAAGCTCGGCATCTCCCGCGTCCACCTGACGATGAGCCATGACGCCGGGATGGCGATCGCGTTCGTCGTCGCGGAGTCGTGAGTCCCGTGCGCGAGCTCGTCGTCGACCTCGCGGCGATCCGGGAGAACGTCAGGTCCGCGGC
>DATMFB010000271.1:0-5836 GCA_035556395.1 Microbacteriaceae bacterium
GAGGAGGGCGATCGCTCCGGGGCTCGTGGCGAGGTGCCCGATGGTCGTCGTCGTGAGGCTGCCGATCCCCGCGACTGCGAGCCCCGACTGGAAGAGCGCGACGAGCAATGGTGCGGCGACGACCGCGACGACGCCCTGGACGATCAGCGTGATGATGAGCCAGCGGCCGAGCCGCGAGAACGTCAGGCCGTAGCCGAGCGCGATCGTCGCGCCGACCGGGATGCGCGGGGCGACGCGACGGGGCCTACGCGTCATGGCCGGTCGCGTTCTCGGTCGCCGACGCATCGGCGTGCCGAGCCGCCCAGCCCTCGACATTGCGCTGCGGTGCGACGCTGACCGCGAGCGCGCCAGGCGGGACATCCTTGCGCACGACGGCGCCGGCGCCGATCGTCGCGTCGTCGCCGATCTCGACGGGAGCGACGAGCGAGTTGTGGACGCCCGTGTGCACGTGCGACCCGATTCTCGTGCGGTGCTTGTGCGTGCCGTCGTAGTTGGCGGTGATCGTGCTCGCGCCGAGGTTCGACCCCTCGCCGATCTCGGCGTCCCCCACGTACGAGAGGTGCGGGACCTTGCTGCCCTTGCCGATCGTCGTGTTCTTCGTCTCGACGAACGTGCCGATCTTCCCCGCCGCCCCGAGCACGGTGCCGGGGCGCAGGTAGGCGAACGGTCCGACGTTCGCCGCCGTGCCGATGACCGCGAGCGTCCCATCGGTCCTGGTGACGATCGCGAGGTCGCCGACCTCGGTGTCGGTGAGCGTCGTATCGGGCCCGATGATCGCGTTCTCCCCGATCGTGGTCGCGCCGCGCAGCCGCGTGCCCGGCAGGATCTCCGAGTCCTGGCCGATCGTGACGTCGACGTCGATCCAGGTGGTCTGCGGGTCGCGGATCGTGACGCCCGCGCGCTGATGGGCGCGGACGATGCGGGCGTTGAGGACGCGCTCCGCCTCCGCGAGCTGGACGCGGTCGTTGATGCCGGCGACGCTCGCCGGCTCGTCCGCGACGGTCGCCGCGATGGCGGCGCCCTCGGCGCGCAGGATCCCGATCGCGTCGGTCAGGTACTTCTCGCCCTGGGCGTTCTGCGCACCGATGCGCGGCAGCGCCGTCCGGAGTGCGGCCGAGGCGAAGACGTACGTGCCGGAGTTCACCTCGCCGATGAGGAGCTCGTCGGCCGAGGCGTCCGCCTGCTCGACGATCCGGTCGACGAGACCGTCGCCGCCGCGCACGATCCGGCCGTAGCCGGTCGCGTCGGCGAGCGCCGCCGTGAGGAGCGTCGCCGATGCGCGCACTGCGCGGTGCTGCTCGAGCAGCGCAGCGAGCTCGGTCGGACCGAGGAGCGGCACATCGCCGGAGAGGACCGCGACGTCGCCGTCGAACGCGGCCGGCAGCGCGGCGACGGCGAGCTCGACCGCGCGGCCCGTGCCGGGGATCTCGTCCTGATCGACGATGAGCAGGCCGGGCGTCGACTCGTCGATCGCCGCGACGACCGCGTCGCGCTCGTGTCGCACCACGACCACGACGTGCTCCGGCGCGAGCTCGCGGGCCGTCGCCAGGACGTGACCGATGAGGGTGCGGCCCGAGATGTGGTGGAGCACCTTCGGCGTCGCCGAGCGCATCCGGGTGCCCTGGCCCGCGGCGAGGACGATGACGGCGAGCGGATGCTGGGTCATGCGCCCATTCTGCCGTCCTCTGCGAGGATTGTCGGGCGCTAGCGCGATCCGCCTTGGTGTAACGGCAGCACGACGGCCTTTGGAGCCGTTAGGTCCAGGTTCGAATCCTGGGGGCGGAGCGGTTCCAGGCCGCGGCTTCACGGTCCGGCGCTCCGCAGGGACCGGTCGGTCCTCCAAGATCGCGATGTCCTGAGATAATCGGGCCGTCAGCTCCAGAGGCGCATCGCCACTGCCGCGAGCGCCTCGTCGGACACCGAGACCCGATCGCCCCCCACCAGATCGACGGCGGCACGAGCGAGGAGCCTCGGTCCGGCATCGAGCTCGACGAGCACGACATGCGTCGGCCCGTCGTCGGCGCCGCTCGGCGCCCGATAGACGTCCACGCGGTCACAGACGGTTCCCGGACCTGCGGGCTGGCTGAGCAGCGCAGACGAGCCGCAGCGACTGCACGCGAGGCGCTCGGGAAACATCCGATGCCCGCATTGCTCGCACTGCTGAATCGCGAGCTCGATCTCGATCATGCCGCCTCCAGAAGCATCGCGACAGCACAGGCGCCGTACCGGTAGAGCACCATGCCGTAGTTGGTCACCAGCGCGCGGTGGGCACCCTGAATCTGACCCGCGCCCGATTTGCCCGTCAGCTGCTCGACGGCATCGACGAAGCCGTGCAGCTCGCCGCCGACGCCCGCCTGCCCGCAGCAGAGTAGTCCCCCGGACGGATTGACGATCGGCAGCCCCTCGCCGAATCCGGTCTCGCCGAGCGAGGCAAGACGTTCCTCGCTCAGCACGCCGAGCTCCTGCAACTGCTGCAGCACGATCACCGGGTAGTCGTCGTAGACGCTGACGAGATCGACGTCGGTCGGATCGGTCCCTGACTGGACGCCCAGCTGCTCGGCGATCGGGCCAAGACCGAGGTCCAGGCCGTCACCCTCCTGGTGATCGTGATTGAGCACCGCGTCGTACCCGACCATCCGCACCACAGGCCCTTGCACGTCGTTCGCCCGGCGCAGGACGACGGCGCCGGCTCCCGTCACCAGCGGGACGCAGTCGTACAGCCTGAGCTCGCTCGTGACCATCGGCGCCGCGAGATACTCCTCGACCGTCAGCGGATCGGTGAAGATCCCGTTCCGATGCAGGGCCGCCCGCGCCCGCTGATGGATGACGACCTGCCCATAGGCTTCCGGCCCCAGCCCATGCCGGCGCCGGTGCTCGGCAGTGATGAGCGAGAACTGCGCGTTCGGGCCGACCAGACCCATCGGCACGAGCCGCTGCTCCGTCACCGCGTTGTACCGGCTCACCATCTCGCGGAATCGGCCGCTGTCCATCCGGTCGCCGCCGACGATGACGATGTTCCGCGCATCGCCGGACTCGATCGCCCTGCGCGCATGCTGCACGATCGTGAGGGTGAGGGGCTCGGCCATGAGCCAGCGCAGGCGCAGGCCGAGTTTCCAGGCGAGATCGATCGGACGGTCGGGCGTCAGCAGGAAGGAGGACACGCCGAGACCGTCGACCTCGCCCGGCT
This sequence comes from Microbacteriaceae bacterium, assembly GCA_035556395.1. Taxonomy (GTDB): domain Bacteria; phylum Actinomycetota; class Actinomycetes; order Actinomycetales; family Microbacteriaceae; genus 73-13. The sequence continues at coordinate 3,188 of DATMFB010000271.1, forward strand.
CGAGGCCCGCGTCGGCGATCGCCGCGAGGATCGCCTCGGCGAGCAGCTCGGCCGTCGTGCCATCCGGCTCGGGCCGCCGCGTATACGTCGTCTGCGCGACGCCGGCGATGACCGCCTCGTGACTCATGTCCTGACCTCCGATGCTGCTGTCGACGCTGATCTGGCGCCCGTCTCCCCGCGATCCCACATCGTCGAGGTCACGCCGCGCTCGCGCAGCGGGCCCTTCGAGACCTTGCCGTTCTCCGTATAGGGGAGGGACGCCGCGATCTCCAGGTACCTCGGTACCGCGAAGTACGCGAGTCGTCCTTGGAGATGTGCGACCAGGCCAGCCGGCTCGATGACCGCCCCGCTCGTCGGCACCACGACGGCCGCGACCTCTTCGTCGCCGAGCGCACTCGGCACGCCGAAGACCGCGGCCTCCGCGACGTCCGGGTGCGTGAGGATCGCCTCCTCCACCTCCCAGGTCGAGATGTTCTCCCCTCGACGCCGGATCATGTCCTTCAACCGGTCGACGAACCGGAATCTGCCTTCGCCGTCGCGCACGACCCGATCGCCGGTATGCCACCAGAGGTTCCGCATCGAGGCGACCGTCGCCTCCGGGCGATTCAGGTAGCCGAGGCAGAACGCGAACGGGAGATCGGATCGCAGCACGAGCTCCCCCGGTGTGCCGTCCGGGACCTCGATGTCGAACTCATCGACGATGCGCGCGCGGAAGCCATCCACGATCCGCCCCATGTATCCCGGCTCCGAGCGCCGCCCCTGCGCAGAGGCGATGACCTGGTTCGTCTCGGTCCCACCGTACGAGGCGACGATCTCCTCGACGCCGAAGCGCTCGAGGAAGTCGTCCCAGAGCTGCGGAGGCATATCGGCCGCGAACGCGGTCGTCACGCGGTGCGCGCGATCGGCGGCGGAGGGCGGCTGAGTGAGCAGCATGCCGGCCATCGCACCGAGCAGGGCGACATGCGTCGCACCCGCCTGGCTCGCCCGTGACCAGAAACGGCTCGCGGAGAAGCGGTCATCGAGCACCGTGGACCCGCCCGTCGCGATCGCCAGCACGACACTCACGAAGGCGTTGATGTGGAACAGCGGGAGCGGACTGTAGAGGACGCTCTCCTCACCGAGGCGGAGCGTCTCTCGCATCACGTTCGCCCACCAGTAGAGCTGCGCCGCCGGGCACATGACCCCCTTCGAGGCACCCGTGGTACCGGAGGTGTACATGATGACCGCGAGCTCGCCTGCATCGATCCGGCGCTCGGGCGCCTCGTGCGCCCCCGGTCGAGTCCGCTCGATCGGCTCGTCCCAGAGGATCCTCCCCATGTGGGCATCGGGCCGCAGTCCCGCGACGAGGCGAACCGTCGACGGTCGGACGATCTCCTGGCAGGCCGCGACGAACTCGGGCTCGAGAAAGAGTGCGGCCGGCGCGGCGTCGCGGAACACGTGCTCCAGCTGCGCACCGCGCCACGCCGCGTTGACGGGCACGAGCACCGCCCCGAGCCACAGGCAGCCGAGCGCCAGCTCGACGAACTCGATCGAGTTCCGCGCGAGTACTGCGACCCGGTCGCCGGTGCCGACGCCGTGGTCCGCGAGGGTCGCTGCCCATCTCGCCGCCTTCGTACGCAGCTCTTCGGCCGTCCTACCGTCGTCGCCGACCCGGACGCACTCCGTCCCGCCGGCGTGCCGAGCCCGCTCGATGAGCAGGCTCGGCACGTTCAGCCGGTACGGATCCTCGAGCTCGATGGACCGCGCCACATGCGGTTCGGACCATTCGGGAGCTGTCACCATCCGCTCGACCCCTATCGTCCCGCGTAGAGGCCGGTGCGCCGCACCACGGCCTGGTAGAGGAAGATGCTGATGATGCAGACCACGGCACCATAGAGGCAGAAGACCCAGGTGAGACCCAGCAGGTTGAGCCAGACGAACAGGAACGACGACGTCCCGCCGAACAGCGCCACCCCGATCGAGTAGGCGAGCGCGGTCCCGGTCGCCCGACCGTTCGCGGGGACGAGGCTCGCGCCGATCGGCGTGAACAGCGCGAGGCTCGGCGACAGCACGACCGCGCCGATGAGCATGATCGCGATATACGCGCCGATGTTCCCGCCTCCATAGGCGAGGAGCAGGAAGATCGACGGCACGAGCACCCAGCGCGCCACGACAAAGGTGCGCGAGACCCGCCAGCGGTCGGCGAGCCGGCCGAAGATGGGGGTCAGGACCATGATGATCACACCGAAGCCGGAGGTCACGGCGAACGCGACCGTCGGGTCGACCTGGTCCCTCGACTGCACGAGGCTCGGCAATGCGGTGACGAGCGCGTAGTTCATGATCTGCACCCCGCCGACGACGAACACCGTCGCGAGCAGCGCGAACCAGTTGCGCCCGATCGTGCGCCACATCCCGCGCGATCCATCGTCGATCTGAGACCCTGCGCCGGCCGCGACCGCCTCGGCGCCTCTGATGACGACCGACTCGGGCTCGGCCTTGACGGTGTGGAGCGTCTCCGGCAGACCCCGTCGGAGGAGGAAGACGAACAGGCCCAGTACGCCACCGACGAGGAACGGCACCCGCCATCCCCACTCGGTCATCGCCTCGCGGCCGATCGCGAGGCTCGTGAAGAACGCCACGAGCGACGCGGTGAGAATGCCGAGCTGGACC
>DATMFB010000272.1:0-4167 GCA_035556395.1 Microbacteriaceae bacterium
CCAGCTGTCGGTCTTCGCGCTCGGCATCATGCCGTACATCACCGCGTCGATCATCGTCCAGCTGCTGCGCGTCGTCATCCCGCACTTCGAGACGCTGCACAAGGAGGGCCAGGCCGGCCAGTCGCGCCTGACCCAGTACACGCGGTACCTCACGATCGGCCTCGCGCTGATCCAGTCCACGACGCTCATCACGGTCGCGCGCAACGGTCAGCTGTTCCCCTCGACCGTCCTCGGCGACCCGTGCTCCGAGCTCGTCACGGACAAGTCCTGGTACGCGATGATCCTCATGATCATCACGATGACGGCCGGCACCGGCCTCATCATGTGGATGGGCGAGCTCATCACCGAGCGCGGCATCGGCAACGGCATGTCGCTGCTGATCTTCACCTCTATCTGCGCCACGTTCCCGGCGTCGCTCTGGGCGATCCAGGTCGCGCGGGGCTGGGAGATCTTCCTCATCGTCCTCGCGGTCGGGATCATCATCATGGCGGCGGTGGTCTTCGTCGAACAATCGCAGCGGCGGATACCCGTGCAGTACGCGAAGCGCATGGTCGGCCGGCGCACGTACGGCGGCAACAACACCTACATCCCGATCAAGGTCAACATGGCCGGCGTCGTGCCCGTCATCTTCGCCTCGTCGCTGCTGTACCTCCCGGCGCTCATCGCCCAGTTCAACCAGCCGCAGGCGAACGCCGACGGGTCGCTCCAGCCGAAGGCCGAGTGGGTCGCCTGGATCGAGAACAACCTGACGTCGGGGAACAGCTGGGTCTACATCCTGGTGTTCTTCCTGCTCTGCGTCGGCTTCACGTACTTCTATGTCGCGATCACCTTCAACCCGGAGGAGGTCGCGGACAACATGAAGAAGTACGGCGGCTTCATCCCCGGCATTCGCGCGGGCCGTCCGACGGCCGAGTACCTCGACTACGTGCTCACCCGGATCACGCTCCCCGGCTCGCTCTATCTCGGCATCGTCGCGGTCATCCCGCTCTTCGCGCTGTCGCTCGTGCAGGCCAACCAGAACTTCCCGTTCGGTGGCGCGAGCCTGCTGATCATCGTCGGCGTCGGCCTCGAGACGGTCAAGCAGATCGACGCGCAGCTCCAGCAGCGTCACTACGAGGGCTTGCTCCGATGACGCACACCGCGCTCGGTACGCTCACGGCGCGGCTGCTCATCGTCGGCCCTCCCGGGGCCGGCAAGGGCACGCAGGCCGGTCGCATCGCGGCGGCCTACGGCGTCCCCGCGATCTCGACGGGGGACATCTTCCGGGCGAACATCTCGCAGGGCACGCCGCTCGGGCTTCGCGTCAAGGCGATCCTCGACTCCGGCGGGCTCGTCTCGGACGCGCTGACGAACGAGATCGTCGCGGATCGCATCGCGCAGGAGGATGCCGCTCACGGCTTCCTGCTCGACGGCTATCCGCGGACGGAGGAGCAGGTGCGCTTCCTCGATGAGCGGCTGGCAGCGGACGGCCAGCGGCTCGACGCGGTCATCCGGCTCGTCGCGGACGAGGACGAGGTCGTGCGTCGGCTCCGGCTGCGCGCGATCGAGCTCGGTCGGTCGGACGACACGGAGGAGGTCATCCGCCACCGGCAGGACCTCTACGCGCGCGAGACGGCGCCGCTGCTCGCGGCGTTCGGCGAGCGCGGGCTGCTCATCGAGGTCGACGGCCTCGGCGAGGTCGACGAGGTGACGGGTCGAATTCTGGCCGCGCTCGCGGAGCGCGGGCTCGTCGCCCCGGCGGCGTAGCGGCCGTCCGAAAAATCGGGTAAAGTAGACCCTTGGTGTTTTCTCCGTGCGACAGCACGTGGAGGGCAGCGAACCCCGCAGACCGCGGGCGAGCCTGCAGCGGCAGAAGGATATTGATCTAAACCAATGGCCAAGAAAGACGGCGTCATCGAGATCGAGGGATCGGTCATCGAGGCCTTGCCGAACGCGATGTTCCGGGTGGAGCTCGCGAACGGGCACAAGGTGCTGGCGCACATCTCGGGCAAGATGCGGCAGAACTACATCCGCATCCTTCCCGAGGACCGGGTGGTCGTGGAGCTTTCGCCCTACGACCTGACCCGAGGCCGGATCACCTACCGCTACAAGTGAGTCCCGTCGGATAAGTAACGGCATCCGCCGGTTGAGCCTGTCGAGGCCGGCGGACGCACGAGGACGGCGAGAGAGAGAACGTCATGAAGGTCAACCCCAGCGTCAAGAAGATCTGCGACAAGTGCAAGGTGATCCGTCGCCACGGCCGTGTCATGGTGATCTGCGAGAACCCGCGCCACAAGCAGCGTCAGGGCTGAGCAGCAGCTTTCCCAACTGAATAGTCAAGCGGTTCCAGGATTCGCCTCGCGGCGATGACACCCGAGGTGCGAGGGCCTCGGCACCGGATCCGTCCACACCTTCGCAAGTCCAACAGGAGAAGCCGAAATGGCACGTCTTGCCGGCGTCGACATCCCGCGCGAGAAGCGCGTGGAGATCGCGCTCACCTATATCTACGGGGTCGGGCGCACGCGCTCCATCCAAACCCTCACCGCGACCGGGATCGACAAGGACACCCGCGTCAAGGACCTCACCGACGACCAGCTGATCGCGCTTCGCGACTACATCGAGGTCAACTACAAGGTCGAGGGTGACCTGCGCCGCGAGGTCCAGGCTGACATTCGTCGCAAGGTCGAGATCGGATCGTACGAGGGCATTCGCCACCGTCGCGGCCTCCCGGTCCACGGCCAGCGCACCAAGACCAACGCGCGCACCCGCAAGGGTCCCAAGCGCACCGTCGCCGGCAAGAAGAAGCCGGGCCGGAAGTAAGCGGTAGGAGAGAACCTCAAATGGCAGCACCGAAGGCGTCCACCGCGCGCAAGCCGCGTAAGAAGGACAAGAAGAGCATCGCCGTGGGCCAGGCCCACATCAAGAGCACGTTCAACAACACGATCGTCTCGATCACCGACCCGCAGGGCGCGGTCATCTCCTGGGCATCCTCGGGTGCCGTGGGCTTCAAGGGCTCGCGCAAGTCGACGCCGTTCGCGGCGCAGCTCGCGGCCGAGTCGGCGGCGCGTCAGGCGCAGGAGCACGGGATGAAGAAGGTCGACGTGTTCGTCAAGGGCCCCGGCTCCGGTCGCGAGACCGCGATCCGCTCGCTCCAGGCCGCCGGCCTCGAGGTCGGCTCGATTAACGACGTCACGCCCCAGGCGCACAACGGCTGCCGGCCGCCCAAGCGCCGTCGCGTCTAGCACTCCGGTCGCCGAGCGAGGCCTCCGGCCGAGTCGAAGCGCCCGTCCGTTCTCCTTCAAACTCAATACCCATCCGCCGAGCGTCAAATAGCGGGCGCTCCGCCGAAAGGAACCATCCGTGCTCATCGCACAGCGTCCCACCCTCTCCGAGGAGCCCATCTCCGAGTTCCGTTCGCGGTTCATCATTGAGCCGCTCGAGCCGGGCTTCGGCTACACCCTCGGCAACTCGCTCCGGCGCACCCTGCTCTCGTCGATCCCCGGCTCGGCCGTGACGAGCATCCGGATCGACGGCGTCCAGCACCAGTTCTCGACCGTCCCCGGTGTCAAGGAAGACGTCATCGAGATCATCCTCAACCTGAAGAACCTCGTCGTCTCCTCGGAGCACGACGAGCCGGTCGCGGCGTACCTGCGCAAGCAGGGCGCCGGTGAGGTCACCGCGGCGGACATCTCCGTCCCGGCGGGCGTGGAGATCCACAACCCGGACCTCGTCATCGCGACGCTCAACGAGAAGGCGAAGTTCGAGCTGGAGCTCACGATCGAGCGGGGCCGCGGCTACGTCTCGGCGACGCAGAACCGCAGCGACTTCGCGGACCTCGGCCAGATCCCGATCGACTCGATCTACTCGCCGGTCCTCAAGGTCACGTACCGCGTCGAGGCGACGCGTGCGGGCGAGCGCACCGACTTCGACCGCCTGGTCGTCGACGTCGAGACGAAGCCGGCGATCACGCCGCGCGACGCCGTCGCGTCGGCCGGCCGCACGCTCGTCGAGCTCTTCGGCCTCGCCCGCGAGCTCAACTCGGCGGCCGAGGGCATCGAGATCGGCCCGGCCCCGGTCGACGCCGTCCTCTCCTCGGAGCTGTCGATGCCGATCGAGGACCTCGACCTCTCCGTGCGCTCGTACAACTGCCTCAAGCGCGAGGGGATCAACACGGTCAGCGAGCTCGTC
>DATMFB010000273.1:0-2768 GCA_035556395.1 Microbacteriaceae bacterium
GCCGGCCTTCGCGGCGGCGTAGTTCGTCTGGCCGAAGTTGCCGCGCTGGCCGGTGGGGGAGCCGATCGCGATGATCCGGCCCGCGATCTCGTGCTCCTTGAAGTAGGCGAAGGCGGCGCGCGCCATCGTGAACGTGCCGCGAAGGTGCACGTCGATGACCGCGTCGAAGTCCTCGTCGGTCATCTTGAGCAACGACTTGTCGCGGAGGATCCCGGCGTTCGTCACGACGATGTCGAGTCGACCGTAGGCGCCGACCGCGGTCTCGACGAGCTGCTCGGCGACCGCGCTCGATCCGACTGGAGCGACGACGGCGCTCGCTCGGCCGCCGGCGGCCGTGATCTCGGCCACGACCGCCGCCGCTGCGGCCTCCGACACGTCGTTGACGACGACGGCGGCTCCAGCGGCCGCGAGCGCCTTCGCGTAGGCGGCGCCGAGTCCGGCGCCCGATCCCGTGACGATGGCGACCTTCTGGTCGAGGGAGATGGGCATGGGCAACGCTCCTTTGCGGTGACGTCGGGAGATTATCAGGTTTACTGGCTATTCGATCGCTCGCGGTTGACGATTCGCGCGAGCAGTTCGGTGAGCGCGGCGAGCTCCTCGGGCGCGAGGGCCGCGAGTCGACGCTCCCGCGCCTCGGCGATCGCGGCGTTCGCGCGGGCCGAAAGGGCTGCGCCGTCCGCGGTCGCCACGATCGCGTTCGCGCGACGATCGGCGGGGTCGACCTCGCGGCGCACGAGTCCGCGTCGCTCGAGCTCATCGACGAGGGCGACGACCTGGCTCGGATCCAGGCGCAGGAACTCGGCGAGCTCGCGCTGCGTCGGCCGGGTCGCCGATGCGGCGGCCGCAAGCACGGCGTACGAGCGCACGCGAAGTCCGAAGCTCGCGAGCGCGGCGTTCGTCGCGGCGATCGAGTCGGCGTTCGCGCGAGCGAGCAGGAGCCCGGGGTCGGCGGCGAAGGGGCTGCCTTCGAGTCGCTCGAGCTGGATCTGGGCCACGATGCCCAACGCTAGGTCGGATCGTGGAGAAACTCAACTATTGGCGAACGCCATGATCGCCCGGGGCGCGCGCTCGAAACTTCATCCGCGCTCGGGAGCGACGTATGACAATATGGGCGTCGAGGTGCGCCGATGATGTCATTTGATTCGCCGACGGTGGCGGGTTCGCTGCCGCGTCGCCGTGAGGGCTCGACGACGAGCCTGCTGCTGCACCTGTTCGGCGACTACTGGCTCGAGCGGAGCCAGGCCTTTCCATCCGCCGCACTCGTCGCCCTGCTCGCCGACTTCGAGGTCAATGAGGCCGCCGCGCGCGCGGCGCTGAGCCGGATGGTCAAGCACGGCCTCCTCGAGTCCTCGCGAGCCGGTCGCAACACCTCGTACCGGCTCACCCCGCGCACCGTCGGCGTGCTGCGCTCGGGTCTCGCGCGGATGGGCGAGTTCGGCCGCGAGGACCGACCGTGGGACGGCATCTGGAGCGTCGTCGTGCTCGCGGCCCCGGAACGCGACCGCGTGCTGCGCGAAGCGATCCGGGCCCGCATGCGCTGGCTCGGCTACGCGCCGCTCGAGGATTCGACGTGGGTCTCCCCGCGGGCTCGGCCGAGCGTCGCCGTCGACGAGCTCGCCCGCCTCGGCGTGCAGGGCGTCACGGCGCTCACCGCGACGGTCCCCGCCGTGGGCGCGGGCTCGCGGCAGCCCCAGGAGGCGTGGGACCTCGATTCGCTGTCGGGCGCGTACCTCGCGTTCATGGGCGACGCCGAGCAGCTCGTCCGCAATGTCGCCGCCGACAACGTCACCCCCGCACAGGCGCTCGTCCTGCGCACTCGGATCGCGGACCTGTGGATCGAGCTCGCCCGCTCCGATCCGGATCTCCCGCGCGAGCTGCTGCCGTCCGACTGGCCGCGAGTGCGAGCGCGCGCCGCGTTCGTCGGCGCCCACGAGGCGCTCGGCGCGCTCGCGATCGAGCGCGTCACGGCGGTGCTCGCCGAGTACGACCGCGAACTCGCCGACCTCGTCGTGCACCGGAGCTTCGTCGCCTAGACCGGCGCAAACGGGTGGTTGACGTGTGTGACATTCAATCCACATACTTGTCGGCATAATGTCATGCATCCCGCCAGGTGCCGCGAGCGGCAGGCGAGATCGTGCCGCACCATTCGACGAAGAATGAAGAGAGGTCCAGCAATGAAGCGTTCCATCCTGGGTGCCGCCGCGGTCGTCGCGGCGATCGCCCTCGTCGGCTGCACCGATTCCGGTGCGCCCGCCCCAGCGCCCTCCCCGACCGAGGACGCTCCCGTCGTCCCCGTCGAGACGTACGACGTCAAGGTCGCGGCGCTCCCGATCGCCGAGACCGGCGCCATCTGGGCTGCGCTCGACGCGGGCATCTTCGAGGAGCATGGGATCAACCTCGAGATCCTGCCCGCCCAGGGTGGTGCGCAGGCGATCCCCGGTCTCGTCTCGGGCGAGGTCGACTTCGCGATCGGCCAGCCGATGGGCCCGTTCCGCGCCGCGCTCGCGGGCGAGCAGGTGCGCATGCTCACCAACTACGCGAACAGCCTCACGACCCTGCCCGACGTCAACAGCGTCGTCGCGAGCGCCGCGAGCGGCGTCACGAGCTGGAAGGACCTCTCCGGCAAGAAGGTCTCGGTCAACAGCCCGAACGCGGCCGGTGACCTGACGATCCGCGCGGCCGTCGCAAACGACGGTGGCGACCCGAACTCGATCGAGTTCGTCGTCGTCGCCTTCCCCGACGCGCCCGGGCAGATCGAGGCCGGCACG
>DATMFB010000274.1:0-2037 GCA_035556395.1 Microbacteriaceae bacterium
GCGGTCGAGATCCCGATCCCGACGTAGACGCGCTCCGCGCCCGCGGCGCGGATGCGCGGCACGAGGGCGCGCGCCTTCGAGTCGACGTCCTCGCGTGCGCCCGTGACGCCCATCGTGCTCACGGCGTAGACCCAGCCGCGGCTCGCCTCCGCGATCATCCTGAGGCGCTCGTCGGTCGAGGTCGGCGCGGCGAGGAACACGCGGTCGAGGCCCGTCCGGTCGCTCGCCGCGATCCAGTCCGCGGCCGCGTCCGGTGTGATGTCGGGGGTGATGAGCCCGGTGCCGCCGGCGGCGGCGAAGTCGTCCGCGAAGCGGTCGACGCCATACTGCAGGACCGGATTCCAGTAGGTCATGACGTAGACGGGCGCGTCCGAGCGCTGCCGGATGCCCTCGACGGCGCGGAAGACGTCCGGGAGTCGGAATCCGGCCTCGAGCGCGGCGTTCGCGGCCTCCTGGATGACCGGGCCGTCCATGACCGGATCCGAGTAGGGGACGCCGAGCTCGATCGCCGTCACACCGTTGTCGAGGAGCGCGAGCGCCGCGTCGACGCTCTGCGGCAGATCGGGGAAGCCGACCGGGAGGTAGCCGACGAGCTCCTTGGCAGTGCTCATCCGATGGCCCCCTCGTCGAACAGCTCGAACCACTCGCCGGCGGTCGTCATGTCCTTGTCCCCGCGGCCCGACAGGCTCACCAGGATGACGGCGTCGGGGCCAAGCTCCCTGCCGAGCCGGATCGCGCCGGCGAGGGCGTGCGCCGACTCGATCGCCGGGATGATGCCCTCGGTCCGCGACAGCAGCCGCAGCGCCTCCATGGCCTCCGCATCGGTCGCCGGGAGGTACTCGGCGCGCCCGATGTCGGCGAGCCACGCGTGCTCGGGACCGACGCCCGGGTAGTCGAGCCCCGCACTGATGGAGTGCGACTCGATCGTCTGGCCGTCCTCGTCCTGCAGGACATAGGTCCGCGCGCCGTGCAGGACGCCGGGGCGACCGCGTTCGATCGACGCGGCGTGCCTGGGCGTGTCGACGCCGTCGCCGGCCGCCTCGTAGCCGATCAACCGGACACCGGGGTCGTCGAGGAACGCGTCGAAGATGCCGATCGCGTTCGATCCGCCGCCGACGCACGCGACGACGACGTCGGGCAGCGCGCCGGTCAGCTCGAGGACCTGCTCGCGAGCCTCCTCGCCGATGATCTTCTGGAAGTCGCGGACCATCGCGGGGAACGGGTGCGGCCCCGCTGCCGTCCCGAACACGTAGTTGGTCGTCTCGACGCTCGCGACCCAGTCGCGGTACGCCTCGTTGATCGCATCCTTGAGTGTCCGGCTGCCCGTCGTGACGGGGATGACCTCGGCGCCGAGGAGGCGCATGCGGGCGACATTGAGCGCCTGGCGCCTCGTGTCGACCTCGCCCATGTAGATCGTGCACTCGAAGCCGAACAGGGCCGCCGCAGTCGCGGTCGCCACCCCGTGCTGACCGGCGCCCGTCTCGGCGATGATCCGGGTCTTGCCGAGCCGCTTCGTCAGCAGCGCCTGGCCGAGGACGTTGTTGATCTTGTGACTGCCGGTGTGGTTGAGGTCCTCCCGCTTGAGCAGGATTCGAGCGCCGCCGGCGTGCGCGGCGAAGCGGGGGGCCTCGGTGATGATCGAGGGGCGGCCGCTGTAGCTCGTGTGCAGCCGGGCGAGCTCCGCCTGCGCGACCGGGTCGACCCGCATCGACTCGTAGGCGGCGGAGAGCTCGTCGATCGCGGCGATGAGGGACTCGGGCATGTAGCGCCCGCCGTAGTCGCCGAAGCGCGGACCGTGCTGATCGCGCAGGCGGCCGGACTCGTGGGCCTCCACCTCACACCTCCAGGAAGGAACGGACCGCCGCGGCGGGCGAGGCGCCGGTGACGAGCGCCTCGCCGACGAGGACCGCGTCCGTGCCCGCGGCACGATACATCGCGACGTCCTCGGGCGTCTTGACGGCGGACTCCGCGACGCGGATCGCGTCGGGAGGGAAGTCATCGGCGAGTCGACCGAACAGCTCGCGGTCGAGCTCGAAG
>DATMFB010000275.1:0-5935 GCA_035556395.1 Microbacteriaceae bacterium
CGCTTCAGCCGATCCGTGCCGGCGCCCGGAAGAGCAGCGCGTCGAGCGCGGCGCCGAGCGCCGCCGCGGAGGCGCCGGCCGAGGTCGGCGACGCCCAGGCGATGACGCCGTCGGGCCGCACCAGCACCGCGCCGTCCGAGCCGATCCCGTAGGCCGCCTCGAACGCGCCCTCGAGCGCCTCGAGCTCTCCGCCGGGCCCGACCCGGTAGGCCGGCAGGTCGACGCCGCGCGCGGCATCGACCCACGCGGCGCCCCCGACGCCGGTGAGCAGGACGACCGAGTCGCCGAAGACGTCATGGACCGAGCTCCGACCGCCGCCCGACACCGGGACGTGCGGCGCGCGGCCGCCGACCGCGGCCCCGGGCTCGCGCGGGTTCTGCGTCTGGCTGTCGCGGTCGCTGACCGAGCCCGGCTCATCGGCCGCGGCCGGCGAGCCGGACGCGACGCCCGCTGACCGGTACACCGGCCCGAGCTCGATCGCGACGTCGTCGAGGGTCTCCTGGAGATCGTCGGTCCCGAGGCTCTGGTCGACCCGCAGCACGTAGCGGGTGTACGCCTGCTCGGCGGTCATCGCGGACGCCGGACGGCGCTCGGGATCGTAGGTGTCGAGGAGCTCGGCGCCCGCCTTGCCCTGGAGCACGTAGGCGATCTTCCACGCGAGGTTGTGCGCGTCGACGATGCCCGTGTTCCCGCCGAAGCCGCCGGTCGGCGGCATGACGTGCACCGCGTCGCCGATGAGGAAGACGCGCCGGTCGCGGAAGCGCTCCGCCCAGCCGGACTCGGCCGCCCAGCGCTGCACGTTGTCGATCTCGATCGGCAGCTCCGGTCCGACGCCGAGCGCGGTGCGCACGAACTGCGTGCAGAGCTCGATGTCGTCGGCGGTCGCGCCGATGTCGGCGATCGGCCGGCCCTGCTCGTCGAGCGCCTTGAAGACGGCGAGGAAGCCGGAGTCCTGCGCGAAGGAGAAGCGGAAGAAGCCGAGCAGCTCGGGGTGGTTCACGTAGGTGACGGAGAGGTTGCGCTCGCCGATGAGCGAGCTCACGTCCGCCTTGAAGTAGATCGTGATGCAGTCGCTGAACTTGCCGCGGCCGAGCATCCCGATGCCGAGCCGTTCGCGGATCGCGCTGTGGGCGCCGTCCGCGGCGATAAGGTACCGCGCCCGCACGAGCGTCTCCTCCCCGGTGTCCCGGTCGCGGACGACGGCCCGGACGCCGGCGTCGTCCTGCTCGAACTCGACGACCTCGGCGGCGAACCGGTGCTCCGCGCCCAGCTCGGCGGCGCGCGCACGGAGGATCGGCTCGAGACCGATCTGCGTGATGAACAGGCGCGGGGCCGGGCTGAGATGCTCGACGCCCTCGTTGACGTTCTGCTGGAAGTAGACCAGCTCCTTGCCGCCGAGCGACTCGACCGCCATGATCGCGCCGTTCTGGAGGAACTCGCGTTCTGCCGCGCGCTCGACCTCCTCGAGCACGCCGAGCTCGCGGAAGATCTCCGTCGTGCGCTGGTGGAACATCGCCGCGCGCGGGTGGATCGCGGTGCCTCGGTGGCGCTCCACGACCAGGTTGCGCACGCCGTGCGCGGCGAGCGCGACCGATGCGCTCAGCCCGACCAGGCTCCCGCCCACGATCAGGACCGGGACCTCGATTTCCTTCACCGTACCTCCTCGTACCGTGCCACCGACCACGCTCCACCTTCGTGTTAACGCATAGTGAAGTGTTTAGTCACATTAAACAGTGGTCGATCCGAGTATGCGCACGGCGCCCGACGTTGTCAAGGAACGCCGGTCGGGTCAGATGGCGCGGAGGGCGGCCTGGGCCTCCGCGAGCGGGAGACCCGTCGCGACGAGCAGGTCGACGACGAGCGGCCGCAGCTGGACGACGACCGCCGACTCGGTCGCGTCGCCGTCCGGCACCGCGAGCATCGGATCGAGGCGCTTCGCGACATCGAGCAGGACGCTGCGGGCCGCGCCGGTCATGAGCAGGTCGTCGAGCTCCTGCCCGAGCAGCTCAATCCCCCGCCCCACCTGATCGATGAGGCCCGCGAGCGTCTCGTGCCGACCGCGGTCGCGCACCATGTACTCGCACCGGCGCGCGATGAGCTTGAGGTGGCGCACGGCGAGATCAGCGCCGTGGAGGGCGCGCACCTGCCGGTCCAGTTCGGGCAGCCGGGACCGGAGGAACGGCGAGAGCCGCGAGACCGCACGCGCGGTCTCGACGGTCTGCCCCCAGGCGTCGATGAGCGGCTGGGTCCGACCGAGACGGCTGACGCCGAGCTCGGCGGCGGCGATATCCCCGTGGCGCAGGCCGTCCGCGACGCTCGTGACGGCCTGCGACAGCAGGGAGTAGAGCGCGCGGGCGTCCCTCAGGCTCGCCCGTCGCGGATCGCGCGGGACCAGGACGGTCACGAGGAGCGCGACCACCCCGCCGATGAGGGCATCGATCGCCCGGAACCACGGCACCGTCCCGGAGATCGGGATGAGGAACGTCACCGCGGCCGGCGTCGCCGCGACGACCGCGAACGTCGTGTCGGTCGAGGCAATGCGCGCGACGATCATGACCACGACGAGCAGCACCCCGAGCTGCCACACGCCCTGCCCGAAGAGCAGGATGATCCCCGTCGCGATCGCGACGCCGAGCAGGATGCCGAGCACGCTGCGCAGCACCCGCACGGGCCGCGCGTCGCGCGTGAAGCCGAGCGAGGTGATCGTCACCGTGACGGCGAGGATCGGGTCGGGGTGGCCGAGCAGGAAGGTCGCGATCGCATACGACGCGAGGACCGCGACGACGATCTGCAGGATCGCGGGCGCCGACTGCCAGACCCGACGACCCATCGCCTTGAGGTTCATCGACCGCGCGATCCGGCGTTCGAGGCGCCGCAGCCCCTCGAGATCCGGGGTGAGGGGCCCGGTCGATCCGGGCCCGGGATCGGTCAACGCCGGACCGAGCCGAGCCTCGGGATCCGCGGCACGTCGGCCGTCGCGCCGGCGTCGGGGGGCACGACGACCTCCTGGGACGCGGCGAGGCGCCCCTTCGTCCCGTCGCTCGCCGAGCGGTCATAGACGATCTCGAGGGTGGCAGCCGGATCGACGGAGCGCTTCACGACCGCGAGCGCGATGGGGCCGAGCTCCCAGTGGTTGCCGCCCGACGTCACCCGACCGATGACGTCGTCGGTGCCGGCGAGCACGACCTCGTCGCCGTGCTCGGGCAGCTCGTGGTCGGAGCCGTCGACGTGCAGGAACACCAGGCGCCGCGGCGGGTGGCCGAGATTGTGGACCTTCGCGACCGTCTCCTGCCCGCGGTAGCAGCCCTTGTCGAGGTGGACGGCGGAGCGCAGCCAGTCGAGCTCGTGCGGGATGGAGCGCTCGTCGACCTCGCGGGAGAACGCCGGTCGCCAGGCCGCGATGCGCAGCGCTTCGGCTGCCGCGGCCGGGACCGCCTCGCCGAGCTCGCCGAGGTGCTCGCGCGCGACGACGGCCTCCGACCAGGACCAGTCGGCGGCGGGGTGATCGGCGGCGGTCGAGTACTGCCAGCCGCCGGGCTGGATCCCGGCACCCCACGGGTCGTGCCAGGTGACGCGCCCTTCGACTCGCCCTCCGGGCTCGCTCAGGGAGCGGAGTGGGGGAGGAGCCCCGGGCTCGCTCAGGGAGCGGAGGGGGACGAACCCGACGACACCGAAGTCCGCGCTGCGATCCGCAACCTCGACCCGGAGCATGAACCGCATCCGATCGAGCCAGGCCGCGAGCGCCGGCGCGTCGCCCTCATCGACGATGAGCCAGGCCGCCTCGCCGTCGTCGACGACCCGCATGACGTGCTCGATCCGGCCGTTCGGGTCGAGGAGCAGCGTCTCGGCGGACGCGCCGGGTGCGAGCAAGCCGAGCTGCTGCGAGGTGATCGAGTCGAGCCAGCTGAGCCGATCGGGACCGCTCACCGTGACGATGCCACGATCGAGGATCGCGACGGCCCGGCCGGCGAGGAGCGCGCGCTGCTGCTCGAACGGGTTCCCGGAAGCCGGCGTCCCGGCGTTCTGCGCCATCTCCTCGCCCATCAGTCGACCCTCGCCAGCCGCGCCGAGGCGTGCGTCCTGAGGTCCTGACCGAGCGCCGCGATGTCCCACGCCCAGAGCAGGTGTCCGTCGACGAGCCCGTAGAGGCGCGTCGCCGCCGCGTACGCCTTGGCGTTGGCGCTGCGCAGCACCGCGTCGGTCCCGAGATCGATGCGCGGGCCCTTGACCTGGCCGAGATAGAACTCGGAGACGCCGGTCGGGTGGACGATCGCGGCCTCGATGTCGAACCCGCCGGCGGCGTTGCGCAGCGTCTCGACCGCCTCCGCCGTCGTGTAGGCGCGCTCGCCGACGCCGGGGAGCATGCCCGGCCCCGGGTCGGCGTCGACAGCGGGCCGGTGCAGTCGCCAGTACCCGGACTCCGCGACGTGGGCGACCTGATCGAGCAGGCCCTCCGACTCGCCTCCGGATCGCTCGGGGTCCGCCGAGTACTCGGCCTCCGGGTCCTGAGGCAGCAGCCAGGTCGACGAGGAGTAGTTGAGGTAGGGAAGTCCGTCGTGGGAGAACGACACGCGCTGCCCGAACTCGGCCGAGCGATGCACCGGCTCCCCATCGGAGTCGATCCGGTAGTCGATCACCCCGGTGCCCTCCCAGACGCCGATGAGCCAGGAGAGGGGGCCGAGCTCCGCGGGGATGCTCGTGTCGAGGGAGAACACGATGGGCGCGCCTCCTTATCGGATGCCGGAGAAGATCAGTGCGGTGTCAGTGCTGCCCGCGGAAGAGGTTCACGATGACCACGACGGCCGTGAACGCGATCGCGAGCGACGCAAGGCCGAGCAGGCCGATGAAGAACAGCTCGAGCGCGAAGATCATGTGCCCAGCCTACCCCTTCGTCCCGTTCAGGGCAGGCCCGCGAGGAGCAGCACGAGCGAGGCGATCCCGAAGATGAGGACGACGCCGCAGACGGCGACGCTCGCCCGGAGGATGAACCCCTCGGGCTGCTTCGTCGCGACCTGCAGGGCGAGCGCGATGATGACGCTGAGGCCGCACGCGACGGGGATCCAGAGCGTCCAGCCGCCGCGGAACGGCGACAGTCCGATCACGATGGCGCCGGCGATCGCGATGAGCCAGACCGGCGTGATGCTCCAGGCCGCGGTCTTGAGCATGCCGAAATCCTAGCCAGGAAGGCCCTGGGGACGCTGTCCTCTAGACTGGCGGCCAGTTTCTGGAGGTTTTGTGGCCCGGCTCTTGATCCTCACCCCTTCGGTTGAGGCCGAGACGCTGCCCGCACTCGGGCTGCTCTCGCACACGGTCAAGCAGATCCTCTCCTCGCCCGCCGCGCTCGTCTCGGCCCCGCCGGCGGATCTGATCCTCGTCGACGCGCGGCAGCACCTCGCATCCGCGAAGTCGCTCTGCAAGATCCTGACCACCACGGGCGTCAGCGTCCCCATCGCCGTCATCCTCACCGAGGGCGGGCTCACGGCGGTCTCGCCCGACTGGGGCATCGACGACGTCATCCTGCACACCGCGGGCCCCGCCGAGGTCGACGCGCGCATCCGCCTCGCGATCGGGCGCAAGGTGCAGGACCAGGTGTCGACGAAGATCCAGACCTCGGGCGTCGTCATCGACGAGGCGAGCTACTCGGCGAAGGTCCGCGGGCGCCCGCTCGACCTGACCTTCAAGGAGTTCGAGCTGCTCCGCTTCCTCGCGTCGCACCCGTCGCGCGTCTTCACCCGCGAGCAGCTGCTCAGCGAGGTCTGGGGCTACGACTACTTCGGCGGCACGCGCACGGTCGACGTCCACGTCCGGCGGCTGCGGGCGAAGCTCGGCGACCTCGAGTCGCTCATCGGCACGGTGCGCAACGTCGGCTACCGCTTCAACGTCTACGAGGACGAGATCGAGGAGCGGGTCGGCGAGCCGGCCCCCCAGTAGTCAG
>DATMFB010000276.1:0-15689 GCA_035556395.1 Microbacteriaceae bacterium
AGATCCTCCCGTTCGCGGTCTGCTGCCGCTTTCCGGCCGGCGCAGCGCAGTCGATCGCGGACGCCGATCTCACCGCCCTCGCCGATCGGATCGACCAGGACCTGGTGAGCCGGAACCTCTTCCATGCCGTGCGCGTCGACGGCGTGTTCGCATCGGTGCGGGTGCGCGTGACGCCGCGCCAGCACCACCCGCTGCCTCCGCTGCCCGAGGTCACGCGGGAGCAGATCGAGACGGTCATCCCTGACGCCCGTGGCACGCTGATCGGATTCTGGACTCCCTCGATCTATCAGGGCATCGCGGTCGCCGGCCTGCATCTGCACTTCCTCGCCGACGACCGCGCCGGGGGCGGGCACGTGCTCGACGTGTCGATCCGGTCGGCGGAGCTGCGGCTCGTCGCCTACGCCGGGTTCGACCTGCGGCTGCCCACCGACGAGCTGTTCCTGCGGACCGAGCTCACCCACGACGACGACCATCGGATCGCCGCGGCAGAGGGTGGGGCGGCACAGCGTGGGGCGGCCGCCGTTTGACGACCATGCCTCGACGGGGGAGAATCGATGCGTGTCATTGACGTGTCGTTGTTGTCGCTGAGCGCGGCGCTCGTTCGAGCGCGCCTCAAGACGACCATCGACCGCCCCCGCGTGCATGCCGCATGCGCTGAACGAAAGACACGACTGTGCGCTACGCCGACAGCGTCGCCGATCTCATCGGCAACACCCCTCTCGTCCGCCTGAACGCCGTCACGGACGGCATCGCCGCGACCGTGCTCGCGAAGGTGGAGTACTTGAACCCGGGCGGCTCCTCGAAGGACCGGATCGCGGCGAACATCATCGATGCCGCGGAACGCGATGGCCTCCTGCGGCCCGGCGGGACGATCGTCGAGCCGACCAGCGGGAACACGGGCGTCGGCCTCGCGCTCGTCGCCCAGCAGCGCGGCTACCGCTGCGTCTTCGTCGTCCCGGACAAGTTCGCGGGGGACAAGGTCGCGACGCTGCGGGCGTACGGCGCCGAGGTCGTCATGACGCCGAGCGACGTGCCGCCGGATGATCCGCGCTCCTACTACTCTGTCTCCGACCGGCTCGCCCGCGAGATCCCCGGCGCGTACAAGCCGAACCAGTTCGCGAATCCGAACGGCCCGCGCAGTCACTACGAGTCGACCGGTCCCGAGATCTGGCGCGACACCGACGGGCGCGTGACGCACTTCGTCGCGGGCGTCGGGACCGGCGGCACGATCAGCGGTGCGGGCCGGTTCCTCAAGGAGGCGTCGGGAGGCGCCGTGCGGGTGATCGGCGTCGACCCCGTCGGCTCGATCTACTCGGGCGGCCCGCTCCACGGCTACCTCGTCGAGGGCGTCGGGGAGGACTTCATCCCGGCGACCTACGACCCGACGGTCGTCGACGCGTTCGAGCGCGTCGACGACGCGGAGGCCTTCGCCTTGACCAGGCGGCTCGCCCGTGAGGAGGGGCTGCTCGTCGGCGGCTCGAGCGGCATGGCGGTCGCCGGCGCGCTGCGCGTCGCGCGGGGCCTGCCGGCGGACGCGGTCGTCGTGGTCCTGCTGCCCGACAGCGGACGCGGCTACCTCTCGAAGATCTTCGATGACACGTGGTTGCAGGACCACGGCATCAGCGGACTGGACGATGAACTGACTGGAGTGATGGCACGATGAGCGAGTTCGACACGACCGCGATCCACGCGGGGCAGGATCCCGACCCGACGACTGGGGCAGTCATCCCGCCCATCCACCTCTCGTCGACCTATCTGCAGGACGGCATCGGCGGCCTCCGACAGGGCTACGAGTACGGCCGCAGCGGCAACCCGACGAGGACCGCGCTCGAGCAGCAGCTCGCGGCGATCGAGGGGGCCGCCCACGCGAGGTCGTTCTCCTCCGGCCTTGCCGCGGAGGACGCGCTGCTGCGAGCCGTGCTCCGGCCGGGCGATGACGTGCTGCTCAGCAACGACGTCTATGGCGGCACCTACCGGCTGATCACGCGCGTCCTCGGCCCCTGGGGCGTCACGGTGCGGATCGCCGATCTGAGCGACGAGCACGCGGTCGCCGCGGCGCTCGGGGAGCGCCCGTCGCGGATCGTCTGGCTCGAGACCCCGAGCAACCCGCTGCTGCGGGTCGTCGACATCGCCGCGGTCGGTCGGGTCGCCCACGAGGCCGGTGCGCTCCTCGTCGTCGACAACACGTTCGCGACTCCCGCGCTGCAGCGGCCGATCGCGCTCGGCGCCGACGTCGTCGTGCACTCGACGACGAAGTACCTGGGCGGGCACTCCGACGTCGTCGGCGGCGCGGTCATCACGGACGACGCCGTGCTCGACGAGCAGGTCGGCTTCCTCCAGTTCGCGGTCGGCGCGATCTCCGGGCCCCACGACGCGTGGCTGACGACGCGCGGGATCAAGACGCTCGGCGTGCGGATGGCGCGGCACAGCGAGAACGCGATGGCGATCGCCGAGCGCCTCGCGGCGGACGAGCGGGTCGCCAGGGTCTACTACCCGGGCCTCGCCTCGCATCCGGGCCACGAGGTCGCCGCGAGGCAGATGTCGGCATTCGGCGGGATCGTGTCCATCGAGCTCCCGACGGCCGCGGCCGCGCGTCGCTTCGCGGAGTCGACCACGGTCTTCACACTCGCGGAGTCGCTCGGCGGCGTCGAGTCGCTCGTCAACTACCCGGACGCCATGACGCACGCGTCGGTCCGCGGCACGGAGCTCGCCGTGCCGGAGACGGTCGTCCGCCTCTCCGTCGGCCTCGAGTCGCTCGGGGACCTTCTCGCCGATCTCGACGCGGCGCTCCGGGTCGCGGTCGGCTAGGGGCGAGGGGTCTGCGAGAATGGCTCCCGGCCATTTCTCGCAGACCCAGGGGGCAGGACCCGATGACCGAAGCGCTCTACGACGTCCTCGGCATGGGGAACGCGATGGTCGACGTGCTGTCGCACGCCGAGGACGGCTTCCTCGAGGGCCTCGGCCTCGCCAAGGGGACGATGCACCTCATCGATGAGGATCGTGCGGTCGACATCTACGGGTCGATGGGCCCCGGCATCGAGATGTCGGGTGGCTCCGCGGGGAACACGATGGCCGGCGTCGCCTCGCTCGGCGGCACGGGCGCCTTCATCGGCAAGGTGCGCGACGACCAGCTCGGCGACGTCTTCGCCCACGACCTCCGATCGATCGGCGTGAGCTTCGAGGTCCCGCGCGCGCTCGAGGGGCCCGCGACCGGGCGCTGCCTCATCTTCGTCTCGCCCGACGCGCAGCGCACGATGAACACCTACCTCGGCGCCGGCCGGGGCCTGAGCCCCGCCGACATCGACCCCGAGTACGTCGCGGCGGCGAAGATCGTCTACGTCGAGGGCTACCTCTGGGACACCGACGCGGCGAAGGCCGCGGTGCTCAAGGCCTTCGACGCCGCCCACGCGGCCGGGCGCCTGACGTCGCTGACGCTCTCCGACCCCTTCTGCGTCGACCGCTTCCGCGACGAGTTCTGCGACCTCGTATCGAACCACCTCGACATCGTCTTCGCGAACGAGGTCGAGATCATGTCGCTCTACCAGGTCGACACCTTCGACGAGGCCGTCGACCGTGCTCGCGGTGAGGGCAAGATCATGGTCCTGACCCGCAGCGAGAAGGGCTCGATCGTCGTCCGCGGCGACGAGACCTACTCGGTCCCCGCCGAGCCGGTCGAGCGCGTCATCGACACGACGGGCGCGGGCGACCTGTATGCCTCGGGCTTCCTCTACGGCTTCACGCGCGGCCTGCCGCTCGGCGAGTGCGCGCGGCTCGGCGGCGTCGCGGCGGCCGAGGTCATCTCGCACGTCGGCGCGCGCCCGGGAGTGCTGCTCAGCACACTCGTCTGAGCCACCCGACATTCGGTATCAGAGTGATACCATGACGTCATGGCGATGACCCTTCGACTTCCGGCGGCGCTCGATGCCGCCCTCGAGCTGGCTGCCCAGGAGCAGCGGGTGTCGAAGCAGTCCTATGTGATCAGTGCGGTCGAGCGCGCTCTGCGGCAGGAAGACAAGACGGCGCGCGTGCTGGCGAGCCTTGATGAGACGAGTGAGAGCTACGCCGGACTCATCAAGCGACTCGAGGACGCGTGACCGAATACGTCGAACCTGAGCAGGCGATCGCCGCGACCGAGCACCTGGGCCTGCAGGTCCGAGACCAGGGGCTGCTCTTCTCCGCCCTGGCGCGGCCGAGCGCGAGCATGTTCGGCGAGGACGCCTATCCGGATCTCGCGACCAAGGCGGCCGCGCTGCTCGAGTCGCTCGCGCGGAACCATCCGCTCTTCGACGGAAACAAGCGGTTCTCCTGGTATCTGACGCTCGCGTTCTGCGCGCTCAACGAGCATCGCATCGCGATGCCGGAGGACGACGCGTTCGAGCTGATCCTCGGCGTCGCACAGGGGCAGATCGATCTCGCGGAATCCGCTGCGTCGATCGCCGCGCACCTCGTCAAGCGTTGAGGGACGCCTCGACGAGCGACTTCATCCGACGCATGTCGGCCTTGCCGCTCGGGGTGCGCTCGAGCGAGTCGACGATCACGAGGTGCCGCGGCTTCTTGTAGCCGGCGAGCAGCTCGCCGACATGCGCGCGCAGCTCATCCGGCCCGATGGCGGCATCCGGATCGACCGCGACGACGGCCGCGACGGCCTGGCCCCAGCGCCGGTCCGCGACCCCGAAGACGACCGCGTCGGCCACGTCGGGGTGCGAGCGCAGGGCCTCCTCGACCTCGGCGGGGTAGACCTTCTCGCCGCCGGTGTTGACCGTCGCCGAGCCGCGTCCGAGGAACTCGATCCGCCCGCCGCCCAG
Organism: Microbacteriaceae bacterium; assembly: GCA_035556395.1. Classification (GTDB taxonomy): domain Bacteria; phylum Actinomycetota; class Actinomycetes; order Actinomycetales; family Microbacteriaceae; genus 73-13. The sequence continues at coordinate 4,806 of DATMFB010000276.1, forward strand.
CAGCCGGACGTAGTCGCCGGGTGAGACGTAGACCTTGCCGTTCAGCCGGCGGTAGGTCTCCGCGGTCTTGTCGGGCGCGTCGAGGTAGCCGATCGGCTTGGGACCCGCGTATGCGAGCACGCCGGTCGCGCCCGACTCCGGATCGAGCTCGCGGCCCTCCTCGTCGAGGACGACCGCCCCCGGGGTGAGCACGATACGGCTCGGCAGGTCGGCGGCCGAGCGCACGAACGCGTAGGCGAACGGACCGCCCTCCGTCGCGCCGAAGATGTCGAAGAGCAGCGTGTCCCGCAGGTGCTCGAGGAGCTCGGCCTTCGACTCGTCGGTCCAGGCCATGCCGGAGGAGACGATGAGGTCGAGCGACGAGATGTCGTAGGGCTCGCCCGCCTCCGCCGCGCGGCGCAGCTCGTCGACGAGGGGCGCCGAGACGGCGTTGCCCGCGATGACCGTGCGCGTCACGCCGCGGTCCTGCACCGTGCGCAGCACCTGCGCGGGATCGAACCGGGGATTGTCGAGGAAGACGACCGTGCCGCCGAGGGTCAGCGTGTTCATCGAGTTGAACATCGCCGACGAGTGCATGAGGGGCGCGATCGGCAGCATCCGCGGCGCCGACTTCTCGGGGTCGATCGCGACGGCGATCATCTCGTCGACGCTCGTCGGCAGCACCGAGCCGGGCCCCGTCCCGTAGATCGAGACGAGCTGGGCGTCGAGCAGGTTCCCGTGCTGCCAGACGACCGCCTTCGGCGTGCCCGTCGTGCCGCCCGTGAAGAGGTGGATCTCGTCGAGCCCGCTGCGCTCATCGGGACCGTCGTATCGCTCGCCGATCGCGTGCTCGTAGGGGATGGCGTTCTCCGGCAGCGCGACGTCACTCGGTCCGTCGTCGATCTCCAGCAGGGCGGGGACGCCCTTCGAGTCGCCGCCGACTCGCTCCGGGACCGGCAGCAGCTCGAGCGCCGCCGCGACCTCGGCGCGCAGCGACGACGGCGCGACGAGGACCTTGCACCGGGAGATCCCGATGAGCTCGGCGAGCTCGGTCGCGCGATACCGGAAGTTCATGTTGACGGGGATCGCGCCGAGCTTGAACGCCGCGTAGATCGCCTCGAGGTACTCGGCGCGGTTGTAGAGGAAGAGCCCGACCGTGTCGCCGTGACCGACGCCGAGATCCGAGAAGGTGCGCGCGAGCCGCGACGCTCGGTCCTCGAGCGCGCCGTAGCTGAGCACCTCCCCGGGTGTCTCGACCGCGGGGCTGTCCGGGAGCGCGTCGGCGACGCGGTCCCAGATCTGCGACCAGTTGACGTCCCAGGCGAGCGGTTCGGTGGATCCGCCGTTCACGACGCCGGCGGGACGGAGATCGTGACCGACTTCGACCGCGTGTAGTTGAGCAGCGCCTCCGGCCCGCTCTCGCGGCCGAGACCGGAGTCCTTGTAGCCGCCGAACGGCACCGACGGGTCGAGCATCGCCCAGCCGTTGACCCACTGGACGCCGGCCTTGAGCTGGGAGGTGACGCGGAGCGCCTTCGCGACGTCGCCCGTCTGCACGCCGGCGGCGAGGCCGTAGCGGGTCGAGTTCGCGAGCTCGATCGCCTCGGCCTCGGTGTCGAAGGCCTGGACGGTCAGCACCGGGCCGAAGATCTCCTCCTGGACCGCCTCGGAGTCGTTCGGCACGCCCGTGATGATCGTCGGCGGGTAGTAGAAGCCGCCGTCGAGATCGAGGGGCTCACCCCCGGTGACGACGGTGCCGCCGTCGGCCTTCGCCTGGTCGACGAGCCGCTGGACCCGGGTGCGCTGCTTCTCGCTGACGAGCGGGCCGATGACCGTGTTCGGGTCGCTCGGGCTGCCGAGCGGGACATGGGGCACCGCGCCGGCGAGGATCCCGACGATCGTGTCGTGGATGGGCCGCTCGACGAGGAGCCGCGTGCCGGACATGCAGAACTGGCCGGTGTTGTAGACGAAGGCGTTGATGACCGCGCCGACCGCCTGGTCGAGGTCGGCGTCCGCGAAGACGATGTTCGCCCCGTTGCCGCCGAGCTCGGTCATCGCCGGCTTGAGGTTCGCGCCCGCGACCGACGCGATGTGCTTGCCGACGGCCGTCGAGCCGGTGAACGCGATCGCCGCGACGTCCGGGTGCGCGACGATGTGGTTGCCGAGCTCGGCACCCGGGCCCGTGATGAGGTTGTAGACGCCGCTCGGGACGCCCGCGTCCGCGAGCACCTCGGCGAGCAGGAACGCCGACAGTGGCGTGTCCTCGGCGGGCTTGTGCACGATCGTGTTGCCCGCGGCGAGCGCCGGGGCGAGCTTCGACGCGGCCAGGATCATGGGGAAGTTGAAGGGCGTGATCGCCGCGACGACGCCGAGCGGCTCGCGGCGCACGAGCGAGAGCGCGGGCAGCGGCGTCTCGCGCACCGAGCCGTCGAGCGTCTGGGCGAGCGCGGCGAAGTACTCGAACTGCTCGATCGCGGTCGGGATGTCGATCATCCGGGTGAACAGGATCGGCTTGCCGGCGTCCTGCGTCTCCGCCTGCGCGAAGGCCTCGAGGCGCTCGCCCATGAGCTGCGCAACCCGGTTCAGGATGCGCGAGCGCTCGCGGCCCGACTTCGCCGCCCACTCGGGGAACGCCGCCTTCGCCGCCGCGATCGCCGCATCGGCGTCCGCCGTCGTGCCCTCGGGGACGTCGGCGATCTTCGTGCCGGTCGCCGGGCCGATGATGTCACGGCGTTCTCCGTCGGAGGCCTCCGTCCACTCGCCGCCGATGTACAGCTTGGCCGGCCCCGCCAGCACGCTCGTACCGCTCATCTGAGTCATCTCCTCGTTGAGAAACCGCCCGATCGGAAAACGCTCGCGTCGGAGCGTGATTATCAGGTTTACTGATTATGCGGCAGAAGCCGGAATCCCTCAACGGCGAGAGGAAACCCATGAGCACGAGCGGCAGAGGAGCGGTGGTCCGGACGGCCGGGACACCGTTCGAAGTGGTCGAGCTGGAGTTCGACGATCCCGGAACGGGCGAGGTCCTCGTCCGGCTCGTCGCGTCGGGGCTGTGCCACACGGACCTCGGGGCGCAGGCGATCGGGGTGCCGTTCGAGCTGCCCGGCATCCTCGGGCACGAGGGCGCCGGCGTCGTCGAGCGGGTCGGTCCCGGCGTCGAGTCGGTCCGCCCGGGCGACCGGGTACTCATGAGCTTCACCTCGTGCGGCGAGTGCGCGTCGTGCGCCGCCGACCACCCCGCCTACTGCACGACCTGGTTCCCGCGGAACGTGCTCGGGGGGCTGCGCCGCGAGGACTCCGCGGCGACCCGGCTCGACGGCGACCCGGTGCACACCCACTTCCTCGGCCAGTCCTCGCTCGCCGAGTTCGCGATCGCCGACGAGCGCTCGCTCGTCAAGGTCGACGAATCGGCGGACCTGACGGTCCTCGCGCCGCTCGGCTGCGGGGTCATCACGGGCGTCGGGGCGATGTGGAATGCGCTGCGCCCCGGCCCGGAGGACATCGTCGCGGTCTACGGCGCCGGCGCGGTCGGCCTCTCGGCGGTCTGGGGCGCGGCGCGCCTCGGCCCCGCGATCCTCATCGCGATCGACCGGGTGCCGGCGCGCCTCGAGCTCGCGAAGGAGTTCGGCGCGACGCACGTCATCGACGCATCGAGCGAGGACGTCTCGGCGCGGATCGCGGGGATCTCCGGCGGCCGCGGGACGACGATCGGCTTCGACTCCACGGCCTCACCCGCCGTGGGATCGGCGGCGATGGACTCGACCGCCCCCGGGGGCACGCTGCTCATCGTCGGCGTCGCGCCGCCCGGGACGATGCTCCCGGTCGAGATGACGGGCCTGCTCCTCGGCAAGTCGCTGCGCGGCATCACGCTCGGCGACGCGAACCCGCCCGTGCTCATCCCCGAGCTCGTCGCGCTGCACGCCGCCGGCGAGCTGCCGCTCGAGCGACTGCAACGGCGCTACTCGCTCGACGAGACCGAGCAGGCGGCGCAGGACATGCACCACGGCGTGACGGTCAAGCCGGTCATCGTCTTCTGACCACCTTCCGCAATTCAGGAGTACAGCGGGGTTCGCGTGCAATACGCACGTCTCACCCGCCGTACTCCTGAAAACGGGTGGGACCGCGGGAGGGTCGCCGCTAGCCTCATCGCATGAGAATCCTGCTGGTCGGCGCCGGGGGCGTCGGGGACGCGATCGCGAAGATCGCGGCACGGCGCTCGTTCTACGAGCACATCATCGTGGCCGACTACGCGCTCGAGCGCGCCGAGCGCACGGTCGCCTGGATCGCAGAACGCCATGGTCCTGAGATCGCGGGGCGCTTCAGCGCGGATCGCATCGACGCCTCCGACGAGCACGTCGTCGCCGAGGTCGCCCGCCGGCATCGCGCGACGCACGTCATGAACGCGGTCGAGCCGAAGTTCGTGATGCCGATCTTCCGCGGCGCGCTCGAGGCCGGCGCCGACTACCTCGACATGGCGATGAGCCTCTCGATCCCGCACCCCACCGAGCCGCACTCGGAGCCCTTCGTCAAGCTCGGCGACGATCAGTTCGGCCTCGCCGGCCAGTGGGAGGCGGCCGGGCGGCTCGCGCTCGTCGGGATCGGCGTCGAGCCGGGACTCTCCGACGTCTTCGCCCGCTACGCCGTCGACCGGCTCTTCTCCGAGGTAGACGAGCTCGGCGTCCGCGACGGCGCGAACCTCGTCGTGCGCGACGATGAGGGCAACGAGATCTTCGCGCCGTCGTTCTCCATCTGGACCGTCATCGAGGAGTGCCTCAACCCGCCGGTCGTGTGGGAGCGCGACACCGGGTTCCGGACGACGCCGCCGTTCTCCGAGCCGGAGGTCTTCGACTTCCCCGAGGGCATCGGCCCGGTCGAGTGCGTCAACGTCGAGCACGAGGAGGTGCTCCTCATGCCGCGCTGGCTCGGCGACAAGGCCAAGCGCGTGACGTTCAAGTACGGGCTCGGCGACGAGATGATCGGCATCCTGAAGACGCTCCACGCGCTCGGACTCGACAAGGTGGAGCCGGTCCGGGTGCGATCGACGAACGGTCCCGTCGAGGTCGCCCCGCGCGACGTCGTCGCGGCCGGCCTGCCGGATCCTGCGACGATCGGCCCGCGCATGACCGGCAAGACGTGCGCCGGGCTGTGGGCGCGCGGGACCGGTATCGACGGGCAGCCGCGTTCGACGTACCTGTACCACGTCGCCGACAACGAGTGGACGATGCGCGAGTACGGCTCGCAGTGCGTCGTCTGGCAGACGGCGCTGAACCCCGTCATCGCCCTCGAGCTGCTCGCGACGGGCGCGTGGTCGGGTACCGGGGTGCTCGGGCCGGAGGCGTTCGAGGCGGACCCGTTCCTCGAGCTGATGGCGCGCCCCGAGGCCGAAGGCGGATACGGTCAGGCCTGGGGCCAGCAGGAGCTTCCCGTCTAGCCTGATCCCATGACCGATCCCGCGGACGAGCTCAAGGCGGCCCAGGAGCAGCTCGCCGCGCTGCAGGCACAGGTCGAGGCGCTCCAGGCGAGGGCGGCTGCGCCAGAGCTCGGCCCGCTCGACCCCGACCACGTCGAGCGGATCCGCGCCGGCTACGACTTCGCTGGCACGAGCCTCGAGCTCGGCGCGCTCGTCGACGGCGAGGCTCGCCCCGACGTCCAGGTCCGCATCCCCATCGGGATGCTGACCCGCCACGGTCTCGTGGCCGGGGCGACGGGCACGGGCAAGACCCGCACCCTCCAGCTCATCGCGGAGCAGCTCAGCGCAGCGGGCGTGCCGGTCTTCGCCGCCGACGTCAAGGGCGACCTGTCCGGCATCGCGACGCCGGGCGCCTCGAGCGAGAAGCTCCTTTCCCGGACCGCGAGCATCGGTCAGGACTGGGCGGCGACGAGCTTCCCGACGGAGTTCTACACCCTCGGCGGCCGCGGCACCGGCGTACCGATCCGCGCGACCGTCAGCAGCTTCGGCCCGCTCCTGCTCAGCCGCGTCCTCGAGCTGAACGCGACGCAGGAGTCGTCGCTCGGCCTCGTCTTCCACTACGCCGACTCCGCGGGCCTGCCGCTCCTCGACCTGACCGACCTCCGGGCGGTCCTCAGCTACCTCGTCTCCGACGAGGGCAAGGGCGAGCTCGTCGAGCTCGGCGGCCTCTCGAAGGCGACCGTCGGCGTCATCCTGCGTGAGCTCATCGCGTTCGCCGACCAGGGTGCCGACGTCTTCTTCGGCGAGCCGGAGATCGACACGCAGCTGCTGCTGCGTCAGGCCGCCGACGGCCGCGGCATCGTGTCGCTGCTCGAGATCCCCGAGGTCTACGACAAGCCGGCCGTGTTCTCGACGTTCCTGATGTGGCTGCTCGCCGACCTCTTCGAGGCGCTGCCCGAGGTCGGCGACGTCGAGCGCCCGAAGCTCGTCTTCTTCTTCGACGAGGCGCACCTCCTCTTCCGCAACGCCTCGAAGGACTTCCTCGCCTCGATCGTCGCGACCGTGCGGCTCATCCGCTCCAAGGGCGTCGGCATCGTGTTCATCACCCAGTCCCCGAAGGACATCCCGAACGACGTGCTCGCGCAGCTCGGCTCCCGCATCCAGCACCAGCTGCGCGCGCACACGCCCGACGATGCGAAGGCGCTGCGTGCGGCCGTTGGCACCTACCCGAAATCCGGCTACGACCTCGAAGAGGTGCTCACGACGCTCGCGACCGGCGAGGCGGTGGTCACCGTCATGAACGAGAAGGGCGCGCCCGCTCCGGTCGCCTGGACCCGGCTGCGCGCACCCCAGGCGTCGATGTCGCCGACGGATTCTGCGGCGCTCGCGGCGCAGGTCGCGGCGTCGCCGCTCAGCGCCCAGTACGGGACGATGATCGACCGCGAGTCGGCGCGCGAGCTGCTCGCGGCCCGGATGAACGCGTCGCTGGAACGCGCCGAGCGCGAGCAGGCGGCGAAGGCCCAGCAGGCCGCGTCGCGGGATGCGAAGGACGAGTACGACGAGGCCTACCGGAAGGCGAAGGCGCAGTACCAACGGTCGACGACGCGCACGACGACGAGCCGGAAGTCGACCTCGACGACCGAGAAGGTCATCGGCTCCGCGGTGCAGACCGCGGTCAACGGCGTGCTCCGCGGCGTGCTCAAGAACCTGTTCCGCTGACCCCCGAACAGGGGGCATTCAGAGTCGCCGCATAAGGTGGCCCCCCATGGACGGCAGCACGGCGGCGATCGACGGACCCCCGCCTCGAGGCCCGTTCGCGGGCCGCTGGCTGTGGGTCGGTGTCGTGGCGGCGGTCGTCGTCGGCATCGCCCTCATCGCCGCGATCCTGCTCACCGCCCGCACCGCTGCGCTGCCCGGCGGGAGTGCGGTCGCCGGAAACGCCGCGGTCGGCGCGGACACCGCATCGGCGACCCTCGCGCAGCTCATCGAGGAGGGCGCCGCGCTCGTGGCCTCGACGACCGCGAACCAGCTCGCGGACCCCACCGCCTATTCGCAGCTGATGGGCGCGATCGTGATCGCGCGGGCCTCGCTCGAGGGGACGCCGCAGGCGATCGAGTCCGCCCGACGGGAGGTCGTCGCGTCGATGGATCGGGTGAGCCGCTCGCTGAGCGCCAAGGCGCTCGCCGACGCGCAGAGCGACCTCTCGGCGGTGATCGGCACGGCCGTGCAGGTGAACGCCGGCGCCGCGGGCCGCGTCGCGGACGACTCGGTCCGAGTGGAGCTGCAGGCGCGCGTCGAGGCCGGCTGGGCGCTGCTCTCGAGCAGCGCGAACCTCGACGCGGTCGTGCAGCAGGCGCAGACCATCACGGACCAGACCACGGTGGTGCTCGACGCGAGGTTCATGGGATTCCGGGAGTCCGACGGCAAGTGGTGCGTGACCGGCGGCAAGTCGTGCGTCGTGCTCGCCTGGCCCGCGGCGACGCTCGCGAGCGGCGACCGGGTCGAGCTGGCCGGGGGCGAGCACGCCGTCGACGGCAGCGGTTGCTACGAGACTGAGTCGTTCGCGGTGGGACGGGACAAGATGGCGCTGCTCTACTGCCCCGCGGGCGAGTCGGTGCCCGACGGCCGACGCGCGACCGGCGCGAACGCGGGCGACCTCGACCGCGACCGGCTCTGGTTCTCGGACGGCTCGAAGCTCTCAGACCTCCGCTACCGCACCTGACCCGCCCCGCTCGGCCCGGTCTCGCTCCGGTGTCACTTGTGGTCGCTATGGGCTGCGCATTCCAGCCATAACTGACACCGGAACGGCGAGAAACGCGAGCCGCGCGGCGCGAGGGGATCACATGAAGCGGAGGAGGGGGGATTCGAACCCCCGAGGGCTTGCACCCAACACGCTTTCCAAGCGTGCGCCATAGGCCACTAGGCGACACCTCCGGGTGGTCTTCGAGGATCGCCCGGAGACCGCCCAACAGTCTACCGGCTTCGGCTGCCGTGCTGGGACGGGGGCGAACCCCTCGTCCGCCCCGGTAGAATCGTCGCGGCTCCCCGCGTGGCGCCATCCAGGCCAACTCCCCCAGGGCGGAGACGCAGCAAGGGTAACCGGGCTCTGGCGGGTGCGCGGGGAGTCCTTTTTTCTCCCCGTCACTCGCGTTCTCGCGTTCTTCCATCCTCGCGTTCTCCCGCATCCGCTCCGGTGTCACTTGTGGCTGGAATAGGCGCGGCTTTCCAGCCACAAGTGACACCGGAGCGATGGGGGCCGGGCGGGGGCGGAGCTGGCTGTGGATAACTTCTGCGAGAGAACGCCGGATGCGGCAGGGTGCACGGATGCGTGCGCCGAGCAAGTTGCCAGTGTCCCTGCGGTCGACGCCGTTCGCTGTCGGGGCGGAGGGTGCGGCGGGTGCGAAGGGCACGGCTGCTGCTGAGAGCGTCACGCGCGGGCGTGCTCGCGCCGCCGACCTCATCACGCCCTTTCGCGGCGTCCGCGATCACGCGCGGTCGCGAGACCAGAAGGTCCTCGCGCGGGCGTTCGCGCCGCTGCTCGAGCCGGATCAGGTGTTCAGCCACCTGACCGCCGCCGCCCTGCACGGGATGCGCACGCCCGAACGGCATCCGCCACCGGTCGTCCACGTCACGACGTTCGGCGGGCGGCGGCCGATCCGCCGCGCGGGAGTGTCGGCCCATCGCGGTGGGGACGGCTGCGGGCACGTCGCCGTGCGAGGCCTTCCCGTGCTGGACCCGGTCGAGACCTGGCTGCATCTCGCGAGCAGTCTCGAGCTCGACGACCTGATCGTCATGGGCGATGGGCTCGTGCGGCGCAAAGCGCCGGTCACGACGCTCGCGGGCCTGGGCGCGGCGCTCGACGCGCACCGGCGACTCGTCGGAGGCCCGCTGCTCCGCGAGGCGCTTGAGTGGGTCCGCGCCGGCACCGACTCCGCGCGCGAGACGATGCTGCGACTCCTGCTGGTGCGAGCCGGGCTGCCGGAGCCCGACGAGCTGAACGGCGAGATCCGCAACGAGTACGGCGCCGTGATCGCCCATGGCGACCTGGTCTGGCGCGAGGCCCGCGTCATCGTCGAGTACGAGGGCGACCAGCACCGCGCGGATCCGCGTCAGTTCGCGATCGACATCGATCGGGTCGGCGCGGTCCAGTCGCTCGGCTGGACGGTGATCCGCGTGGACGCCGCTCTCTTCGCCCGCCGGAACATCCTCATCCCCCGCCTCCGCACCGCACTTATGCACGCGCCCCCACCGCGTTCTCCCTCCCCTTGATCGCTCCGGTGTCAGTTGTGGCGGTAAAGAACGGTCCATTCCAGCCACAAGTGACACCGGAGCGATCAGGAGGAGGGAGAGGAGGAGAGAGGAGGCTGGGAGAACGCCAGGGGCGCGCGCCCCGTGGGGAACGGGGGCGGATACCATTTGGAGCAACCGGAGAGGCTGTCGCGGGGGCGCGAGGCGCCCGTGGCAGCGGGCATCGGTGGCCGGTTCGGGAGGGGGGCAGCACACGTGGCACGCAGACCGCAGTCGACGCCGCCGGTCCTACCGGGATTCACGTTCGTGCGCCCGCTCGGCGCCGGCGGGTTCGCCGACGTCTTCCTCTATGAGCAGGACATGCCGCGGCGCGTCGTCGCCGTCAAGGTGCTCGCGGCCGACGCGATCAACCCGGAGGTGCGGCGCCTCTTCAACGCCGAGGCCGACCGCATGGCGCAGCTCTCCGCCCACCCGTCGGTCCTCACGATCTACCAGGCGAGCATCTCCTCCGACGGCCGGCCCTATCTCGCGGCGGAGTTCTGCCCGGAGTCCTTCGGCGACCGCTACAAGCAGGCGCCGATCGCGCTGTCCGTCGTCCTCGACACCGGCATCCGGATGGCGTCGGCGCTCGAGACGGCGCACCGGGCGGGCGTGCTGCATCGCGACATCAAGCCGTCGAACATCCTCGTCACGCAGCTCGGGCAGCCGGTGCTGAGCGACTTCGGCATCGCGACGTCGCTCACGGGCGCGGACGACGCCGACGAGCTCATCGCGATGAGCATCCCCTGGTCGAGCCCCGAGGTGGTCGCCGAGTCGACGACCGGCTCGGTCCAGTCCGAGGTGTGGAGCCTCGGCGCGACCCTGTACACGCTGCTCGCGGGGCGCAGTCCCTTCGCCTCGCCGGAGCGGGAGAAGAACACCCGGGACCTGATGCGCGAGCGGGTGGCGCGCGCCCGGTACACGCCGCTGCGCCGGCCCGACGTGCCCGGGCAGGTCGAGCAGTTCCTCGCCAGGACGATGGCGAAGGATCCCGCGCAGCGCCCGCAGTCGATGCTGCAGTTCGCGGAGGAGCTGCGCTGGCTGCAGCAGGAGCTCGGGCTGCCCCCGACCTCGATCGACGTCGCGAATGCCAGCTGGGCGGCCGCCCCGATCATCGCCGAGCCGGACGGCGGCCGGCGCGGGCCAGTCGTCACGACCGTGCACAGCGGCTCGCGTCGCGCGAAGCGGGCCGCGAAGCAGACGCCGACG
>DATMFB010000277.1:0-38682 GCA_035556395.1 Microbacteriaceae bacterium
CGCAGGCGTTCTCCGGCCTCGACGCGAGGCTCTCGCGATACTCGTATCTCGTCTCACTGCTGCCCGCCTCGATCGTGCGCGACCTGCGGCTCGACGTCCGTGTCGCGCGGCGGCGCTACTCCTCCTACACGCCACGACCCGGTAGTTCGACCGGTCTGCTCGTCGATCGGGTCGACACCGCCGCGAGCGCGCTCGGGGCGGACGCCGCGGGCTGGCGCGCACTGTACGAGTCGACCGGGCAGCTGGCGCGCACCCTCTTCCCGACCGTCACCTCACCGCTCATGACCCGGTCGGAGGCGAAGCGGGCGGTCGCGGACGATGCGACGTGGACCGCGTTCATCGACGAGCCCGTCGGCGCGACGATCCAGGACGCGCTCGCCGACGACCTCGCGCGCGGGGTCGCGCTGACCGACGCGCTCATCGGCACCTTCGCGCCGAACGTCGACGCGACGCTCGCCGGCAACCGCTGCTTCCTGTACCACGTCATCGGCGGCGGGACCGGCGACTGGGACGTGCCGGTCGGCGGGATGGGCTCGGTGACCGGCGAGCTGCGACGCGCGGCGCTGCAGGCCGGTGCGGAGCTGCTGACCGGTGCCGAGGTGAACGCCGTGAACCCGGATGGGAGCGTCCGCGCCCGGATTCGGGACGAGGAGGTCGACTTCGCGGCGCGCTGGGTCCTCGCCGGCTGCTCGCCGACGGAGCTCGCGCGTCTGCTCGGCGACGAACCGCCGACCGATGCCGAGGGTGCCCAGGTCAAGGTCAACCTGCTGCTGCGGCGGCTGCCTCGGCTGCGCGACAGCGCGGTCGACCCGCGGGCCGCGTTCGGCGGGACGTTCCACGTGAACGAGACGTGGTCGCAGCTCCAGACGGCGTACGACGAGGCGACTTCCGGGTCAGTGCCGACGCTGCTGCCGCTCGAGATCTACTGCCACTCCATCACCGACCCGACGATCCTCTCGGAGGAGCTCCGTGACGCCGGCGCGCAGACCATCACGGTCTTCGGCCTGCACACGCCGCACCGGCTCGCCGGCTCGCCGACCTACGCGGGAGGGATCGGCGCGGACCGCTATCGCGAGCGCCTGCAGGACGCCGTCATCGCGAGCCTCGACTCCGTGCTCGCGGAGCCCATCGAGTCGCTGCTGCTCTCGGATGCGGACGGCCGCCCGACGATCGAGACGAAGACGACGCTCGACCTCGAACGGGCGCTGAAGCTGCCGAAGGGGAACATCTTCCACGGGCCGCTGTCCTGGCCCTGGGCGGAGGACGACGAAGCGCTGGCGACCCCTGCCGAGCGCTGGGGCGTCGATACCCCCTACGAGCGGATCCTAATGTGCGGTTCCGGCACACGCCGAGGCGGCGCCGTGTCCGCCATCGGAGGACACAACGCCGCCATGGCGGTGCTGGAGTCGCTCTGACTCAGCTCGTGGTGTAGGAGATCGAGCCGAGCGTCGCGAGCGCCGTCGCCCCGATGACCACCGCGATGATGATCCAGACGACGTAGATCGCCAGGACGATGATCGAGATGATCAGACCGACCTTCGCCGGCGTGTTCTGGAAGCCGGCGGCCTTCGACTGGTTGAGGGCGACGATCGAGAGGATCAGGCCGACGAGGGCGAAGACGAAGGCGAAGACGAGGCCGACGATGCCGAGCGTCTTGCCCGGGTAGTCGCCAGGTGCGGGAGCCAGCGGCTGCTGGTACCCGGCCGGGGGCTGCTGATAAGCGGGCTGCTGCGGGACGTTGGGGTCGGTCATGACTGGTTCCTGCTTTCGTGGCGGTGGCCTTGGTCGTGAGTGAGCGTACTCAACCACGGCCCCGGCCGCTACGTTGAGTGCGTGGCGATCGGCATCCTGACGAGTGGCGGAGACTGCCCGGGACTCAACGCGGTCATCCGTGCGGTGGTCCTCAAGGGCACGCAGATCTACGATCAGGAGTTCGTCGGATTCCGCGACGGGTGGCGCGGAGTCGTCGAGGGCAATGGCATCCCGCTCGAGCGGCGGGACATCCAGGGCATCGGCAAGCTCGGCGGCACGATCCTTGGTACTTCGCGGACGAACCCGTTCGGCGACGGCGATGCGACGGCGAGCCGCGCGCGTGAGTCGATGGAGCGTCTCGGGGTCGATTCGCTCATCGTGATCGGCGGCGAGGGGACGCTCGCGGCGGCGGCGGAACTCGCCGAGCTCGGGGTCCGCATCGTGGGAGTTCCGAAGACGATCGACAACGATCTCTCCGCGACGGATATGACGTTCGGTTTCGACACCGCGGTCGAGATCGCGACGGAGGCCTTCGATCGGCTGCGCACGACGGGCGACTCGCACGGCCGCGCGATGGTCGCCGAGGTCATGGGCCGGCACGTCGGATGGATCGCCCTGCATTCCGGGATGGCCGCGGGTGCGCACGCGATCCTCATCCCCGAGCAGCGGACCACCTGGGACGAGCTCACGGAGTGGGTCACGAGCGCGCACCGGCGCGGACGCGCGCCGCTCGTCGTCGTCTCCGAGGGTTTCGTGCCGGAGGGCGGCGACGAGGCGTTCTCCGATCAGGGCCTCGACGCCTTCGGGCGACCGCGGCTCGGCGGCATCGGCGAGCTCGTCACCGCGCAGATCGAGGCACGCACCGGGATCGAGTCGCGCTGCACGATCCTCGGTCACATCCAGCGCGGCGGGACCCCGAGCGCGTTCGACCGGGTGCTCGCGACCCGGTTCGGCCTCGCGGCGATCGACGCGACCGTCCACGGCCGCTTCGGGCGAATGGTCTCGCTGCGCGGGACCGACATCACGCACGTGCCCATCGCCGACGGCATCGGACGACTGAACGCGGTGCCGCAGTCCCGCTGGGACGAGGCGGCGATCCTGTTCGGCTAGAGAACCTCGACGATCGGAGGGGACCAATGTCCTCGATCCTGACCACGATCGGCCTCGCGTTCGTCATCCTCGCGGGCCTCATCCACATCCTGATCTTCGCCCTCGAGTCGGTGCTGTGGCGCCCTCGCTCGACCTGGCGCCAGTTCGGCATCACCTCCGCGGAGGACGCCGAGATCGCGCGGCCCTGGGCCTTCAACCAGGGGTTCTACAACCTCTTCCTCGCCGCGGGCGCGATCACGGGCGGTGCGATCTCGCTCGCGGGCGGCGAGTACCCGTGGGCAGCCGTCGCGATGTTCGCCGCCCTGTGCATGATCGGCGCGGCGGTCGTCCTCATCGCGTCGTCGCGCGGGAAGCTCCTGCGCGGCGCGCTCATCCAGGGGCTCGCGCCGCTCATCGGCGTGATTCTCCTCGCCGTCGGCCTCGCCTGAGGTCAGCGGCGGCGGATGACCGCCCAGGCGATCCCGCCCGCGACGATCGCGACGACGCCGATCGCCCCCGCGATCCACGGCGCGGGATTGCTCCGGTAGGACGCCTTGACCCGCTCGGTCGCCGCCCGCGCCCGCTTGGGCACGTTGACCTTGTCCTCGATCGCATCAAGGGTCGCGGCGAGCCGGGCGCGCGCCTCCGCGACGCGCTGCTCCGGGGTCGGCTGCGCCTCAGCCATCGGAGCGCTCCGTCCGCTCCCGCGCCGCCCGGCGCGCGGCACTGCCGAGCGAGTGGACATCCTCGCCGATGCGCGCCATCCGGTCCGAGCCCTTCATCGACTTGAAGGCCCCGATCCCCGCGAGGAACAGGATCAGTGCGATGATCAGGAGCGCCCCGAGGATGATCAGCGCGCTCGCCCACATAGGCAGGACCGTCGCGATGCCGGCGATCGCGGCGAAGATGCCGACGGCGACCGCGCACAGCGCGATGAACGCCGCGCCGAGCATCAGACCGGCGCCGACGCCGGCGCGGATCGCCTTGTCCTTGAGATCGGCCTTGATCGCATCGATCTCGGCCCGGACGAGGTCGCTGAGGAGTCCCGGCAGCTCGCCGATCAGTTGGAAGAGCGAACGCTTCGGCGCCTCGTCGTCGGAGCTCACTTCGTCTCCGGGGGAGCCTTCGAGCCCGACTTCGACCCGGACTTCGCGGCGCTCGTGGAGCGCCTGGTCGACGTGCCGCTCGGCTTGCGCGCGGACGAGGAGGTCCCTGACCGCCGCTTCGCTCCGGTCGCCCGATCGATGGCCGACGCGGCGCCGATCTTGAGGAGGCCCGCGAGATCGTCGAGACGGGCGTCCACGAAGCCCGTCGCGGTCGCGCGCACGCCCTGGACGATCGGCGCATTCCAGACGGTGGACGCCGCATTCGCGATCTGCTCGTACCGCTCACGCCCGGCCTTCGCGCCAAGGATGTAGCCGACGCCGACGCCGAGCCCGATGAGGACCAGCTTGCCCTTCAGACTCATGCGACCACAGTAACCCCCTCAGCTACATGCCGCCATGGGAATACTGGGGCTCGACAGATCCCGATACGCCGCGTTCGCGGGTACGCGACCCGCCGACGTCACCAGATGGTGACGCGCTCCTGCTCGGCGAGCCAGAGCCGGTCGCGCTCCGTGAGGCCGAACGCGTCGTAGAACGCCGGGATGTTGCGCACGATCTGATTGCAGCGGAACTCGCTCGGTGAGTGCGGGTCGATCGCGAGGAGACGGATGACCTCCTCGTCGCGACCCTTCTGCTGCCAGGCCTGCGCCCAGGAGAGGAAGAAGCGCTGGACCGCGGTCAGCCCGTCGATGACGGGCCCTTCCGTGAGGCCCTGCCGCTCGAGGTGCACGAGGTACGCCTGCCAGGCGATGCTCAAGCCCCCGAGGTCGCCGATGTTCTCGCCGATCGTGAGGGCGCCGTTCACGTGGTGCTCGGCGTCGCCGTCGAGCTGCTCCGGCACGAGCGCGTCGTACTGCTCGATGAGCGATGCGGTCCGCACCTCGAACGCCGTGCGGTCCGCCTCCGTCCACCAGTCCGTCAGTCGGCCGTCGCCGTCGAAGCGCGAACCCTGGTCGTCGAAGCCGTGGCCGATCTCGTGACCGATGACGGCGCCGATCGCCCCGTAGTTGGCGGCGGCATCGCGTTCTGCCGAGAAGAAGGGGGGCTGCAGGATCGCGGCCGGGAAGACGATCTCGTTGAAGCCGGGGTTGTAGTAGGCGTTGACCGTCTGCGGCGTCATGAACCACTCGTCGCGGTCGATCGGCCGGCCGAGCTTCGCGAGCTCGCGCTGGAACTCGAACTCGGCCGCCGCGCGCTCGTTCGCGACGAGGTCGTCGGGCACGATGACGAGCGACGAGTAGTCGCGCCACTTCACGGGATAGCCGATCTTCGGCGTGAACTTGGCGAGCTTGTCCAGCGCGCGCTGCCGCGTCTCCTCGCCCATCCACTCGAGCGATGAGATCGAGCGACCGTACGCCTCGATGAGGTCGGCGACGAGCTCGTCCATCGCGGCCTTCGCGGCCGGGGGGAAGTGCCGCTCGACGTAGACCCGGCCGACGGCCTCGCCGAGGACGCCCTCGACGAGGCTCACGCCGCGCTTCCAGCGGGCGCGGATCTCCGGCGTGCCGGTGAGCGCGCGGCCGTAGAAGCCGAAGTTCGCCTGGACGAACGCGTCCGAGAGCGAGCTCGCGTACGAGCGGATCGTGTGGAACGCGAGCCAGTCCCGCCACGCGTCGAGCCGGTCCTCGGCGACGAGCGCGGCGATGCCCGCGAGCGCGCTCGGCTGGTGGACGACGAGCTCCGCCGTGTGGACGGCCTGCAGGCCCATCGCGTCGCGCCAGAGGGCGAGGGGCGCGGTGGCGGCGAGCTCCGCGACGGCATCCCAGGCGAGCAGGTTGTACGTCTTCTGCGCGTCCCGCGAGGCGACCTTGTCCCAATGGACCGCCGCGATCTCGTGCTCGAGGGCGACGATCCGGTCGGCGCGGACAGCCGCGTCGTCGATCTCGGCGAGTGCGAGCAGCTGCTCGACGAACTCGAGGTACTTCCCGCGCACCTCAGCGAACTTCGCCTCGCGATAGTACGACTCGTCGGGGAGGCCGAGGCCGCCCTGGATGACGTTCAGCAGGTAGCGCTCGGGGTCGCCGGGGTCGTTGTCGACGTAGAGGTGGACGAAGCCCGGGCCGCCGGCTCGCTCGAGTCGGCCGATCGTCGTCAGCAGCGCATCGACCGAGTCGACCGCTGCGATCTCCTTCAGGAGCGGCACGAGCGGCTCGGCGCCCTTCGCCTCGATCGTCGCCTCATCCATGAACGACGCGAAGAGATCACCGGCCTTCCGGGCATCGGTGCCCGGCTCGGCGTTCCGCGTCTCCTCGATGATCGTCCGGATCGCCTCCTCCGCCTCCTCGTGCAGGATGTGGAAGGACCCGTAGCGCGCCTTGTCGGCCGGCAGTTCCGTGCGCTCGATCCACTTCCCGTTGACGTGCCGGAAGAGGTCATCCTGCGGGCGAGTGGCGGCGTCGAGCTCGGCAAGGTCGATCCCGGAGACGGGGGCGTCGGTCATGGCCTCCAGCCTATGAGGGTCGGCTGTGGACTCAGCCCGCCGTACGCCCGAGCTCATGCTCGACCGCGCGGCGGATCCAACTCGAGACCGATCGGTCGTCGAGCTGCGCCTGTTCGCGCACCCGCTCGATGAGATCAAGCGGGAACCGAACCGGCACCTGCTCGGTCAGGTTTCGTTTCAAGCGCACGGCCGGGCCTCGCGGGATCTGGTGCTCCGGCTTCGCGTAGAACTCATACAGCTCCTCGGGCGTCATCTCCGTCATCCTCGGTCCCTTCGGTATTGGTCGGCCAGCCAAGTCGAGGCGAGATAGCAGCCGAGTGGTCGGCAGCGGTTCGCCGCTGACGACCTCGCCGGTGCCAGCGGAACCATGAGGACTCGACCCTCCACTTCAGCCACCATCAACCAATGCGCGGGTGGCGTCGCCTCATAGAAGAGCGGTCGACTTCCCCACACATCCCAAATATCGGGCACGCCAAGGCCAGCGTGCTTATAGAGATGGGCGAGCTGCGTGTCGATCTCGAACGGCCAGTCGAAGTCAAGCTGATCGAGATCGAAAAGGACCCGTTCATCACCTGAGAGTGTATTACAAACGAATACATCATGCGAGGGAGCTGGCGGATCGTGTTCGTACGACATTCCCGCACGGTACGCAGCCAGTGCCCCGGCGCGAGGAGCCGACGATCGAGTTGTGGAGTGATCGACTGCTGCCGACGCTGTGGAGAACGATCAGCCAGCCGGACGGATGTCGAGCGCAGGCAGCGCCTTCACAATCGCGACGGTTTCAACCGAGACGCGCGCGATCCGACCCACGAGATCGACGATGTAGCGCGGATCACCGTGCTCCTCGCCCCACGCATTCGGGTCGTTCACGATGCCGGATGCCTTATCGGTCTTGATCTGGTATCGCTCGAGGATCCAATCAAGCGCAGAACGCGATCCGAGCAGGTACTCGTGCGCCTCGGCCGGGATGCCACGGAGCGTCAATCGCGCGTTGACGATGACCGCGGACTTGTCGGCCTTCGAGACGTAGCGCATCTTGGTGACGCGGAGCGCCTCCTCCGGAATGCGGGTCGAGTAGTCCGGCGCAGCCGGATGTGTCGAGCCCCCATCGAGCACGGCCTCAAGCGGCCACGGCTCGACCGACTCGTAGCCAAGGTGCAGCTCGGAGAGCTCGCGCCCGGCCTTCGCGAAACCCCAGAAGTCGGACACCTTCGGGATGCGCGGCAACATCTTCTTGAGATCCGCCGCGAACCGCTCCCGATACTCGGGCGAATGCAGGATCCCGTAGACGTAGAAGAAGATGTCGTCCTTCGTCACCTCGGCGCCATATTGCTTTCGGTACTCCGAGAGGATCGCGTCGCTCACATTGTCGACGCGGGTGTGACCAGGCTGGTCCTCGCCGAACACGTCGAGCTCATTCGTAGCCGACTCGCGCTTCTCATAGATGTAGCGAGGGAAGACACTGCCAGAGCCGATGAGATGCAGGTCGGCGACCGAGTCGACTATGAGGGCGGCAAGCGGTCCGCTCGGGTCTGACGGCATTACAAAGATCAGGCGATTCGGGCGATCCTCAGGGAAGAACGTGTCATTCGCCCCGACGCCTTCATTCCACATCTTGTCGAGATACAGCCAGTGCCGAGTGAACGGCCGGTAGGCCTCCCTGACGATCGCCGATGCTGCGTACTCGGATAGGCGGCCCCGAGCGCGTTGGGCGCGAAGGCCGCGAGTCCAGCTGATATGCCTCGCCTCGTCGACGGGGACGGGCACGCCCGAGCCACTAGGCATGCCTACCGACTCGTTGTAGTACTCGATCGTGTGCTGCATGTTGGTGACGACGGCTTCGTGGGAGAAGTTCGACGTCCACACGTCTCTGTTCGTGACTAGTCCGTTCGAGTGCTTGGCGAAGATCCCCCCGTCTGTACTCCGAGTTGCGCCCATCGGTGCGAACGCCAGAAACCGCTCGTCACCCTGATCGAGCCACTCGCTTCCGATTGACCTTCCGTGATCGAGCCACGGGACAGCTCCGACGGAGCGGAATGAGCGCAGGACAGCGAGCTTCTGTTCTCGCGTCAGGTAGTCGCCGATGTCCCGGTAGTGCAGTCCGCCGCCCTTAGTACCCGGGGCTTTGACCAGGAGCACGATAACGATCGTCGCGCGTGAGCCGGCGCCGAAAACCTTGCCCCCCTCTTTGCGGGACTGCTCGCCGGCGGTCCGCTGATTGCCCCGGAGGTTGAGGACATACAGATCACCGAACTCCTCTGCAAGTACGCGACGCATCCCGTCAGCGGAGTTGGCGTCAAGGAAGCCACCATTTGTCACGAAGCCGACGACACCGCGCTCGCCAATTCGATCTGACGCCCAGCGGATTGCGCGGACATACGAATCGTAAAGATTCCGCTTGAGCTTCGCAGCGGATACCGCAGCATAGGTGTCCCGGATCCTGCCATCGAGACTCCGGTAGGCGAGGTTCTGGTTGTCGTCATTGCCCGAGGACTGGCCGACCGAGTACGGCGGGTTGCCGACGATCACCGAGATCGGTGCCGCCCGTTGGCGCTCGACCGCGGCGTTGTTCTCCGGAAATACCTCGAGCCCGGCGAGCTCATTCGAATCGCCTGCCTCGGTCATCTGGAACGTGTCGGTGAGCACGATTCCGGGGAACGCCACCGGCTCGCCGCCCATACGGGACTGGTACGCCTCCTCGATGTTGACCGCGGCGACGTAGTAGGCGAGGAGGTTGATCTCGTTCGCATGGAGCTCGTACCTGAACTTCCTCGGCAGGTCTGCATTCGAGACGAGGTCCGAGTGGATGAGCTCCGCGATGAAGGTGCCGGTGCCCGTGAACGGATCGAGTACATGCACCCCCTCGGCCGAGATCGACGTGCCGAACTGCTCCCGAAGGATCCAGTCGACGCTGCGCAGAATGAAGTCGACGATCTCGGTCGGCGTGTAGACGATGCCGAGTCGTTCAGACGCCTTCTTCATCGCGACGGCGAAGAAGCGCTGATAGAGCAGCTTGAGGAACTCCTGCTTGCCGCGGGCGTCCTTGATCTGGGTCACGCGCTGGCGGACCGAGTCGTAGAAGCGCTCGAGGCTCTTCGTCTCGCTGTCGAGGTTCTGTCCCTCGAGCACCTCGAGCATCCGATTCATCGCGAGCGCGACCGGGTTGTGCGAGGCGAAACCGGCGCCCTCAAACAGCGCCTCGAGCACCGGCTGGGTGATGAGGTGCTGCGCGAGCATCTCGAGCGCCTGCTCGGCCGTGACGCTCGGGTTGAGGTTGTCCTGCAGCCCTTTGACGAAGCGATCGAACTCGGCGCGGACCTCGGCGGAATGCTCGAGGAGCCCCTTGATGCGGAGCGTCTGTGCTGCCGCGACTTCGGCGACGCTCGTCGCCCAGTTCTCCCAGTACTCGCGCTCGCCGACCTTCGTGACGAGCTTGGCGTAGACCGCCTCGCGGACCCGATCGCCCCAGTTGATGCCGCCGAGCTCCTGCTGGGTGGACTGCAGCCCCGTGGACTGCTCGTCGCCATCGCCCGTGCTCGGCCCGTCGACTGCGATGACCTGAATCTGGTCGTCGTGCTTCGTGCGATTGAGATCGAGCGACTCGATCTTCGCCTCGAAGCGCTCGTCGTGCGCCCGGAGCGCCCGGAGCACGTCCCAGACGACCTTGTACTTCTTGTTGTCATCGAGCGCCCGCGCCGGATCGACACCGGCCTCGATCGCGATCGGCAGGATGATGTAGCCATAGTCCTTGCCCGGCGCCCTGCGCATGACGCGGCCGACCGACTGGACGACCTCGACGAGGCTGTCCCGCGAGTTGAGGAACACGACCGCATCGAGACTCGGTACATCGACGCCCTCGCTGAGGCAGCGCGCGTTGGTGAGGATCCGCACTTCGTTGCCATCCGGCTCGGCCTTCAGCCAGTCGAGCTTCTGCGTCCGGGTCATGACGTTCATGCCGCCGTCAACGTGCTCGGCGCGCATGATGAGGGGGTTGTCGACGCCATCGAAGAAGCTCGGCGCGAGTGCGGCGTTGCCGTCGAGCATCCGCTGCACCGTCTCGGAATCCTTGATCGAGCGGGAGAACGTCACCGCCCGACGCATCGGGTCGCGCTGGGCCGGCTTCCACTCGTCGAGACCCTCGACCGCCCGCTTCGCGAACGCCTGGTAGATGCCCGCGATCCGCGCGGCATCGCTGAGGCCGAGCTCGTGATTGCTCGCGAATTGCTGCTGGAACTCGATGCTCACCGCGGACTCGTTGACCGCGAGCACGAGCACGCGGTAGTCCGAGAGCAGTTCCTGCTCGACCGCATCGCCGAAGCCGAGTCGATGGAGCACCGGGCCGAACTTCGACTCGTCGTCCATGCTCGCGAGCTCGGCGGCGATGTCCTTCGCCTTCGACTTGACCGCCTCACCGTAGATCTTCGGCGTCGCCGTCATGTACAGGCGCTTAGCCGCCCGGATGTATCCCGAGTCATGGACGCGGACGAAATGCGATTCCGCCGCGTCGTCGCTCAGGGTCACACCCGTCGTGCGATGCGCCTCATCGCAGATGACGAGGTCGAACTCGGGAAGGCCCGCCGCCTGGGCTCGCGCGATGACGTCGATCGACTGATACGTCGAGAAGTAGACAGTCAAGCCATCCGGGTTCGCGGCACTCGCCGATTGCGCGACGAGCTTCGTCGCGTCGGTCGTTGCAGGGAAGCTCAGGTCGGTGAGCGTGAAGTCCTCGGCGTCCTTGCCGACCTTCGTGTCGGAGCAGATCGCGAAGGCGCGGATCGGGTCGTCGGCCTGGGCGCTCCATTCGCGCAACGACTGGCTCAGAAGCGCGATCGATGGGACGAGGAAGAGTACCGAGCCGCCCCGGGGCACGATCCGCTCCGCGATCTTGAGACTCGTGAACGTCTTGCCGGTCCCGCACGCCATGATCAGCTGACCACGGTCCTGCCCCTGCAGGCCATCGATCACATCCGAGAGCGCCGCCTTCTGATGGTCGCGAGGCTTCTTCCGCGCGAGCAGCTCCGGCTGCTCGCCCTTGAGCAGCGAGTACGTCGACCAGTCGATCTCACTCGCCTCGAGGTCAGCGAGGCTGATCCGAGCGGTCGGGATCTGCTGTCCCTTGAGCGCCTCGGTCGCGTTCGATCCCCACTTGTCTGTCGTGGTGACGATCAGCCGCTCCGCGAAGCCCGCCTTGCCGCTCGCGGTGAAGAACGAGTCGATGTCAGCCTTCTGCACCGTGTGGGCCGCGTCATAGAACTTGCACTGAATCGCGACGAGACCATCCGCGTAGCGGAGCTTGGCGACGAGGTCGATCCCGGTGTCCGGCCGACCATCGCGATCCGGCCATTCGCTCCAGAGCCACACGTCTGAGAGATGCGCCGCGTATTGCGGGTCCTCACGAAGGAAGTTCTGGATCAGCCGCTCGAAATAGAGCCCTTTCGTGCGCATGTCCGGGGCGAGGGCGGTGTACTCGGCAAGCAGATCGCGAAGGCCGGGCATGGTCGAACGGTATTCGGTTCTACCGACATGGTCAAAGCACCATGGCGTGAATGCTCTCGACCGGAGACCATGGCTCGGGTTCGCTGTACCGGGTGAGAGGGATCGAGTCAGCCGCGGCGAAAGCGATCGGCCGACGGATCGAGGAGGCGCGGGCGACCGCGGGTGCCTCTCGACTCGATCTCGCCTACCACGCGCGGGTCGACCCGACGAACCTCGGTCGCTACGAGACGGGCAAGGCCCTGCCGAATCTCGCGACGCTCGTCCGTCTCGCCGAGACGCTCGGCGTCGACCCCGGCACGCTCATCGCCGGGCTCAGCTACGAGGACTTCCCCCAGGACCGCGACGCGCCGCAGCGCCTGCCCAAGCGCGCCGCTCGCAGGTCCGCGACGAGTTGACCGCCGCCGCGAGTACCGTTGATCGGTGACCTCCGCACCGCTCGCACGGCCCTCGATCACCGCGTGGCGGAACGCGACCTTCACCGTCTTCGGCGTCGCCGGCATCGCCATCGCGACGCTGCTCTCCCGGATGCCCGCCCTGCGCGACCACCTCGACGTCGACCCGGGGCAGATCGGTCTCATGCTGGCGTTCTTCTCCGGCGGATCGGTGCTCGGCCTCGCGTTCTCCGGGACGCTGCTGCACACCATCGGCGCCCGGCGGATCATCCAGCTCGGCATGCCGACGACCGCCGTGACGCTCGGCGGGATCGGCGTCACGGGCGAGATACTCGAGAGCTACGCCGCGACGGCCGCCGTGGCGGCGCTGTTCGGGGCGGCGGTCGCCGTGACCGATGTCGCGACGAACGTCGAGGGCGCCGCGATCGAGCGCGAGACGAAGCGCACGGTCATGACGACGCTGCACGCCGGGTTCAGCCTCGGGACGGTCGTCGGCGCCATCCTCGGTGCCCTCGCCGCGCAGCTCGAGGCGTCGATCGTCGTCCACCTCGGCATCATCGCCGTGGTGATCCTGGTCATCGCGTTCACCCTCCCGCGCTGGATCCCCGCGGTCGTCGCGGATGAGGGTCCGAAGCCGACGATGGCAGAACGCCGGGCGGTCTGGACCCAGCCGAAGACGATCCTGCTCGGACTCGTCGTGTTCGCCTTCGCCTACATCGAGGGCGCCGCGAACGACTGGCTCACGCTCGGCCTGCACGACGAGCGCGGCTTCAGCGAAGCGGGCGCGGCCCTCATGCTCGGGGTCTTCACGGCCGCGATGACCGTCGGGCGACTCGTCGCAGCCCCCGTCATCGACCGGTTCGGTCGCGTCTCGGTGCTCATCGTCTCCGCGCTGCTCGCGGCGGCCGGGCTTTCGCTGCTCATCTTCATCCCCGAGACGTGGGCCGTCATCGTCGGCACGATCGTCTGGGCGCTCGGCTCCTGCCTCGGCTTCCCGCTCGGGCTGTCGGCCGCGGGAGATGACCCGGCGACCGCGTCGAGCCGTGTCGCCGCCGTGTCGCTCATCGGCTACGTCGCGTTCTTCGCCGGTCCGCCGCTCGTGGGTTTCATCGCGGACTCGACCGGCATCCTCCCCGCGCTCACGATCATCTTCGCCTTCATCGCGATCGCGATCGCGGCGAGCCCGGCCGCCCGCCCGACGGTCCCGCGAGCGCGAGCGGCCACCGATGTCTTCGACGATCCGGCGATCCGATGAGACTCGTCATCGCCCGCTGCTCGGTCGACTACGCGGGTCGACTCTCCGCGCACCTGCCGCTCGCGACCCGGCTGCTGCTCATCAAGGCCGACGGCAGCGTGCTCGTCCACTCGGACTCCCTCAGCTACAAGCCGCTGAACTGGATGAGCCCGCCGTGCACGGTCGTCGAGATGGACCCCGACGACGACCAGCTCGAGGCCGGGGTGACGGCCGTGTGGCGCGTGAACCAGGCGAAGACCGCGGACCTGCTCGTCATCTCGATCCACGAGGTGCTGCACGACTCCTCGCATGCGCTCGGCGTCGATCCCGGGCTGCAGAAGGACGGGGTCGAGGCCGACCTGCAGCGCCTGCTCGCCGAGCAGGTCGAGCTCCTCGGCGATGGCACGCGGCTCGTCCGGCGCGAGTATCCGACGGCGATCGGACCCGTCGACCTGCTCGTCAACGACGCCGACGGCCGGCACGTCGCGGTCGAGGTCAAGCGCCGAGGCGGCATCGACGGCGTCGAGCAGCTCACCCGCTACCTCGAGCTGCTGAACCGGGATCCCCTGCTCGCGCCCGTCCGCGGCGTCTTCGCCGCGCAGGAGATCACTCCCCAAGCACGGACGCTCGCCGAGGACCGCGGCATCGCGTGCGTCGTACTCGACTACGACGCGATGCGGGGACTCGACGAGCGTCCGGATCGGTTGTTCTGAGGCCCTTCGACTCGGCCTTCGGCCTCGCTCAGGGAGCCGTCGGCTACGGAGCGGGGACGACCTCGATCGTGAAGGTGAGGTTCTGGATGCCGCCCTGCGCGTTCTTGAGCACGACCTCGGTCGAGCCCTCCTTGACGGCGGTGAAGCCGGGGTTGAACGTCGCGGAGCCGT
Organism: Microbacteriaceae bacterium; assembly: GCA_035556395.1. GTDB lineage: Bacteria > Actinomycetota > Actinomycetes > Actinomycetales > Microbacteriaceae > 73-13. The sequence continues at coordinate 14,394 of DATMFB010000277.1, forward strand.
CGTTGCGACCCTGGACGAACTCGACGATGCCCTCCGGCGTGGCCGAGACGAGCGTGTAGCTGTCGACGGCGAGTGAGCCAGTGTCGATGTTCAGCGGCTGCTTGGCGTTGATCTCGACCGTCGCGCCCTGGAGCTCGTCCGCGGTCTTGGTGATGGGAGGCAGGGTGTCGCCGCCGATGGGGGCGGTTCCACCGGCGCATCCGGTGAGCACGAGCGCCGAAGCGGCGATGGCGATGCCACCGGCCAGCGCAGAGAAGCGTGAAATGATCATGCGGCGAGTATGCCCACCCGGCCCGCGCATCTGCCACCATGTCAGGCATGTCGGATGAGAACGCTCAGCAGATCGTTACGAAGGTCTCAGGCGAGGGCGTCCCTCCCGCGAGCGGCGAATCGGGCAGGAAGTTCTTCGGACAGCCGTGGCCGCTCGTCCACATCTTCGGCGTCGAGACCTGGGAGCGCTTCTCCTGGTACGGCATGCAGGCGATCCTGCTCTACTACATGTACTTCACGGTCGCCCAGGGCGGCCTCGGGATCGACAAGACGACGGCGCTCGGCATCATGGGCGCCTACGGCGGCTCCGTCTACCTGTCGACGATCCTCGCGGCGTGGATCTCGGACCGCGTGCTGGGGGCGGAGCGCACCCTCTTCTACTCCGCGATCGTCGTCGCGCTCGGCCACGTCGCGATGGCGATCCTGCCGAACGCGCCCGGCCTCGTCATCGGCCTCATCCTCATCGCGGTCGGCTCCGGCGGCGTCAAGTCGAACGCGTCGGCGATCGTCGGCAAGCTCTATGCGCCGGACGACACCCGACGCGACGCCGGCTTCTCGCTCTACTACCTCGGCATCAACCTCGGCGGCTTCCTCGGCCCGCTGCTGACCGGCTGGCTGCAGACCTCGCTCGGCTTCCACATCGCGTTCGGCGCCGCCGCGGTCGGGATGGCCATCGGACTCGTGCAGTACTCCTTCGGTCGCAAGGGCCTGCCGGCGGTATCCCGCGAGGTCCCGAACCCGGTCAGTCGCGGCCGCCTCGCCGCGTACGGCGTCGTCGCGATCGCGGTCGTCGGCGTCGTCGCCCTGCTCATCGGGATGCAGGTCCTCGACCTCGACGAGCTGCCCGAGACGATCACGGTCGTCGCCTCGCTCGCCGCCATCGCGCTCTTCGCGGTCATCCTGTCGAGCCCGAAGATCACGGCGACCGAGCGCTCCCGGGTCTGGGCGTTCGTCCCGCTCTTCCTCGTCAACGTCGGGTTCTGGTCGGTCTATCTGCTGTCGTTCACGCTCGCGGCGGTCTACGGCAACGACCGGACGAACCTCGACCTGTTCGGCTGGCAGATGCCCGCGGCATGGGTGCAGTCGATCAACCCCATCTTCATCCTCATCCTCTCCTCGTTCTTCGCGGCGCTGTGGACGAAGCTCGGGCGACGTCAGCCGAACACGCTCGTGAAGTGGACCCTCGGCATCTTCTTCTGCGGTGTCGCGTACCTGCTCTTCCTCCCGTTCGTCGGCACGGGCGACCACGGCACGCCGCTCTGGGGCGTCACGATGATCATCTTCGTCTGGACGGTCGGCGAGCTGCTCTTCAGCCCGACGGGCCTGTCGCTCACCACGAAGCTCTCGCCCACGGCGTTCACGAGCCAGATGTTCGCGCTCTACTTCCTGTCGATGGCGATCGGCGGCGCGATCTCGGGCATCTTCGCCCAGCTCTACAACGAGTCCAACGAGGCCCCGTACTTCGCCGCGCTCGGCATCGCGACGCTCGTGCTCGGCGTGATCATGCTGCTCCTCACGCCGCTGTCGCTCAAGCTCATGAAGGGCGTGCGCTGAGCAGCTCGACCGGCTCGCTGAGCGAGCGCCACGGACCGAAGGGCGGATTCCTCCACCGCCTCGCGAACACGCTCGACGCGAGCCATTCGCTCGTCACGATCGCGTTCTGCATGATCATGCTGATCGGCACGACGAGCGCCGTCCGGTACACCTTCATCGAGGTCGCGCCCGATCGCGGGGAGATCTTCCAGACCGCGCTGTACCTCGCGATCGCCTGGGGCGTCATCGACGCGGGGCTCCTGCTCGTCGTCAGCGTCTTCATCCAGGGGCGCGAGCGCCTCGCCGCGCAGCAGGCCGGCCGCACGCCGGCTCCCGTGCGGCTCGGGCGCGAGGACTGGATGACGTCGCTCGCCGCGCTCTGCGCCACCCTCATCGCGGCGCTGCCCGCGGTCGCGCCGTTCCTCGTGCCCGCGCCGGTCGGCATCCTGGTCTGGGTGTCGAACGCGATCGCGGTCGCCGCGCTCTACTGGGTCGGCTGGTTCTGGGGCCGCTGGACCGACTTCCCGCGCTGGCTCTGCGGCCTGCTGCTCGCGCTGATCGGCCTCGTCGCGGTCTCCGTGACGGTGCTGCTCGGCGTCGCCTGAGTCAGACGAGGGCAATCGTCCGAGGCGAGGGTGCTCGAGGCCCACCAGCCCTCCCCTCGGCCACTTCCCCTCGCCAGGGTGCCGACGATCCCTCCGCCGTTCTCCATATGGCATTGGGTTGCACTTCAAGTGCAGTATCGTGCACTCTCATGGAGACGGAAACCGCAGCGCTCGCGGCGCTCATCGGCTCGCGAGTGCGACAGGAACGCCAGTCGCGCAGCTGGACGCTCGACCAGCTGGCCGACCGAGCCGGCGTGAGCCGGCGGATGATCGTCAGCGTCGAGCAGGGGGCGGTGAACCCGAGCCTCGGCACCCTGCTGCGGATCAGCGAGGCGCTCCAGGTCGGACTGCCCGTCCTCGTCGAATCGCCGCAGCCCAGACCGATCCGGGTGACCCGCGCCGGCGAGCACATCGCGCTTTGGACCGGGGCGGCGGGCGGGCGCGGCCTGCTGGTTGCGAGCGCGGATGACCGCGGCGCCTTCGAGCTCTGGGACTGGACCATGGGTCCGGGCGACGCCCGGACGAGCGAGCCGCACACACCGGGGACGAAGGAGCTCGTCCAGGTGCACGAGGGGGCGCTCACGATCGAGGTCGACGGCGAGACGACGACGCTGGGGCCCGGCGACGCGATCTCGTTCCCCGGAGACGTCCCGCACTCCTACTCGAACCGCACCGCATCACCAGTGCGGTTCTCGCTCGGGGTGTCGGAGCCGATCGCCGGCGCCCCCCGATCCGACGCCGCGCATGCCTGAGGGCTCCTCGATCGCGAGGAATCGGTTGGCGCTCGGGGCGAAGGCGATCCCGCCGTGGACGCTGGCCGTCACGGCGATGCTCTCGGTGCAGCTCGGCTCCGCACTCTCGGTCGGGCTCATCGGAGTCGTCGGCGCGGGCGGCACCGCCTGGCTCCGGCTGACCGCCGGCGCGATCATCTTCCTGATCATCGCCCGGCCGCCCCTGCGCTCGATCCGGCGACGGGACCTGCTGCCGCTGCTCGGACTCGGCGTCGCGACCGGACTCATGACCATCGCGTTCCTCGCCGCGATCGAGCGGATCCCGCTCGGCACGGCCGTCGCCATCGAGTTCCTCGGGCCGCTGACGGTCGCCGCCGTGCACAGCCGGCGCGCGACGGCCCTGATCTGGCCCGCGCTCGCACTCGCCGGCGTCGTGCTGCTGACCGAGCCCTGGCACGCGCCATTCGACTTAATCGGGATCGGCTTCGCCGCGATCGCGGGCATCGGCTGGGGTGGCTACATCGTGCTGACCCAACGGGTGGGCGACCGCTTCACCGGGATCCGCGCCCTGTCGATCACCATCCCGATCGCCGCACTGACGACCGCGATCGTCGGCATCCCCCAGGCCGCGGGGCACATCACCCTCGAGGTCGTCGGCATCGCGATCGGTCTCGCGCTGCTGCTGCCCGTCGTCCCGTTCGCACTCGAGATGCTCGCCCTGCGTCGGATGAACCCGAACGCGTTCGGCACGCTCATGGCGATCGAGCCGGCGATCGGTCTGCTGCTCGGACTGCTCGTCCTCGCGCAGCTGCCCTCGATCCTGCAGATCGTGGGCATCGCGCTCGTCGTCATCGCCGGCGCCGCGGCACAGCGAACAGGACGACGGAAAGCACTGGGTGCGCAAGGTGGGACTTGAACCCACACGCCCTCTCGGGCACACGGACCTGAACCGTGCGCGTCTGCCATTTCGCCACTTGCGCGTGAACGATCGAGGGTAGCACCTCAGCGCCTCCGAGCGCCCTCCGAGCCCGGCGCAGAGCGCTCGGTTACCCTTAGTCGCGGTCACCGGACGGACATGGGAGCGGCGTGGGACTTCTCGACAGCTTTGAACGCGGCCTCGAGCGCGCGGTCAACGGCGCGTTCGCGAAGACGTTCAAGTCCGGCGTGCAGCCGGTCGAGATCTCCGCGGCGCTGCGCCGCGAGCTCGACACCAAGGCCGCGATCGTCTCCCGTGACCGGATCCTCGTGCCGAACGAGTTCACGGTGCGGCTGTCGACGATCGACCACGAGCGCACCGTGGCGATCGGTCCCGCGCTCGTGAGCGAGCTCACCGAGCTCGTGCAGCGGCACGCCGTCGCCCAGCGCTACTCCTTCCCCGGCGGGATCGACATCCGATTCGTCGCCGATCCGAGCCTGTCCCAGGGGATGATCGACGTCCGCTCCGCGAGCATCGAGGGCGGCGTCGACTGGACGCCGGTCCTCGAGGTCGCCGGGGTCCGGCACGAGATCCGCAGTGCCCGCACCGTGATCGGTCGCGGCAGCGAGGCGGACATCACGGTCGACGACACCGGCATCTCCCGGAAGCACGTCGAGATCATCTGGGACGGCAAGCGAGCACAGGTCAACGACCTCGGATCGACGAACGGCGTGCGCCTCGACGGCAAGCCGGTCAAGAAGGCCCTCCTCGAGCCCGACTCCGTCATCGACATCGGCCGTACCCGCATCGTCTTCCGCGTCCTCGCCCGATCCGCCGGACTGTCCGGCGACGGGCGCGGGAAGGGCGCCGCCCGATGAGCGAACTCACCTACATGCTGCTGAAGTTCGGCTTCCTGGCACTCATGTGGGTCTTCGTCTTCGGCGTCGTCTACGCGCTGCGCTCCGACCTGTTCGGCCAGCGCATCCGGAAGGTCGTCGCGCGAGCGCGCGAGGAGCAGGTGTCGGCCCGCTCGCAGAGCACGCGACCGCAGGCCGGCGCGGTGCCCGCCGCGGCGCCGCTGCGCAGCCCGGCGCCGGAGGGGCCCGACCTCACCGAGTCGCCGGGCCGGGTCGCCAAGCGCCTCGTCATCACGGAGGGCCCGAAGGCGGGCCTCGAGATCGAGCTGCCGGACGAGGAGCTCACGATCGGGCGCTCCGGCGACTCCGGTCTCGTCATCCGCGACGACTTCACCTCGAGCCGTCACGCGCGGCTGCTCAACTGGCCGAACGGCTGGGTGATCCAGGACCTCGACTCGACGAACGGGACGTTCCTCGACGGGGTGCGCGTCCACACGCCGACTCCGGTGCCGCTGCGCACGCCGATCACGATCGGCACGTCGACCTTCGAACTCCGGGGGTAGCGGGTGACGAGCACTCGCGCGCACGCCATCTCGGACGTCGGACTCGCCCGGTCCAACAACCAGGACTCGGGCTATGCCGGCCGCGGCCTGTACGTCGTCGCGGACGGCATGGGCGGGCACGCCGGTGGCGACGTCGCGTCGGCGCTCGCGATCAAAGGTCTCGCGGCGCTCGATCGCTCGTACGACTCGGCGCCGGAGGCGGAGAACGCCATCCGCCGGGGCTTCGTGGAGGCGCAGGAGGCCATCGCCGACATGGTCGCCGAGCATCCCGAGCTCGCGGGCATGGGCACGACGGTCTCGGCGCTCGCGATCGTCGGGGACCTCGCCGTCATCGCGCATATCGGCGACTCGCGCATCTACCGCCTCCGGGACAACGCGCTCGAGCAGATGACGAGCGACCACACCTTCGTCCAGCGCCTCGTCGAGACGGGTCGGATCACCCCGGAGGAGGCGGCGCACCATCCGCGCCGCTCGGTCCTCATGCGCGTGCTCGGCGACATCGATCAGGTGCCCGAGGTCGACTCGGAGATCCTCGAGACCCGACCGGGCGACCGTTGGCTGCTCTGCTCGGACGGACTGTCGAGCTACGTCACCGAGGTCGACATCCGACGCGCCCTGCAGTCGAAGTCGAGCCCGGAGGCCGCCGGGACCCAGCTGCTGCGCGACGCGCTCAGCGCCGGCGCGCCGGACAACGTGACCGTCGTCATCGTCGATGTCGGCGACCGCGCCGCCGAGCGCGCCGAGCCGCACACGGTCGGCTCAGCGGCCGCCCCGCTGGAGTTCTCCGCCCCGAGGACGCGCAGCCACGCGCGCCTGCCCTCGATCCTGCGCCATCCGCTGCGCTCGGCCACGATCGAGGACTCCCACTTCGAGCCGGAGACGGACGAGTACCTCGCCGCGCTCGTCACGGAGGACCGCCGCCGGCTGCGGCGGCGGCGCGCGGTGGCGATCACGCTCATCCTCGTCGCGGCCGCGGTCGTCGCCATCGGGCTCTGGCTCGCGTACCAGTGGACCCAGTCGCGCTTCTTCGTCGGCCCGCAGGACGGCTATGTCGCCGTCTTCCAGGGCGTCCAGCAGGACCTCGGGCCGATCTCGCTGCACCACCTCACCTATAAGACGGACATCCGGCTCGACGACCTCCCGACGTTCCGGCGCGAGGGCGTCGAGCGCACCATCAGCCTCGGCAGCCTCGCCGAGGCCGATGCGACCGTGAAGGAGCTGCGCAGTGCCGCGCGGGAGTAGCGGGGTGAGCGCGCTCACCGGCGCGATCGTCGTGAAGCTCCGCAAGCCGGCCCGGTTGCGGAACATGGAGGTGCCGTTCCTCCTCGGCGCGATGGCGGTGACCGCCGCCGCGATCACGCTCGTCGATCTCGGGACCGGCGCCCCGTTCGATGCGACACTCGGCTGGGAGCTCGCCTCCCTCGTCGTGCTCGTCATCGTGCTCCACATCGTGCTGCGCGTCACGGCGCCGGACGCGGACCCGTTCGTCGTGCCCATCGCCGTCGTCCTCGGCGGCATCGGCATCGCGGAGATCCACCGGCTCGACATCGCGAATGGGCTCACCGGCTGGGACGCGTACGCGAATCGTCAGGTCGTCTGGATGGCGATCGCCCTCGCCCTCGCGATCGTCACGCTCCTCGTGATCCGCAATCATCGGGTGCTCGCCCGCTACCGCTACCTCGCGATGCTCGTCGGCATCGTCCTCCTCGTGCTCCCGATGCTCCCCGGCATCGGCAAGGAGGTGAACGGCGCCCGGCTGTGGGTCGAGCTCGGGCCGATGTCGTTCCAGCCGGGCGAGTTCGCGAAGGTCGCGCTCGCGATCTTCTTCGCCGGCTACCTCGTGACCGCGCGCGACTCGCTCTCGATGGTCGGCACGCGCTTCCTCGGCATGCGACTGCCGCGCGCCCGCGACCTCGGACCGCTCCTCGTCGTGTTCGCGGCGTCGATGCTCGTCCTCGTCGTGCAGCGCGACCTCGGCACGGCGCTGCTCTACTTCGGCCTCTTCCTCGGGATGCTCTACGTCGCGACGGGTCGCCTGAGCTGGATCGTGATCGGCCTCGTCCTCTTCGCCGGAGGCGCGATCGTCGCGAGTCAGCTCCTCGGCTACGTGAACAGCCGGTTCGCGTCCTGGCTCGACGCGTTCAACCCCGAGCACTTCGAGGCGATCGGCGGCAGCTACCAGCTCGTCGTCGGCATGTTCGGCCTGTCGGCCGGCGGGATGTTCGGCACTGGCCTCGGCCGGGGACGCCCCGACATCACGCCGCTCGCGGAGAGCGACTTCATCATGGCGGCGCTCGGCGAGGAGCTCGGCCTCGTCGGCCTCTTCGCGATCCTCGCGCTGCTGCTCCTCTTCGTCGGCCGCGCGTTCCGCATCGGCTTCTCCGGCACCGACGACTTCGGCCGGCTGCTCGCGGTCGGTCTCGGGTTCGCGTTCGCGCTCCAGGTCTTCGTCGTGGTCGGCGGTGTGACGCGGGTCATCCCGCTCACGGGGCTGACGACGCCCTTCCTCGCCGCGGGCGGCTCCTCGCTCGTCGCGAACTGGATCATCGTCGCGCTCCTGCTGCGGCTCTCCGACGGCATCCGCTCGGGCCCGCGGTTCGTCATCGAGTCCGAGACGGGCGATCAGCCGAGGCTGGTGGTGGGCGCATGAGCACGGGAGCGGGCATCACCAGGAGCCTTCGGCGGATCAGCGTCGTCGTGATCGCGATGTTCGCGGCGCTCTTCATCTCGACCTCCGTCATCCAGGTCGGAGTCGCCGACGAGCTGCGCGGCGACGACCGCAACCGCCGCACGACGCTCGCGAACCAGAACGTCAACCGCGGACCGATCCTCGTCCAGGGCGAGCCGATCGCCCAGTCGATCGCGACCGATGAGGAGATCCGCTATCAGCGCGTCTACGCGAACGGCCCGCTCTACGCGCCGATCACCGGGCGCTACACGCTCGACGGGCTGAACACCGGTCTCGAGGCCGCCTACGACGACTACCTCACCGCCTCGACCGGCGGTCAGTTCTTCGACATCGCGAACGCGGTGCTCACCGGCCGCGAGCCGCAGGGCGCCGCGGTCGAGACGACGATCGACCCCTACCTCCAGCAGGTCGCCTGGGACGCGCTCGGCGACTTCGCCGGCGCGGTCATCGCGATGGAGCCGGCGACCGGACGGATCCTCGCGATGGTCTCGAAGCCGACCTACGACCCCAATGCGCTCGCATCGCACGATCCGGACGCCGTCGAGGACGCGTACCAGCTGCTCCTCGACGATCCGGGCGAGCCGCTCATCAATCGCGCCATGAACGGCGACCTCGACCCGCCCGGTTCGACGTTCAAGCTCGTCACCGCCGCGGCCGCGCTCGACAGCGGCCGGTTCACCCCCGACTCGACCTTCCCGAACCCCGGATCGCTCCAGCTCCCGCAGTCGAGCTCGGTCATCTACAACTCGTCGGGCTACGCCTGCGGCGGCGGCGACACCGTGACGCTCTCGGACGCCATCAGCCTGTCCTGCAACATCCCCGTCGCCGAGCTCGCCGACCAGCTCGGCTACCAGCCGATCAAGTCGATGGCGAACGCCCTCGGCTTCTGCCACGGCTACGACGTCGCCCGCATTCAGCCCGTCATCGAGTACGGCTGCACGCCGTACGACGACTTGAACCTGAGCCCGATGTACTCGACGCCGAGCTGGTACCCGCCCGCGCCCGACGCGCCGCAGACGATGCTCTCGTCCTTCGGCCAGTCGAGCGTGCGCGCCTCGCCGCTGCAGATGGCGATGGTCGCGGCCGCGATCGCGAACCAGGGCGTCCTCATGTCGCCCACCCTCGTCGACTCCGTCATCTCGCCCGACCAGACGCCGCTCGTCACGGTTGAGCCACAGTCGCTCGGACAGCCCATGACGACCGCGACGGCCCGCGCGCTCACTGCCATGATGGTGGCGAGCGTCGACAGCGGTGCCGCTCAGAACGCCGCGATCGAGGGCGTCAGCGTCGCGGGGAAGACGGGGACGGCCGAGAACGGGGCGGGCCAGCCCTACACCCTGTGGTTCACCGGGTTCGCGCCCGCGGAGAACCCGCAGATCGTGGTGGCGGTCGTGGTGCAGAACGGCGGGGGACTCCCGCAGGACGAGCAGCTGTCGAGCACCTTGTCGGCGCCGATCGGCAAGGCTGTACTCGAGGCGGCGATCAGGAGGTGACCGCGGAATGAGACCCCAGAGCGGCATGACGTTCGGCGGACGGTACCAGCTCGGCAACCGCATCGCCATCGGCGGCATGGGCGAGGTCTGGCAGGCGACCGACCTCGTCATCGAGCGCACCGTCGCGATCAAGATCCTCAAGGAGGAGTACCTCGGCGATCCCGGATTCCTCGAGCGGTTCCGGGCCGAGGCGCGCCACGCGGCCCTCGTCAACCACGAGGGGATCGCGAACGTCTACGACTACGGCGAGGAGGACGGCAGCGCCTTCCTCGTCATGGAGCTCGTCCCCGGCGAGGCGCTGTCCGCGCTGATCGAACGCGAGCGCGCGCTTCCCGTGGACAAGGTCCTCGACATCGTCGCGCAGACCGCGGCCGCGCTGCACGCCGCGCACACCGCGGGTCTCGTGCACCGCGACATCAAGCCGGGCAACCTCCTCATCACGCCGGACGGCCGGGTCAAGATCACCGACTTCGGCATCGCGCGCATCGCCGACCAGGTGCCGCTCACCGCGACCGGTCAGGTCATGGGGACCGTCCAGTACCTCTCACCCGAGCAGGCGAGCGGCAAGCCTGCATCGCCCTCGACCGACATCTACTCGCTCGGGATCGTCGCCTACGAGGCGCTCGCGGGCAAGCGCCCGTTCACCGGCGAGTCGCAGGTCGCGATCGCGATGGCGCAGATCAACGACGCCCCGCCCGAGCTGCCGCCGGCGATCCCCGAGCCGGTGCGCAACCTCGTGCTGTCCTGCATCGCGAAGAACCCGAAGAACCGGCCCGCGACCGCGCAGCATCTCGCGCGCGCGGCGCAGATGCTCCGGCGCGGCGACGTCGCCGGCGCGGCCGCGGCGGTGCCCGGGATCCTCACGCCCTCGGTCATGGCCGTCGTCGCCGCCCCCGCGCCCGCGGCGGCGACCGAGGTGCTGTCGTCCGCCTCCGGCGGGGGCCCGCGCACGAGGCCGAACCCGATCGTGCCCGCCCCGGCGCGGAAGCGCTCGAACGCCTGGCTGTGGACGCTCATCGCGGTCGTCGGCGTGCTCCTCGTCGCGCTCGCGATCGTCCTCGTCTCGGTGCTGACCAGCGGCTCCGGGGCCCAGCCGACCACCCCGCCGACCGGGACCTCGACCGTGGCGCCCCCCGAGCCGACCCCGACGGCGAACACCGTCACGCTCGACCGGGCGAGCATCATCGGCAAGACGAAGGACGAGGTCGACGCGATCCTCACCGGCCTCGGCCTCGGCCTCAACGCGCAGGACGGCAACCAGGCGCCGAGCCCCGGCGAGGCCAATCTCTCCTACGACGTCGACAAGTCGGGCGTCGTGGAGAAGGGGACGACGATCACCGTGCGCTTCTACACGGCGTACGTCCCGTCCGCGCCCGTCATGACGCAGCCCACGACGCCGACCGCGACGCCGACCCCGCCCTACACGGAGACGACACCCGCGGACCGGACGGTGCGGGTGACCTGGCCCGCCTACGGCGCCTGCAACGCGGACTACCCGCTGTCCGGCTACACCGTGACGGTGAGCATGACGAACGTCGATCCGGTCGTGACGCAGCTGCCTCCGGACACGACGTGGATCGATGTGCTGCTCGGCGACAACGTCGGGGACCAGACCACCGTGACGTACTCGCCGCACTGCGGCGAGTACACGGCGACGAGCTCGCCGCTCGTGCTCACGGTCACCTCCTGAGCCCGCCCAGAATGCCGCGCAGAGCCTCCCGCTAGACTCTCGGGAGTTTCCTGCCGCACCGCACCCAGAGGAGTCCCGCTGTCTGACGACGTCTCGCAGACCGTGACCACGCTCGCCGGCCGATACCAGGTCGGCGAGGCGATCGGTCACGGCGGGATGGCGGACGTCCACCTCGGGACCGACAGCCGCCTCGGCCGCAAGGTCGCGATCAAGCTCCTGCACCCCGACCTCGCCGACGACCCGGCGTTCCGCGCCCGATTCCGCCGCGAGGCGCATGACGCCGCGAAGATGGCGCACCCGACCGTCGTGCGCGTCTTCGACGCGGGCGAGGAGGCCGTCACCGACCCCGACGGGACCGAGCGCTTCATCCCGTTCATCGTCATGGAGTACGTCGACGGCCGGCTGCTGCGCGACATCATCGCCGATGGTCCCGTCCCGCAGGAGCAGGCGGCGAAGATCATCGAGCAGGTGCTCATCGCGCTCGAGTACTCGCACCGGGCCGGCGTCATCCACCGCGACATCAAGCCGGGGAACATCATGGTGACCCGCTCGGGTCAGGTGAAGGTCATGGACTTCGGCATCGCGCGCGCCGTCTCCGACTCGGCCTCGACCCTCGCCGAGACGAGCCAGATCGTCGGGACCGCCCAGTACTTCTCGCCGGAGCAGGCCAAGGGCGAGACGATCGACGCCCGCACCGACCTGTACTCGACCGGCATCGTGCTCTTCGAGCTGCTGACCGGACGCGCGCCCTTCGAGGGGGACAACCCCGTCGCGATCGCCTACCAGCATGTGAACGCCGAACCGCCCATGCCGACGCGGATCATCCCGACCATCGCGCCGGCGTTCGACCTGGTCGTCGCGAAGGCGCTCGCCAAGGAGCCCGCCCGCCGCTACCAGACGGCCGCCGAGTTCCGCACGGACCTCGAGACCGCGGCGGCAGGCCAGCTCCCCGTCGGCCGTCAGGTCAAGCCCGACGACTTCAACGCCGCGCTCTTCGGCTCGAACGCCGCGGCGCAGGCGGCGCAGACCGCCCGGCAGCTCTCGGCCGACGGCGACAACCGGAGCACGCGCACGCAGACCGGCCCGCCGGTCATCTGGCTCTGGGCCGGGATCGTGGTGCTCATCGCGATCGTCGGCGCGGTCGTCTACTGGATCTTCACCCTGCAGCCGGCGAGGCTGACCGAGTCGCTCACGGTCGAGATCCCCGACGTCTACGGGATGTCGTACGACGCCGGCTCGGGACAGCTGAAGGATCTCGGCCTCACCATCGAGCGGACCGAGGAGACGAACGACAGCGTCGCGGCCGAGACGATCATCGGGACCTCGCCGGAGCCGGGGACGCGCGTCGACCGCGGGTTCACCGTGACCGTGACGGTCTCGACCGGGCCGCGGAAGATCGACATCCCGGACGTCGCGAACCTGCCGCAGGACCAGGCCGGCACGATCCTCACCGACGCGGGGCTGACGGTCGGGACGGTCTACTCGGTCAACTCGGGCACCGTCGCCGCCGGGCTCGTGATCGAGACGAGCCCGAAGAGCCCGATCCAGGCCGCGCGCGGCACGGCGGTCGACCTCTACGTGTCCAACGGCCTGGTCAGCGTCCCCGACGTCCAGGGACGGCCGACGAGCGAGGGCACCCAGCTGCTGCAGTCCCTGCTCGGCACGGGGAACGTGCTGTCGAACTTCGTCGTGTGCACGGACAAGAAGGGGACGATCCAGTCCCAGTCCCTCTCGCCCGGCGACTACCCGCAGGGCACGCAGATCACCCTGACGAGCTGCGTGTAGCAGCCGCTCGTCGCCAGGGCGATCAGGCCCGCAGCAGCGGCGAGAGGCGCTTGCCGCGCTCGGCGGCCTCCGGCAGCCCCGCGCCGGCGAGCCAATTGCCGAGCATCCGATAGCCGCCCTCGGTGAGGACCGACTCGGGGTGGAACTGCACGCCGTGGATCGGCCGCGTCGTGTGCCGCAGGCCCATGATGACGCCGCCGTCGGTGCGCGCCGTGACGATGAGCTCGTCCGGCACCGTGCCGTCGACGACCGCGAGCGAGTGGTAGCGGGTCGCCGTGAACGGCTCGGGGACCCCGTCGAAGAGGGCGCTGCCGTCGTGCGTCACGCGCGAGGTCTTGCCGTGCATGAGCTCCTCGGCATGGGTCACGGTCGCGCCGAGCGCCTCGGCGATGGCCTGGTGTCCGAGGCAGACGCCGAGCAGCGGCTGCCCCGACGCGATCGCGGCATGCACGAGCGCGATGCTCACGCCCGCGTCGGCCGGCGTGCCCGGGCCGGGCGAGAGCAGCACCGCGTCGTACTCCGCGGCGCGCTCGGCCGCCTGCTCCGCCGAGAACGCGTCGTTGCGCACGACCTCGGTCGTCGCGCCGAGCTCGAGCAGATAGCCGTTCAGCGTGTAGACGAAGCTGTCGTAGTTGTCGACTACGAGGACCCTGGTCACGACGACGCACTCCCCCCTGCTGAATCCACCACTGTCGAATCCTCCATGAAGAACGTGTGCTCGACCCAGGGGAAGATCCACAGGGCGCAGGCCGTCAGGATGGCCGCGACGAGCAGGACGAGGATGAGCGCCCGGACCCAGGCGGGTCCGGGGAGCAGTCTCCACAGGGCACCGTACATCAGGCCACCGGATCCGGGTAGAGGTGGGCGATCTCGGCCGGCGGCCCTGCCGAGCGAGGGATCCAGTCGGCGAGTACGCCATAGGCGATGTAGCGCTCGGAGACCGAGTGGACGGGGTTGCACGAGGTGAGCGTGATGATCCGATCGGTCGCCGCGGCGCCCGGCGCCTGCGGGACCGCCGCGAGCACCTCGACCCCGGTCGGCGGGACGTACTCGTGCGAGCGGAACGCGTAGCGGTACCAGCCGTCCTGCGTCTCGACGTAGATCGAGTCGCCGACGTCGAGCTGGTTGATGTTGATGAGCGGGTCGCCGTGACTCGTGCGGTGGCCGGCGACCGCGAAGTTGCCGACCGCTCCCGGCATGGCCGTGCCGGGATAGTGGCCGATCCCGAACGTGTTGAGCACGTCGTAGATGCCGATGCCCTCCGCGATGGGCCTCGTCCAGTCGGCACCGAAGCGCGGCACGATGAGCGTCGCGAACTGCTCGGCGTTGCCGGGCGCTCCCGCGTAGACGGGCACCGTGGTGCTCGCGGCCGGCGCTCCGGCCTTCGGCACCTCGGCGGTGATCGGACCCTCCGTGTACTCGGCCGCCCAGGTCCGGCTCAGCTCCTGCGCGAGCTGCGTCTGCTCGTTGCCCGCGATCGCGTTGTTGAGGTAGAGCTGCCAGCCGAGGTAGAGGAAGACGAACGCTCCGGCCGTGAGCAGGAGCTCACCGAGCACGCCGACCGCTCCGAGGACGATGCGCGAGGCGCCGCGCGCGCGACGTGGCGGCTTCGACGGCTGGGGCGCCTCGACGCCCGCGCCGCGCCGCCGGTACGCCGGCGCCCCCTGATCGGTGTCCACCGCGCGATTCTATTGAGGCAAGCTGAAGCCCGGGTGCGTCACGGTAGACTGCCCGGCATGGTTCGCAGCAAGCCGGACGAGTCCCCGAAGGCTAAGTCCGCAAAGGCCGTCGCGAAGGCGGAGAGCGCCGCGCGCGCGGAGGCGACCGGCGAGCGCGCCCCGAACCCGGTGTGGTTCAAGCCGCTCATGTTCGGCTTCATGCTCCTCGGGCTGGCCTGGCTCCTCGTCTACTACATCAGCGACTCGACGCTGCCGATCCGAGAGCTCGGGAACGGGAACATCGCGGTGGGCATCGGCATCATGCTCGTCGGCTTCCTGATGACGACCCGCTGGCGCTAGCGAAGCCGCCGGACCTCTTCCGGATCAGGCGATCGCGAAGCGCAGGAACGTCGCGCCGAGCAGCACCGCGACGACGAGCGCGAGCAGTCCGAGCTGCACGGCGCGCCGGCTGCGGTGCCGGGTCGCGAGGTAGACGAGCGCGATCGCCGCGCCCGTCACGAGGCCGCCCACGTGCGCCTGCCACGACACATTGAAGCCGGGCAGGAACCCGATCACGAGGTTGAGGCCGATGACGACGAGCAGCATCGTCGGATTGCCGCCGAGGCCGCGCTGCAGGACGACGAGCGCGGCGAAGCAGCCGAAGACCGCCCCCGAGGCGCCGACGACCGCTGAGCCCGGCGCGAGCCACAGCACCGCAACGGCCCCGCCGAACGCGGCGATGGCATACAGCGCGAGGAATCGCCATCGGCCGAGGGTGAGCTCGAGCAGCGGCCCGACGATGATGAGCGAGTACATGTTGAGCACGATGTGCAGCACGCCGCCGTGCACGAGCGCGTACGTCAGCATCGTCCACGGCAGCACGGGGCTGAACGGGGCGTAGTACTGCAGGTACGCCGTCACGTAGTCCGCGCCGGCCCACTGCCCGATCAGCTGCGCGATGAAGACCAGGACCGTGATCCCGACGATCCACCACGTGACGACCGGCGTGCGGTCGCCCGGACGGAAGACGCGGGACAGGCGGCTCGTGCGCCGCACCCGGGGGTGCGACGCGCGCCCCTCTCGCACGCAGTCCGGGCACTGCACGCCGACGGCCGCGGCGGTCTGGCAGTCCGGGCAGATCGTGCGCCCGCAGCGCTGGCAGAGGACATAGCTCTGCCGGCCCGGATGCCGATAGCAGGTGTCGGAGGAGCGCTCCGGGGCGTCGGTCACGCGGGGCTAGAGCTCGGTGACGTCGACACCGGTGATGACGACGTCCTCGACCGGACGGTCGCCGGCGCTCGTCCGGACCCCCTCGATCGCGTCGACGACCGCCTTGGAGGCGTCGTCGGCGACCTCGCCGAAGATCGTGTGGTTGCCGTTCAGCCACGGGGTCGCGACGGTCGTGATGAAGAACTGGGACCCGTTCGTGCCCTCGACCTCGCCCGTGATGCGGTTCATCTGCTTGCCGGCGTTCGCCATCGCGAGCAGGTACGGACGGTCGAACTGGAGCTCCGGGTGGATCTCGTCGTTGAAGTTGTAGCCCGGCCCGCCCGTGCCCCGCCCGAGCGGGTCGCCGGCCTGCAGCATGAACTGCGGGATGATCCGGTGGAAGATGACGCCGTCGTAGAGCGGGACCCCGACCTGGGCCTCACCCGTCGCGGGATGCGTCCACTCCTTGGCGCCGGTCGCGAGACCGGTGAAGTTCGCGACGGTCTTCGGAGCGTGCGTCGCCCAGAGATTGAGGGTGATGTCCCCGTGGTTGGTGTGCAGGACGGCGACGGCGGTGGTCTGCGGCATGGTGACATTCAATCACGCGTGCCAGAATGACCCCCATGTCCAAGACCCAGCAGCAGGCCGACCTCGAGATCCTCAAGGCGCACGCGGAGGCGCTCTGGGATCGTCAGCAGGAAGTCTTCGCCGCAGCGGGCAAGGTCGCGCACGAGGCGAGGCTGCAGGGCGCGAGCGCGGTCCGCTCGGCCTACGGGCGGGTGCTCCCCGTCGCGTCGACCACGATCGCGACGGCTGCCGCGCTCGGTGACCAGGGCGTCCGGCAGATCCTCGCCCGGTTGCAGCGCGCACGGGGCGCCGCCCCGGTCGTCGTCGCGCCTGCGGCGAAGAGCGCCGGCATCGGCGTCGGCGGCTGGATCGGCATCACGATCGGCGTCATCGCGGCCGGCGCGATCGCCTACGCGGTGTGGCAGACCCTGCGGGCCGACGACGACCTCTGGATCGAGGACGTCGAGGACGAGGCCGCCGTCGAGGCCGCGGCCGAGTAGTCCGCCGGGGTGACCCCGGTCACCCCACCCGATCGGCGACGAACGCCGTGGCCTTCGCCCAGGCGTCCGCGGCGAACTCCGGGTGGTACGTCCTCGCGTTCGTCTCGTTGAAGAAGGCGTGCAGCGCACCCGGATAGACGACATCCGTGAAGTCGATGTCGGCCGCGGCCATCGCCTCGCGGACCTCCGGCAGCTTCTCCATGAGCGGCGGGTCGATCTCGCCGTAGAGCGCGAGGACCGGGCACGAGATGTCCTGGATCTGCTGCGTCGTCGGCGCCGTGCCGTAGAACGGCACCGCCGCGGACACCCGATCGTCCTGCGCCGCCAGGGCATAGGAATAAGTGCCCCCGAAGCAGAATCCGGTCACCGCGATCCTTCCCGCGATGCCGGGGATCTCCTCGAGCTCGTCGAGGAGCGCCGAGAGCTGCGCGAGCGCCCATGCCGCGTACTCGGGCTGCCGGATCGGGGCGAGCGCCTCGCGGAGCTTCGGCTGCATCGCGGTGCGCACCTCCTCGTCGGGGTGCTTCAGTGCGGGCGACAGGGCTTCGCCGACCTCCGGCGTGATGCCGACGTGGGTGAGGATGTCGGGCGCGATCGCGAGGTAGCCCTCCGCGGCCCAGCGATCCGCCACCCCCTTGATCTGGTCGACGAGCCCCCAGATCTCGTGGATGACGATGATCGCGCCACGCGGCTCGCCGGCCGGTTCCGCTCGGTAGGCGGTCACGCCGCCGATGGTCTCCATGCTCCCCATGTCGCCAGCCTAGAACGTCGTCACATGGGACATGCAGGCTCCCCGCCTATCCTCCTGGCCATGAGCGAGGACCGATTCCGGTGGCGCCGACAGGGCGGCGGCTTCATGGGCGCCGCCTTCGACCAGGTCTTCCACCCCGACGCGAAGGAAGCGCGGCTCATCTGGGAGGCGCAGACCGAGCTCCCCGCGCCGGCCCCCGCGCCCGGTGAGCCGCCGTTCGATCCCGAGTCCGGCAAGATCACGCTCATGCTGCCGAACGACGAGCGCCGCTGAGCCGCGCACCCCACGGAAAAGGGTGGCCTCCGCCCCTGCGCTGAGGCGCGGCGCGCGCGTACCGTGACGACTACGCGCGCGGAGGGGGAGCATCGGTCGTGACCGAGAACTCGACGGGGCGCGGAGGCCGCGGGGACGCCGGCGGCCGCTTCCGCGAGGCGGCCGTCGAGCGGGTCGCCTCCCCCGAGCAGCTCGACCGGATGATCCGCATCGTCCCGCCGCGACGCTGGCTCGCGCTCGTCGGCATCATCGTGCTGCTCGGCGCGACCATCGTCTGGTCGGTCGTGGCGACGATCCCGACCACGCTGACGGGAATCGGCTATCTGCTGCCGGAGGGCGGCCTGCGGAAGGTCCAGGCCGCGGTCTCCGGGACCGTCACGAGCTTCGAGGCGAGCGTCGGCTCGCACGTCATCGCGGAGCAGGTGCTCGGCGTGACGACCGACGAGCGAGGGGTCGAGACGCCGTTCCTCGCCCCGGAGACCGGGGAGATCACCGAGATCAGTGCGGTGCTCCACGCGCACGTCGACGCGGGCGAGCGGCTCGCGCTCGTCAGGCCGGTCGGCTGGCCCCTCGTGGTCTACGCCTACATCCCGGTGCGCGACGCGGGGGCGCTGCCGGCGGGGGCCGAGGTGCAGGTGCGGTTCGGCGCGGGGATCGCCGAGGCGTACGGCTTCGCGAAGGGGCGCGTCGCGAGCGTGAGCCCCTTCCCCGCGACCGCCGAGCGGCTCGAGTTCATCCTGCAGGACACCGCGCTCGTCGACCAGGTGCGCGCGCTCGGGCCGGCCAATGAGGTCGTCGTCGAGCTCGAGCAGTCGGCCGAGACCCCGAGCGGACTCGTCTGGGGCACCGGCGAGGGACCGGCGACCGCGCTGCCGGCCGGTCTGCCCGCATCGCTCGTCTTCATCACCGGCCTGCGCCATCCCATCGAGGACGTCCTGTGACGGACATCGCGACCCGCCCCGAGGCGCCGACGGGCCGCCGGCGCCGACGCGTGCCGACGCCGACGGTGCTGCAGATGGAGTCGGCCGAGTGCGGCGCGGCCTCGCTCGCGATGATCCTCGCGCAGCACGGCAGATGGGTGCCCCTCGAGCAGCTGCGCATCGAGTGCGGGGTGTCTCGCGACGGCGCGAAGGCGAGCAACATCCTCAAGGCGGCGCGCCGGCACGGCCTCGCGGCGAAGGGCGTGCGGATCGAGCCGGCCGGCCTCGCGGAGGTGGCGCTCCCGATCATCGTCTACTGGAACTTCAACCACTTCCTCGTCGTCGAGGGCTACGGACCGCGCGGCGTCGCCGTCAACGATCCCGCGACGGGGCCGCGCCGCGTCAGCTGGGAGGAGTTCGACCGCTCGTTCACCGGCATCGCGCTCACCTTCGAGGCGGCGGAGGGGTTCGAGCCGGGCGGCACGCGGCCATCGCTCGTGAAGCGACTGGGGGGGCGCTTCACGAGCGGTCGCGCGACCCTCGCGTTCTGCCTCCTCGCAGGACTCGGCCTGCTCGTCCCGGGGCTCTTCGTGCCGGCCGCGACGCGGATCTTCGTCAACGAGGTGCTCGGCTCGAACCAGGACGGCTGGCTCGCACTGCTCGTCATCGGCATCGCGATCGCGGTCGCCGCCGAGATCGTGCTCGTCGCGCTGCAGCAGATCGCGCTGCTGCGGCTGTCGGTCGCGCTCGCCGTCACGATGTCGACGAGATTCCTCGAGCACGTGCTGCGCCTGCCGGTGCGCTTCTTCGCGCAGCGCTCGGCCGGGCACCTCGCAGCGCGCATCGAGGCGAACGACTCCATCGCGATGCTGCTCTCGAGCGAGCTCGCGACCGCGCTGCTCGCGCTCGTCACCTCGACGTTCTACCTCGTCATGATGTTCGTCTACTCGTGGCAGCTCGCCCTCACGTCGCTGTGCTTCGCGGCGCTCAATGCCCTCGCGCTCCAGCTCGTCGCGCGGCGGCAGAAGGATGCCAGCCTGCTGCTCGCGCAGGACACCGGGCGGCTGATCGGCACGGGCGCGACCGGGATCGCGAACATCGAGACGCTCAAGGCGACGAGCGACGAGGCCGCGTTCTTCGACCGCTGGGCCGGGCTGCAGGCGAAGGTCGTGACCGCGACGCAGGCGATCGGCGCCCCGCTCGCGATGCTCAGCTCGGTCCCCGTGCTGCTCAGCGCGCTCAGCACCGCCGTCATCATCGCCTTCGGCGGGCTCATGGTCATGAACGGCGAGCTGAGTCTCGGGACGCTCGTCGCGTTCCAGATGCTCGCCGCCGGGTTCGCGCTGCCGATCAGCCGGCTCGTCGGGCTCGGCGCCGAGGTGCAGCAGGCCGTCGGCAGCCTGACGAGCATCGACGACGTGCTCGACTACCCGCTCGACCCGGTCCGTCCGGTGCGGGCGGACGTCCCGGCGAAGCTGACCGGCGCGATCGAGCTGCGCGACGTCACCTTCGGCTACGACCCCCTCGCGCCGCCGCTCATCGACGGGCTCAGCGTCCGCATCGAGCCCGGGCAGCGCGTCGCGTTCATCGGGCCGAGCGGCAGCGGCAAGTCGACGGTGTCCCAGCTCATCGTCGGACTGCACCGCCCGTGGAGCGGCGAGGTGCTCATCGACGGCATCCCCCGCGACGAGCTGCCGCCCGAGGTGCTCGCCGCGTCGCTCGCGTTCGTCGACCAGGACATCGCGCTCTTCGAGGGCACCGTCCGCGACAACCTCACGCTCTGGGATCCGACGCTCGCGGACGACGCGGTGATCCGCGCCGCGCGGGACGCCGCGATCCACGGCGACGTCGTCATCCGCGAAGGCGGATTCGAACGCCGGGTCGAAGAGGACGCGAGGGATTGGAGCGGCGGGCAGCGACAGCGGCTCGAGATCGCGCGGGCGCTCGCGACCGACCCGAGCGTGCTCGTCATGGACGAGGCGACGAGCGCCCTCGACCCCATCGTCGAGCAGCGCATCGACCAGGCCATCCGCAGCCGGGGCTGCACGACCGTCATCGTCGCGCACCGCCTCTCGACCATCCGCGACGCCGACGAGATCATCGTGCTCGACCGCGGCGAGGTCGTGCAGCGCGGGACGCACGAGGCGCTGATCGCCGAGCACGGCCTCTACACCGAGCTGCTGGGCGACTGAGCGATGGCCGCGACCGAGACGAGCACGCCGATCGGCCGACTCCTCGACGAGCTCGGTGCGGGCGAGGCGTTCGCGCTTCCGGCGGCCGGCCCGCTCCCGCTTCAGGACCCGCAGACGACGTGGGTCGTCACGCAGGGCAGCGTCCAGGTCTTCGCGCGGCCGCGCGGCGATGCGCCCGCGGCGCGCACGCCGCTCTTCGCCGTCGAGACCGGCGGGCTGCTCATGGCGCCGCCGGACGAGTCGCCGATCCAGCTCATCGCCGTCGGGATCGCACCCGGCACCCGCGTGCGCACCGTGCCGATCGCGCGGCTCGCCGCAGCGGCAGCCGGGGGGTCCCCGGTCGTCGCGGGGCTCGTCGAGGACTGGCTCGACGAGCTGAGTGCCGCCCTCAGGCGATCGCTCCCGGACCAGGGCCGCTCGCTCACCGCGGGCGAGACCGTCGACGTCGGGCTCGGCGATGCCGCCTGGCCCGCGACCGGGCAGGTCTGGGTGACCGCCGCGGGCGGGGAGCTCGGACTCCACGACCTGCGTCCGCGACGCACGGACGGCGAGCTCGTCCTGCCGATCCCGAGTCAGAGCTGGGTGCGGGCGTACGCCGAGCTCCGACTCACCCCGATCCGGCCGGTCGACGCGCTCGCACAGGCGAGTGCCTGGGCGGGCATCGCCGCGTTCCATCTCGCGGTCCTCGCCGGGCTGCGGGACGAGCTCGACCGAGGCGCGCAGGCGAACGTCGAGCGCGCCGAGCGGCGGCGCGAGCACGAGCGACGACTCCGCGCGGCGACCTACGCCGACATCGCGAGCATCCTCGGCGAGGCGCCCACCGCGACGGCGCGCGCCCAAGGGCACGACGAGCTGCTCGCCGTGGTCGGCCTGGTCGGCGCCGCGACCGGCATCGAGATCCAGCCGCCACCGCGCGGCGCGCACGGCGACGGCGACCCCCTCGAGACGATCGCGCGCGCCTCCGGAGTGCGCAGCCGCCGCCAGCGGCTTGAGCACAAGTGGTGGCGGAGCGACGTGGCGCCCTTCGTCGGCACGCTCATCGACGGCGGCGCACCCGTCGCCGTGCTGCGCGCGCGCCGCCGGGCCGCCTACGAGATCGTCGGCGCGGACGGCAAGCGGACGAAGGTCACGGCCACGACCGCACGCGGGCTCGCACCCCACGCGCACGTGCTCTACCGGGCGCTGCCCTCGCATTCGCTCCGCGGGAGGGATCTGCTCCGCTTCGCCGCCCGCCCCGTGCGCGGCGAGCTCGTCTGGCTCGGCGTCACCGCGATCATCAGCGCGGGGATCGCGCTCGTGCCCCCGATCATCACCGATTACCTCTTCTCCGAGGTCGTGCCGGGGCACCAGCGCGGCAGCCTCGCGTGGATGGCCGGACTGCTCATCGCATCCGCTCTCGCGGGCCTCGGCTTCGTGCTCGCCCAGGAGTACGCGATCCTGCGCATCCGAGGGCGGATGAGCTCGGAGCTCCAGGCCGCCATCTGGGACCGGGTGCTCGACCTGCCGATCCCCTTCTTCCGCCGCCACTCGACCGGCAGCGTGACCCAGCGGGTGCAGGCGCTCGAGCGGATCGAGGAGCACCTCGCCGAGCCCCTGATCGGCGCGCTCCTCTCGCTGCCGGCCGGCGTCTCGAGCCTCGTCTACGCCTTCATCCTCGACGTCAGGCTCGGCCTCTTCGGGCTCGCCGCGATCGTCGTCATCATGGCCGTCGTCGTGCTGCTCGTCCGCCTGCAGATGCCGCACCAGTGGGCCACGATCGGCCAGACGAGCCGCGTCTTCCAGACCTCCATCGAGCTCATCAACGGCGTCAACAAGATCCGCGTCGCCGACGCGGGCGAGCGCGCCTTCGCCGTCTGGGGTGAACGCTTCGCCTCGCTCAAGCGCCGCTACTTCCGCGCGCAGCGCTCGTTCGCCGGCATCACGGCGATCATCGCCGGCGCGCCCGCCATCGGGACGCTCTTCCTGCTGCTCGGGGCCTCGACGCTCGCCTCGGGTGATCTGAGCGGCGGCACCTTCCTCGCGTTCAACACGGCGTTCATCCAGGCGATGGCGATCTTCACCGCGATGGCGGCGATCGGGACCTCGATCGCCGCGGCGGCCCCCATGTATCGGGAGCTGCGACCCGTGATCGAGGAGGTCCGCGAGCGGGCCGCCGTGCAGGAGCACCCCGGCGAGCTGCGCGGCGAGGTCGAGGTCGACCACGTCACGTTCCGCTACGCGCCGGGCGGCCCCGCGGTCCTCGACGACATCGGCTTCTCCGCGGGGCCGGGCGAGTTCGTCGCACTCGTCGGCCCCTCCGGTGCCGGCAAGTCGTCGGTGCTCCGCCTCCTGCTCGGCTTCGAGACGCCCGAAGTCGGCTCGGTCCGCTACGACGGCAAGGACGCCGGGACGCTCGACCGGTTCGCCCTGCGGCAGCAGATCGGGGTCGTCGTCCAGTCCGCGAAGGTGATGCCGGGCGACATCCTGACGAACATCATCGGAGCGAGGCCGCTCAGCGTCGACGACGCGTGGGCGGCCGCTCGGATCGCCGGCATCGCGGACGACATCGAGGCCATGCCGATGGGCATGCACACGATCGTCGGAGACGCCGGCGGCGGCTTCTCCGGCGGCCAGCGCCAGCGCCTGCTCATCGCACGCGCGGTCGCCGGGCATCCGCGGATCCTGCTCTTCGACGAGGCGACGAGCGCGCTCGACGGCCGAACGCAGGCGGCCGTCTCCGAGGCGATCGAGCGACTGCGCGCGACGCGGATCGTCATCGCGCATCGGCTGTCGACGATCCGCAGCGCCGACAAGATCGTCGTGCTCGATCGCGGCCGGATCGTGCAGCAGGGCGACTACGACGAGTTGATGGCGACCGAGGGCGTGTTCCGACGGCTCGCGCTGCGTCAGATCGCCTGAGTCCTGCGAGCAGACCACACCTTTCCGTGGGCACCGGCCGGCGCGAGCACGGCGGCGAGCGGACAGGCTCGATGCAGGGCCCGCGACCACGCGGGCCGCGACGAACAGGAGCAACGAGCATGACGAACGAAGAGACCCGTCCGGCCGACGCGACCGAGATCAGCGACGAGGAGCTCGACGCCGTCGCCG
>DATMFB010000278.1:0-8320 GCA_035556395.1 Microbacteriaceae bacterium
CATGGCGGACGAGGACGCGCTCATCGTCGCGCGCGGCACGCACGCCTACGTGCTGCTCAACCTCTTCCCCTATAACTCCGGCCACCTGCTGGTGTGCCCGTACCGGCACGTCGCGACCTACGATCTCGCGACGCCCGACGAGATCCGCGAGATCGGCGAGCTGACGCAGACGGCGATGCGGGTCCTCGCCGCGACCGCGCACACGCACGGCTTCAACATCGGCATGAACCAGGGCCGTGTCGCGGGCGCGGGCATCGCCGACCACCTCCACCAGCACGTCGTCCCGCGCTGGGCGCTGGACGCGAACTTCTTCCCGATCATCGCGCGGACCAAGCCGCTGCCACGCCTGCTCGGTGAGGTCCGCGACGAGATCGCCGCCGCCTGGCCCAACTAGAATCGACGGATCATGACTGAGAACGAGATCGGTACCAGCCGCGTCAAGCGGGGCCTCGCGGAGATGCTCAAGGGCGGCGTCATCATGGACGTCGTCACGGCCGAGCAGGCGCGCATCGCGGAGGACGCGGGCGCCGTCGCGGTCATGGCGCTCGAGCGCGTCCCCGCGGACATCCGCTCGCAGGGCGGCGTCGCCCGGATGAGCGACCCCGACCTCATCGACAGCATCATCGCCGAGGTCTCGATCCCGGTCATGGCGAAGGCGCGCATCGGCCACTTCGTCGAGGCGCAGGTGCTCCAGTCGCTCGGCGTCGACTACATCGACGAGTCCGAGGTGCTGTCGCCCGCCGACTACGTCAACCACATCGACAAGTGGCCGTTCACGGTGCCCTTCGTGTGCGGCGCGACGAACCTCGGCGAGGCGCTGCGGCGCATCACGGAGGGCGCGGCGATGATCCGCTCGAAGGGCGAGGCCGGCACCGGCGACGTCTCCGAGGCGACCAAGCACATCCGTCAGATCCTCGGCGAGATCAACGCGCTCAAGGCGAAGTCGGCCGACGAGCTCTACGTCGCGGCGAAGGAGCTGCAGGCGCCCTACGAGCTCGTCCGCGAGGTCGCGACGACGGGCAAGCTCCCCGTCGTGCTCTTCGTCGCGGGCGGCGTCGCGACGCCCGCCGACGCCGCGATGATGATGCAGCTCGGCGCCGACGGCGTGTTCGTCGGCTCCGGCATCTTCAAGTCGGGCAACCCCGAGGCGCGCGCCGCCGCGATCGTCAAGGCCACGACGTTCTACGGCGACCCGGCGACCATCGCCGAGGTCTCGCGCGGTCTCGGCGAGGCCATGGTCGGGATCAACGTCACCGACCTCGCGGCACCCCACCGGCTCGCCGAGCGCGGCTGGTGAGGCTCCGGTCCCCGAGCGAGCGAAGCGAGTCGAAGGGCCGCCGATGAAGGTCGGCGTCCTCGCCCTCCAGGGCGATGTGCGCGAGCATCTCGCGGTCCTTGGCGCGCTTGGCGCGGATGCGATCCCGGTGCGGCGTCCCGCGGAGCTCGAGGCCGTCTCCGGACTCGTCATCCCCGGCGGCGAGTCGAGCGTCATGGACAAGCTCGCCCGGACGTTCGGGCTCCAGCAGACCCTGCGCGAGCGCATCGCGGCCGGCATGCCGGTCTACGGGACCTGCGCAGGTCTCATCATGCTCGCCGACACGATCCTCGATGCGATCGGCGGCCAGCAGTCGCTCGGCGGCTTCGACATCGACGTCCGGCGCAACGCCTTCGGTTCGCAGCTCGAGTCCTTCGAGACGGATCTCGACATCCCGGAGCTCGGTGCGCCACCCGTCCACGCGGTCTTCATCCGCGCGCCCATCGTCGAGCGAGTGGGGGAGGGCGTCAGCGTGCTCGCGGCACTGCCGGACGGTCGCGTCGTCGCGGTCGAGCAGGGGCCGCTGCTCGGCACGTCGTTCCACCCCGAGATGAACGGCGAGACCCGATTCCACGAGCGATTCCTCGACCGCGTGCGCGCAAGCGCTGAGTAGCATCGCGGCATGAGCCGCTTCGAGGTCCCCGAGCCAGCGGGCGACGAGTACTCGCCACGCCACGCCTACGAACGCGCGATCGCGATGGCCGGTGATCGGATCCGGATGGAACGCGATTCGCTCGGCGAGCTCGCGGTCCCGGCCGACGCGTACTGGGGGATCCACACGGCCCGCGCGCTCATCAACTTCCCGATCACCCGCCGTGCGATCTACAACTATCCGGATCTCGTCATCGCGTTCGCCGCCGTCAAGCTCGCGGCCGCGCGGGCGAACGCGAAGCTCGGGCAGCTGGCGCCGGAGAAGGCGGCCGCGATCGAGCAGGCCTGCCGCGAGATCATGGACGGGGCCCTGCACGGCGAGTTCCGCGTCGGCGCGATCCAGGGCGGCGCGGGCACGTCGACGAACATGAACGCGAACGAGGTGATCGCGAACCGGGCGCTCGAGATCCTCGGCCACGACAAGGGCGACTACGCGAGGGTCCATCCGATCGACGACGTCAATCGCAGCCAGTCGACGAACGACACCTACCCGACGTCGATCAAGTTCGCGATGGGGCTCGGACTCATCCGGCTCATCGGGGAGTACGAGGCCCTCGCGTCGGCATTCCGCAAGAAGGGGCAGGAGTTCGCCGAGGTGCTCAAGGTCGGGCGGACGCAGCTCCAGGATGCGGTGCCCATGACGGTCGGGCAGGAGTTCGCCGGCTGGGCGCACACGCTCGGCGACGACCGCGAGGCGCTCGCCGCCGTCATCCCCGTGCTCGCCGAGATGAACCTCGGCGCGACCGCGATCGGGACGGGGATCACCGCCGACCCGCGCTACGCGGCCGCGGTGCGCGACGAGCTCAACCGCCTCTCACCGGTGCCGGTCACGACGGCCCCGGACCTCATCGAGGCGACGAGCGACACCGGATCGTTCATGACGCTCTCCGGCGTGCTCAAGCGCGCCGCGGTCAAGCTCTCGAAGATCTGCAACGACCTGCGCCTCCTCTCCAGCGGGCCCCAGGCCGGGCTCGGCGAGCTGCGCCTGCCGGCCCGCCAGGCGGGATCCTCGATCATGCCGGGGAAGGTGAACCCGGTCATCCCCGAGGTCGTCAACCAGGTCGCGTTCTGCGTCATCGGCGCGGACGCCACCGTGACCGCGGCCGCCGAGGGGGGCCAGCTCCAGCTCAACGCGTTCGAGCCCGTCATCGCCAACTCGCTCCTGCAGAGCCTCGCCTGGATGGCGAACGCGTGCTTCACGCTCCGCGTCAACTGCGTCGAGGGGATCGAGATCGATCGGCCGAGGCTGCGCGCCCAGGTCGACGCGAGCGTCGGCGTCGTGACGGCGCTGACGCCGTACATCGGCTACCAGGTCGCGGCGGAGCTCGCGCACGAGGCGCTCGAGCGCGGGACGTCGATCCGGGAACAGGTGCTCGCCCGGGGGCTCCTCGGCGCCGAACTGCTCGACAAGGTGCTCGCGCCCGAGCGGCTCAGCGGGCTCCAGCCGCCGACGACGCCGATCACGGTGCCCCCGTACGAGATCTAGACTCGGCCGAGTGACTGCGCCGGCCGGGAGGATGACCGCTCTCGGCCTCATCGTCGCGGCGTTCACGATGTCGCTCATCATGCGCTCGACGTTCGTGTCGATCGCCCCCGTGAGCGATGTCCTCGGGGCCGACCTCGGGCTCGACCCGGCCGGAATGGGCCTGCTGATGGCCATCCCCGTGCTCTGCTTCGGACTCTTCAGCCCCGTCGCGAGTCTCCTGATTGCCCGCGGCGGGGCGAACCTCGCGATGACCGTGATGTTCCTCGGCGTCGCGCTCGGGATCATCGTCCGCTCGGCCGGGGGCACGGCGGCCGCGTTCATCGGCACGATCATCCTCGGCGCCGCGATCACGGTCGGCAACGTCGTGCTGCCCGTCCTGGTCCGTCGCGACATGCCGGCGAAGCGGGCCGGGATCGCGACCGGAGTCTTCATCGCGGGGGCGAACGTCGGCAGCCTGGTCTCGACGGTCACGACCGTGCCGCTCGTGGAGGCCCTCGGCTGGCAGCTCGCGCTCGGCGCGTGGGTGCTCGTCGTCGCCGCCTCGCTCGCGATCTGGGTCGCGATCATCCGGCCTCGTCACGCGTTCCGCTGGGCGCCGGAGCCGGGTCAGACCCCCGCGTCGGTGCTCGACACGCCCCCGCTCGAGGCGGCGCCGCTCCCGGCTGTCCGCGAGCGGACCTGGGGGAGCTTCACCGCGATCGCGCTCCTCATCGGCTTCGGCGCACAGACGTTCTCCTACTACGGGGTCACCGCCTGGCTCCCCGCCCTCCTCGCCGACCGGCTCCGCGTCGACGCGGCCGAGGCCGGCGGTGCCGCCGGGATCTTCCAGATCTGCGCGATCGTCGGCAGCCTCGGCGCGCCGATCGTCGCCGCTCGATTCGGCTCCTTCACCGCGGTCATGGGCATCTGGGCCTGCTGGCTCGCCGTCCCGCTCGGACTCCTGCTGGCGCCGGAGGGCTGGGCGATCTGGGTGATGCTCGGCGGGATCGCGCAGGGCGGCGGGATCACGATCGTGCTCACGCTCGTGACCGAGGTCGCCCGCAGCCACTCGCATGTGCGGCGGCTGTCCGCGTTCGTCCAGGGCGGCGGATACGCGATCGGCGCGACGGGCAGCATCGTCCTCGGCGCGGCGTTCGCGGCCTCCGGGACCTGGACGGTCCCGCTCTTCATCGTGCTCGGCTCGACGACGGCATACGGCGTGCTCGTCGGCGCCGCCGCGCTGCGCGCGGGACGCGCGAGCGCGACGAGCGCGCCCCGTTAGAATCGACCACCATGTCAGGTCATTCCAAGTGGGCGACGACCAAGCACAAGAAGGCGATCATCGATAGCCGCCGTGCCAAGTCCTTCGCGAAGCTCATCAAGAACATCGAGGTCGCCGCGAAGCTCGGCGGTGCCGACCTGAGCGGCAATCCGACGCTGTTCGACGCGGTGCAGAAGGCGAAGAAGACCTCCGTCCCCAACGACAACATCGACCGGGCGATCAAGCGCGGCGCCGGCATCGGCGGCGAAGCGGTCGAGTACACCTCGATCACGTACGAGGCCTACGGCCCGAGCGGCGTCGCGCTCATGATCGAGTGCCTGACCGACAACAAGAACCGCGCGGCCGCCGAGGTGCGCACCGCGCTGTCGCGCAACGGCGGGACCCTCGCCGATCCCGGCTCGGTCGCCTACAACTTCACACGCAAGGGCGTCATCTCGATCGAGGCGACGGACGCGGTCGACGAGGACGCGATCCTCGAGGCGGTCATGGACTCGGGTGTCGACGACGTAAAGAACCACGGCGTCGGCTTCGAGGTGATCACCGACCCGGCGAAGCTCGTCGCGGCCCGCGAGGCTCTGCAGGCGGCCGGGATCGACTACGACGCGGCCGAGGTCGAGTTCGTCCCGAACCTCCAGATTGAGGTCGACCTCGAGGCCGCGAAGAAGGTGGAGCGGCTCATCGACGCGCTCGACGACCTCGACGACGTGCAGAACGTCTTCTCGAACGAGGACGTCCCCGCCGATGTCCGGGCGCACCTCGACGAGGAGTAGTCGGCGCCCGCCATGCGAGTCCTCGGCATCGACCCCGGCCTGACCCGCTGCGGGTTCGGCGTAGTCGACGTCGCTCCGGACCGCTCGGCGCGCCTCGTCGCGGTCGGCGTGATCCGGACGGATTCCGATGCGCCGATCGAACGACGTCTCGTGGTGATCCGCGCGGGGATCGACGAGCTGCTCGACCTGCACGCGCCGGCGGCGGTCGCCGTCGAGCGCGTCTTCTCCCAGCACAACGTGCGCACGGTCATGGGCACCGCCCAGGCCGCGGGGATCGCGATGGAGCGCGCGGCGGCACGCGCGATCCCAGTCGGCCACCACACCCCGAGCGAGGTCAAGGCGGCCGTCACCGGCTACGGGAGCGCCGACAAGCGCCAGGTCGCCGCGATGGTCCAGCGCATCCTCGGGCTCGACGCCCCTCCGAGTCCCGCCGACGCCGCCGACGCCCTCGCGCTCGCCCTCTGCCACGCCTGGCGGGGTGGACCCCCGGCCGCCGCCCCGGGCGGACCGGACGGCCTCACGCCGGCGCAGGCCGCCTGGCGCGCTGCGGAGCGCGCCGCGAGACCCACACCGCCCCGAGGGCGATGACCCCGATCACCGCGGCGATCAGCGCGATGTAGAACGCGACCGACCAGTAGCCGGTCGGCGCGACGTTCGGGTTCAGGAACGGGTACGGATACCAGTAGTCGCGGCCCAGCACTGCATCGGGCGTCAGCGGGCCGCGGATGAGCGTGATGCCCGCCCAGACGACGGGGAACGCGATGACGACCCAGACCGACGCCCAGGCGAGCGGCCTGCGCCCGGGCGCGAGAAGCCAGTCGAGGAGCATCCAGACGGGACCGACGACGTGGAGGATCTCGTTCGACCACGGCAGCGTGGAGCCCTGGGGGAGCTCGATCCCGCGCAGCAGCAGGTTGTAGACGACGCCGGTCGTGACCATGTAGGTGACGACGCACAGCCGCAGCACCGCGAACCAGCGCGGGTCCTCGCCTCGACGCACGAGCAGGATGACCGCGCCGGCGACGAGCACGACGACCGCGAGCAGGTTCGACTCGATGGTGAAGAAGCTGAAGAAGTTGACGAGCTGGATCGTCGGATCGGTGATGCCGGCCGTGTCCCGCCAGTACGCGAGACTCGTCTGGAGCTGCCCGACGATGGCGGCGACGATCGCCCCGGCGACGACCAGGCGCAGGACGGCGAAGACGACGCGCACGTGGCTCCCTTCGAGTGTGCCGCCCCCACCGTAGCGAGTGCCCGCGCGTGTCGTTCGAACATAGCTACGAACCTCGCCTAGCCTGGGCGCATGATCTCATCGCTGCGCGGCACGGTCCTCGCCGTCACGACGGGGATCGCCGGGGTGCAGAACGCGATCGTCGAGGTCGCCGGGATCGGCTACTCGGTCGCGGTGACCTCCCAGCACGCGCTCGCGCTGCGCGTCGGCTCGGAGGCGCTCCTCCACACCGCCCTCATCGTGCGGGAGGACGAGCTGAGCCTCTACGGCTTCGCGTCGCGCGACGAGCTCGAGGTCTTCGATCTGCTGCGGGGCGTCACCGGGGTCGGCCCGAAGTCGGCGCTCGGCGTCCTCGCCGCGATGCCGCCCGCACGCATCGCCTCGGCCGTCGGCGCGGAGGACGATGCGGCGTTCCGGAAGGTGTCCGGCATCGGTCCGAAGACCGCGAAGCTCATCATCGTGAGCCTTTCCGGCAAGCTCACCGGATACGCCGCGAGTGACGCGGCGCCGGCCCGGCCATCTGGTGCACGGGTCGAGGCGCTCGCCGCGCTCACCTCGCTCGGCTTCCCGGAGCGCCGCGCCGAGGAGGCGATCGACGACGTGCTCGCCGACTCGCCCGAGGCGACCGTGCAGTCCCTCGTCCGTCTCGCGCTCGCCGGGCTCGGCCCGGCCGGTGTCCGATGACCTCGCCCGAGCCGGTCGACGGCGAGCGGGTCCTCTCGGCGGCGGAGAGCGGCGAGGATCTCGTGTTCGAGGGCGCGCTGCGGCCCAGGAGCCTCGCGGAGTTCGTCGGCCAGGCGAAGGTCCGCGGACAGCTGCAGCTCCTGATGGACGCCGCCGGCATGCAGGAGCGCACGCCCGAGCACATCCTGCTCGCGGGGCCGCCCGGCCTCGGCAAGACGACGCTCGCGATGATCGTCGCGCACGAGACCGGCCGACCGCTGCGCATGTCGAGCGGACCGGCGATCCAGCACGCGGGGGATCTCGCAGCCCTGCTGTCGAGCCTCGTGCCCGGCGAGGTGCTCTTCGTCGACGAGATCCACCGGATGGCGCGCTCCGCCGAGGAGATGCTCTACCTCGCGATGGAGGACTTCCGGATCGACATCATGGTCGGCAAGGGGGCGGGCGCCACGTCGATCCCGCTCGATCTCGCCCCGTTCACGCTCGTCGGCGCGACGACGCGCTCGGGCCTGCTGCCGAATCCGCTCCGCGATCGATTCGGGTTCACGGCGCACCTCGAGTTCTATGACGACGGCGAGCTCACGCGGGTGCTGCGCCGCGCGGCGGACCTGCTCGGCCTCGAGGTCGGCACGGAGGCGCTCGCCGAGATCGCCGGCCGCAGCCGCGGCACGCCGCGCATCGCGAATCGCCTGCTGCGCCGCGTGCGCGACTATGCGCTCGTGCACCAGGGCGTCTCGGCGGTCGACGCGGTCGAGCGCGCGCTGGAGCTCTACGACGTCGACGCACTCGGCCTCGACCGCCTCGATCGCGCCGTGCTCGAGATCGTCGTCGAGCGGTTCGCGGGCGGTCCGGTGGGGCTCAGCACGCTCGCCGTGTCCGTCGGCGAGGAGGCCGAGACGATCGAGAGCGTCGTCGAGCCGTTCCT
>DATMFB010000279.1:0-2856 GCA_035556395.1 Microbacteriaceae bacterium
CTGGGACGGCGGACGCATCCTGCTCGAAGCCGATGGCCGCGCCAAGTACGCCGACCCCTCGCTCCGCGGCGAGCGCACCGCCGAGGAGGTGCTCTGGGCGCAGAAGCGACGCGAGGACGCCCTCCAGGCGGGCTGCGAACGATTCGGGCGGATGCCTGGCACGGGCGCGAGCTCGCCCGACGGCTCGACACCGCTGGAGTCCCCCGCACCCGGCGCCCGACCTCGGCCCTCACGTTCTAGCGCGCGCCCGCTCATGATCCGCTGACGTTGCGCGCATCTGCTGACGAACGAACGTCAGCGAATGCGACGAACGTCAGCAGAGCCAGCTGCGGAGAGATCAGACCTTGAGGTAGCGCTTGATCGCGACCGAGGCGGAGAGCGCGGCGAGCACCACGCCGATGCCGATCAGGATCGGCGCGACGAGGAGCGCATCGCCGAGCCCGATGAGCAGGCCGCCGCCGCCGAGCACGGCGCCGAGCTCCCGCTTGACCCAGAACTCGACGATGAGCGCGAGCGCGCCGGACGCGAGCACCGAGCCGATGAGCGCGGAGATGACGCCCTCGAGGATGAACGGCGTCTCGATGAGCCGGTTCGAGGCGCCGACGAGGCGCATGATGCCGAGCTCTCGACGGCGGGAGAACGCCGACAGCCGGATCGTCGTCGCGATGAGAAGCACGGCGGCCACGAGCATGAGGGCGGCGACGCCGATCGCCGCTGCGGAGGCGGCGTTCAGCATCGAGAAGATCGGCTCGAGGTACTCGCGCCGGTCGTCGACCGACTGCACCCCCGCGAACGCGGAGACCGACTCGATGACGACGTCGGCGTTCGACGGGTCGTAGAGGGTCACGTTGAGGATGCCGCCGATGAACTCCTCGGTGAGCAGCCCGCCGACGGGGTTGTCGGAGTAGAACTCCTGCGCCTGCGCGAGGACCTGCGCGGGCGTGTCGTACTCGGTGCGCTCGATGTAGCGGGCGACGGACTCCTCGGCGAGCTTCGCCTTGACGGCCGCAACGTCGGCGTCGGTCGCGGCGGCCTGGAGGCAGTTGCCGGTCTGGTCGATCGCCGAGCAGAAGTTGATGGCGACCTGCGCCCGGTCGTACCAGTAGCCCTTCATCTGACTGATCTGGCCCTGGAGCAGGATGGCGACGCCGACGAACGTCAGCGAGATGAACGTCACGAGGACGACGGACACGACCATCGAGACGTTCCGGCGCAGGCCCTGGAACGCTTCGCCGAGGATGAGGCCGAGCCTCATGCGGAGGCACCGGACGGCGGCATCTGCGCCATCTGCGAGGTCTGGATGGTCGGTATCGCCTGCGTGACATAGGCGCCACCGCGTTCGTCGCGCACGATGCGACCCGTCATGAGCTCGACGACGCGACGCTGCATCCGGTCGACGACGTCGGCGGCGTGCGTCGCCATCACGACCGTCGTGCCGCCGAGGTTGATGCGCTCCAGGAGCGACATGATGCCCTGGGCCGTCTCGGGGTCCAGGTTCCCGGTCGGCTCGTCGGCGAGCAGGATCGCGGGCTTGTTGACGACGGCGCGCGCGATCGCGACGCGCTGCTGCTCGCCGCCGGAGAGCTCGTGCGGCATGCGGCCCGACTTGCCCGCGAGGCCGACCATCTTGAGCGCGTCGGGGACCGCCTCCTGGATGAATCCGCGCGACTTGCCGATGACCTGCAGGGTGAACGCGACGTTGTCGAAGACCGACTTGTTCGGCAGCAGCCGGAAGTCCTGGAAGACGACGCCGAGGTGGCGCCGGAAGTACGGCACCTTGCGGCTCGGCATCGCGGAGAGCTTCTTGCCGAGGACGTGGATCTGGCCCGTGTTCGGCTTCTCCTCCTTGAGGATGAGCCGCAGCAGCGAGCTCTTCCCCGAGCCGGATGCGCCGATGAGGAAGACGAACTCGCCCTTCCCGATCTCGAGCGACACGTCGCCGAGTGCGGGTCGGGTCGTCCCTGGATAGGACTTGCTCACGTTCTCGAACCGGATCATCGGCAACCAGCCTAGGAAGACCGGCAGAACGCGGTGGGAGCGACACCCGCAGGCGACGAACTCCCAGGGAGTATCAGTCCTCTTTGCGCTTGCGCCACTTGATGCCGGCGGCGACGAAGCCGTCGATGTCGCCGTTGAAGACGTCGTCGGGTCGGCCGACCTCGTAGCCCGTGCGCAGGTCCTTGACCATCTGGTACGGCGCGAGCACGTAGGAGCGCATCTGGTCGCCCCACGACGCCGTGATGGTGCCCGCGAGCTCCTTCTTCTTCTTCGCCTCCTCCTCGCGCTGCAGCAGCAGGAGGCGGGACTGCAGGACCTTGAACGCGACCGCGCGGTTCTGGATCTGCGACTTCTCGTTCTGCATCGAGACGACGATGCCGGTCGGCAGGTGGGTGATCCGCACGGCCGAGTCGGTCGTGTTGACGGACTGACCGCCGGGGCCGGAGGAGCGGAACACGTCCACCCGGATGTCCCCCTCGGGGATGTCGACCTCGGTCGCCTCCTCCATCAGCGGGATGACCTCGACGGCGGCGAACGACGTCTCGCGGCTGTGCGCGGAGTTGAAGGGCGACATCCGGACGAGCCGATGCGTGCCGGCCTCGACGGAGAGCGTGCCGAACGCGTACGGCGCGTCGACCTGGAACGTCGCCGACTTGATGCCCGCCTCCTCCGCGTAGGAGGTGTCCATGATGATCGTGGAGTACTTGTGGCGCTCGGCCCAGCGGAGGTACATGCGCAGCAGCATCTCGGCGAAGTCGGAGGCGTCGACGCCGCCGGCGCCGGCGCGGATCGTGACGACCGCCGGCAGCGCGTCGTACTCGCCGTCGAGCAGCGTCTGCACCTCGAGCGCGTCGATCG
>DATMFB010000280.1:0-3356 GCA_035556395.1 Microbacteriaceae bacterium
AGTACGGCCCGGCGACCGGGTTGCCCGATCCCGCGACCTGGACGAACTTGTCGGCCCAGCCCGCGTACCAGACCCAGGTGTCGATCGCGGCCGCGACCTCGCGTTCCGCCGCGGCGATCGAGACGCCGTCCGCCGCCGCGATCTCGGCGGCGAACTGCGCCGAGCGTCCCTCGAGCACCTCGGCGACGCGGTAGAGCACCTGACCCCGGTTGTATGCGGTCGCGCCGGCCCAGCCGGACTGCGCCGAGCGCGCGGCCACGACCGCGTCGCGGAGGTCCTTGCGGCTCGCCCACGCGGCGTTCGCGAGGAAGGCGCCCTTCCTCGACGTCACCTCGTAGCTGCGACCGCTCTCACTGCGCGGAAACGCCCCGCCGATGTAGAGCTTGTAGGTCTTCGGCACCGCGAGTCGGCTCACTTCGCACCCCTCCCCTGCTTGCCGCGACCGAGCGCGGCGGACGGCTCCGGGCCGCGCAGGTACGCGGCGAGGCCGTGGCGGCCGCCCTCGCGCCCGTAGCCGGACTCCTTGTAGCCCCCGAACGGGCTCGCGGGGTCGAATCGGTTGAACGTGTTCGCCCAGACGACGCCGGCCCGCAGCTTGTCGGCGACCGCGAGGATCTTCGAGCCCTTGTCCGACCAGACGCCCGCGGACAGCCCGTACGGGGTGTTGTTCGCCTTCGCGATCGCCTCGGCCGGGGTGCGGAAGGTGAGCACCGAGAGCACGGGGCCGAAGATCTCCTCGCGGGCGATCGTCGACGAGGTCGTCACGCCCGTGAAGATCGTCGGGGCGAACCAGAACCCGTTCTCGGGGATCTCGCACGGGGCGGTCCAGCGCTCGGCGCCCTCCTGCTCGCCGATGTCGCTCAAGCTCCGGATGCGCTCGAGCTGCTCCCGGGAGTTGATCGCGCCGATGTCGGTGTTCTTGTCGAGCGGGTCGCCGAGCCGCAGCGTCGTCAGCCGCGATTTGAGCCGGTCGACGACCTCATCGTGCACGCTCTCCTGGACGAGCAGGCGGCTCCCCGCGCAGCAGACGTGCCCCTGGTTGAAGAAGATGCCGTTGACGATGCCCTCGATCGCCTGGTCGATCGGCGCGTCGTCGAAGACGATGTTCGCGGCCTTGCCGCCGAGCTCGAGCGTCACCTTCTTGCGCGTCCCGGCGACGGCGCGCGCGATGTCGCGGCCGACCGCGGTCGATCCGGTGAACGCGATCTTGTCGACGTCCCCGTGCCGCACGAGCGCGGCGCCCGTCTCGCCCGCGCCGGTCAGAATGTTGACGACGCCGGCCGGCAGGCCCGCCTGCTGGACGATCTCCGCGAAGATGAGCGCCGTGAGCGGCGTCGTCTCGGCGGGCTTGAGGACGACGGTGTTGCCCGCGGCGAGCGCCGGCGCGACCTTCCACGCGAGCATCAGCAGCGGGAAGTTCCAGGGGATGATCTGGCCGGCGACGCCGAGCGAGCGCGGATTCGCGCCGAGGCCCGCGTAGTCGAGCTTGTCGGCCCAGCCCGCGTAGTAGAAGAACCAGGCCGCGACGAGCGGGACGTCGACGTCGCGGCTCTCCTTGATCGGCTTGCCGTTGTCGAGGCTCTCGGCGACGGCGAGCTCGCGCGCACGCTCCTGGATGAGCCGCGCGATGCGGAACAGGTACTTGCCGCGGTCGCTGCCCGACATCCTCGACCAGACCTTCTCGTACGCGCGCCTCGCGGCCGCGACGGCGAGGTCGACATCGCGTTCGTCCGCCGAGGCGATCTCCGCGATGCGCTCCTCGCTCGCGGGCGAGATCGTCGTGAACGGCGTGCCGTGCCCGTCGACGAAGTCGCCGTCGATGAAGAGGCCGTAGGCGTCCCGGAGATGCAGGACGTCCTTCGACTCGGGGGCCGGGTCGTATCCGAGGAACGCCGACGCGGGCGCCAGATCCTTGCTCACGATTGCTCCGTTCAGTCGATCGTGACGTAGTCGGGGCCGCTGTAGGCGCCGGAGGCGAGCTTCTGCCGCTGCAGCAGCACGTCGTTCAGCAGGCTCGATGCGCCGAACCGGAAGAGGTGCGGCTGGAGCCACTCCTCGCCGACGGTCTCGGCGACGGTGACGAGGTAGCGGATGGCGTCCTTCGAGGTCCGGATGCCACCCGCCGGCTTCACGCCGATGCGCTCGCCCATGAGCCGGTGCCAGTCGCGCACGACCTCGAGCATGAGGAGCGTGACGGGCAGCGTCGCGGCCGGCGAGACCTTGCCGGTCGAGGTCTTGATGAAGTCGGCGCCCGCGAGGATCGCGAGCCAGCTCGCGCGACGGACGTTGTCGTAGGTCGCGAGCTCGCCGGTCTCGAGGATGACCTTGAGGCTCGCCGACGTGCCGTCGGGGCGGGCGCAGGCCTCCTTGACGGCGACGATCTGCTCGAAGACCTGGCCGTAGCGCCCCGAGAGGAACGCGCCGCGGTCGATGACCATGTCGATCTCGTCGGCGCCGGCGGCGACCGCCTCGGCCGTGTCGGCGAGCTTGATCGCGAGCGAGGCGCGACCGCTCGGGAACGCCGTCGCGACCGCCGCGACCGCGATGCGGCCGTCGTCCGGATCGCCGTGCAGCGGACCGAGCGCGGCGATGGCGTGCCCGACCATGTCCCCGTAGACGCAGACGGCGGCGACGCGCGGGGTCGAGAGGTCCGACGTGTCGGGCGTCCGCGCCTTGGCCACGAGCGAGCGGATCTTGCCGGGCGTGTCGGCGCCCTCGAGCGTCGTCAGATCGATGAGGGAGATGATCGTGTCGAGCGCGAGGCGCTTGGAGGACTTCTTGATCGATCGCGTCGCGAGCCCCGCGGCGCGCTGCTCGAGGCCGACCGCGTCGACGCGCGGCAGTCCCTCGAGATGCGAGCGCAGCGCTCGATCCGTCAGCTCGTCGCCGAGCAGTCGCACCGCCCGCGTCGCCGGGACGACGACGTTCTCGCCTGCGTGCATGATCCCTCCAACCACGATGGAAATGCTACGCGGCGGGGACGTCCGGTGACCCAGACCTCCCCGCCGCGTGATCGCACTACGCCTCGACGGGCTCCGCGGTCGGCTCCGGGGACGCCTCGGCCGGCGCGTCGTCGCCGACGAGCACGAGCGAGAGCTTCCCACGGTCGTCGACCTTCGAGATCTCGACCTGGAGCCGCTGACCCACCGAGAGCACCTCCTCGAGGTTCTCGACGCGCTTGCCGTTCGCGAGCTTGCGCGCCTCCGAGATGTGCAGGAGGCCGTCCTTGCCGGGCGTCAGCGAGACGAACGCGCCGAACGTCGCGAGCTTGACGACGGTGCCGAGGAAGCGCTCCCCGACCTCCGGGTTCGACGGGTTCGCGATCGCGTTGACCGCGGCGCGGGCCGCCTCGGCCG
>DATMFB010000281.1:0-2536 GCA_035556395.1 Microbacteriaceae bacterium
CAGGGGGGCCAAGAGACTGCGCGATCACTTGGCCCCCAGGAGCTGTCCCCGAGTCGTCAGGTAGAACAGGGGGTAGAACACCCCTCAGGAGCCTATGTTCTACCCCCTGTTCTAGTTGGACGGCTCCGCCGTGACGCGTGCCGCCGGCGATGGAGCCGTCGCCGTGGCCAATCGAAACGTGTGGTTTTCGGCGTAGATCCACGCCGTCAACGTCTTGATGGGCAAGGAGATCGCCCGGCCGCGCGTTCGCCTCGCGTCGTCTCTGGCCCGCGTGTCCGCTGGCGATCGGGTCCGCGTCCGGCGGCGCTGTGTGCCGCCGCTGGCAGCCCTGGTTGAGGGAGTGTCGGGGCGTGAACCCCCCGTTTGACCTCGCCGATCCGCGCACCGTGCGGCCCCGAGGGGTCGCTCACGCCCCGCGCGCAGCGTCCGTGCCGGACCCAGCGGCGAGTCCGCCGTCGTAGGAAGGACTGACGCGCGCTGGTGGCCACATGTAAGGTCTGCTGCCGGATCTGCGTTCATCCGTACAGACGCCATTACCACTCCGCACACCACTCGACCGCGCGTCCGGTCGCAGGCGTCTCTTCCCTTGGTCAGCCCAAGCGGCAGGCAGGGGCACCGCCGAAGCAGTCGCAACTCCCGCGCCGCGTTGCCCAATGCCGGCACGGCCCGCACGTCTGGCGTTCCCTGACCATCACGCGGTGGATGGTGGGCTCGCTCTCGTTCCCGTCAAGGCGTCTCGCTGACGCTCGGCCCACGCCTGCGGCGTGGCTTCGGCCTTGACAGGAGCCTCGATCGAGCCAAAGACCGGCAATTGCGTGATGGTCCGGGACAGGTCCGCGCCCTCACATCGCGCCGGTCACCAGCACGAGCGAACCCGATGGACGACCAACGGGAGAACGAACTCGTTCCGGAACGAGTTGCGATTGCGCGGTACCGCGAGCTGCTCGGAGATGAAGCGAGTGAATCGCCCCGGGAACTTCGGAGACCGAGTTAGTTGAGTCAGGCCACCTTGGCCTGGGCATAGTACTGCGCCTCGAACTCGGCCGGCGGAATGTCGCCGATCGGCCCGAGCAAGCGCCGGTTGTTGAACCAATCGACCCACGTGAGCGTCGCGAACTCCACGGCCTCGAGCGACCGCCACGGCCCCTTCCGCCGAATCACCTCCGTCTTGAAGAGCCCAATCACCGACTCGGCGAGCGCGTTATCGTAGGCATCGCCTTGGCTGCCCACCGACGGCGCGATGTCGGCATCGGCGAGTCGGTCGGTGTAGCGCATGGAGAGGTATTGGGTCCCGCGATCGCTGTGATGCACGAGACCGGTGAGCGCGTCGCCGCGGCGCGCGCAGATCGCCTGCTCGAGGGCGTCGAGCACGAAGTCCGTCCGCATCGACGCCGACACGCGCCAGCCGACGATGCGCCGGGCGAACACGTCGATGACGAACGCCACGTAGACAAACCCGTGCCAGGTGGCGACGTACGTGAAATCGGACACCCAGAGCTGATTGGGGCGGGTCGCGACGAACCGACGGTCGACCAAGTCCGCCGGCCGATCGCCGTCCCCGGCATGCGTCGTCGTGACCCACGCCCGACCGCGGACGGCGCCCGCCAGGCCCATCGCCCGCATCAGGCGCTCGACGGTGCACCGCGCCGCGCGGATGCCCTCGCGCCGCAGTTGCTTCCACACCTTGCGCGGGCCGTACACCTGCTGATGCTCGTCGAAGACGCGCTGGATGTCCGCGCGCAGCGTGTCATCGTGTTGGGCGCGCGCCGAGCGCTGCGTCGGATCGGCGGCACGTCGTCGGTGGCGGTGATACGTCGACGGGGCGATCGGCAGCAGCGCGCAGATCGACTCGACCCCGTACGCCGCGCGATGGGCGTCGATGAACGACACCATCGTCGCTACTTGCTCCGGCGGTCGAGCTCCGCCTGGGCGAAATACGCGGACGCCTTGCGCAAGATCTCGTTCGCTCGCTTCAGTTCGCGCACCTCCCGCTCCAGCGCCTTGAGTCGCTCCCGCTCGCTGGTCGTCAGGCCCGGCCGATGGCCGGTATCCCGCTGCGCTTGCCGCACCCACTTGCGGAGCGTCTCGGCGGTGCATCCGAGCTTCGGCGCGACCGACTGCAAGACCGCCCACTCCGAGGCGTGGTCCTCGCGGTGCTCCTCGACCATGCGGACGGCGCGCTCACGCACCTCCGGTGAAAACCGACTTGGACGTCCCATCGACCCCATCCTCCCAAGAAATGAGGTCTCCGAGAAAGCCGGGGCGATTCAAGTCCCTCGCAGTGCTGAGAGTGGTGAAGTCCATTGGTTCGTCCGGCGGAGATACGCTTCGATTCTCTTCGCCAGAAGTTGGCGAGCGTCATCAACGCTCCAAGACAGATTCACAACGTACTGTTCGACGTGCGACAAGGACTCGAATTCTCGCTTGATCAGCGTCCAGACGTTCGGACGCACCACAGTCCTGACCCGTAACTCGGGAAGCGCATTCACGAGCGCACGACAAGCGTCGAAGAACGACGCCACGCGCGTCTTCCACA
>DATMFB010000282.1:0-2888 GCA_035556395.1 Microbacteriaceae bacterium
CGGCACACGGCGAGCAGGCCCGCGATCGCGGCGGCCTTCTCGGACTTGTCGCGGTGGTGCATGAGGCGGGTGCTCGATGCGCGGGCGATGAGCACGGCGAGGAGTCCCGCGGTGAGGATCGCGACGAAGGGGAGCACCACGGTCGTGAGGAGCTCCTGGGCGCCGGCGGTGTTGAGCCAGCGGACGAAGGCCTGCCACCATTCGATGATCATGCGGACAAGGTAAGCCTGAGGTTTAAGGTTTGTCCCGATCGACACGCGGGATGGGCCCGGTGAGCGTCTCGATCGGCCCGGTGAGCGTGGGGAAGGATCCCGTCGCGACCGCGAGGTCCGGGTCCGCGTAGGCGCCGGGGCGCGCGGTCTGCGCGAGCACGATGCCGACGAGGACGATCGCGCCGCCGAGCAGCTGGAGCCAGGTGAGCGCCTCACCGAGCCACATCCAGGCGACCAGGAACGCGAATACGATCTCGCTCGATGACACGACCCCGGCCCGGGTCGGCCCGAGTCGTCCGAGCGCCATGAACGAGAAGACGAATGGCAGGAACGTCCCGAGCACGCACACCGCCGTGAGCGGGATCCACATCGGCAGTTCGACCGCCGAGAGGTTGCCCTGCATCGAGACCACCTCGGTGAACGACGCCGGCGTGAGATTCCACCAGCCGGAGAACGTCGCGGTGACGCTCGTGCCGACGAGGGAGGCCCAGAAGACGACCGCGACGGGGCTGGTCTCCGAGATCTGGCGTTCTCCGTAGATGAAGTAGAACGTCAGGCACGCGGCTGCCGCGAGACCGAGCAGCGCCCCCAGGCCGTCGAGCGATCCGGTCCACACCTGGGAGACGACCGCGATGCCGCCGAGCACGAGCACGATCGCGATCCAGACGCGACGCCTGACCTGCTCCTTGAAGAAGACGCGGGCGATGACCGCGACGGCGAGCACCGCGAGGTACTCGAGCATGAGCGCGATCCCGACCGGCAGCAGCTCGATCGCCATCGCGTAGGTGAGCTGCAGCAGGCAGATGCCGACGACGCCGAGCAGCGCCATGCGCCAGAACTGCTTCGACGAGATGCGGAACGCGCGACGATTGAAGACGAGCAGCACCAGACCGGCGAGGATCGCGGTCGCGAGCGTGCGGAACTGGGTGACCTGGAACGGCGTCAGGCCCGCGGCCATGACCGCTTTCGTGAGGCTGCCGTTCGCGCCGAAGAGGATCGCGCCGAGCAGTCCGTAGACGAAGCCCACTATCGGGAGTTCGCGGGGCGGGGCGCTGGCACGCGGAGATTCTACGCGCGGTGGAATGCCGGCGAGGGCGAGCGCGTTCTAGCAAACATGCTGCACACCTTCCATCTCGCCGGCGGTTGCTTCTGGTGTCTCGATGCCGCGTATCGGATCGTCGACGGCGTCGTCGAGGTCGAGTCCGGATACACCGGCGGGATCCCCGCGAACCCGTCGTACGAGCTCGTCTGCACCGGCACGACGGGTCACGCCGAGGCTGTCGCGGTGACCTTCGATCCCGAGAAGGTCCCGGACCAGGTGATCCTCGACATGTTCTTCACGATGCACGACCCGCGGCAGCTCAATCGACAGGGCAACGACGTCGGCACCCAGTACCGCTCGGCGATGTTCCCCGTCGACGACGCGCAGCGCGAGCTCTTCGAGGCCGCGCGCGAACGGGCGGGCGAGCTCTGGGACGGCGGTGTCGTCACCTCGATCGAGCCGCTGGGCGACTGGTATCCGGCCGAGGACTACCACCAGGACTTCTTCGCGAAGAACCCGACCCAGGGCTACTGCCTCGCGGTCGCGGTTCCCAAGGTGAACAAGGTCCGCAAGTCCTTCACCGAGTACATCAAGGCGTAGTTCTCCACATTCGGCGCGCTTCGCGCGGCACGCCTTCCCCATCCCGTCCAGACTCTCCGGACCGGACCCCGGGAGGCATTCCCGGCACGAGCGCCCCTCGGGGATCCGGTGCCGGGCCGACGTCATCGGCTCGGACCGTCTCGAAGGGAGAGCAGGGATGTCGGACATCATCGCCGTCAACGGAGTCATCGCGACCGATCCGAGGAACGTCTACAAGGAGAAGGAGGAGGGCGGGCTCAACATCACCTCGTTCCGCCTCGCCTCCCAGCAGCGGCGCTACGACCGCGCCCAGTCGAAATGGGTCGACGGCGACACGAATTGGTATTCCGTGATCGCATTCCGGGCGCTCTCGGAGAACGCCGGCGCGTCGCTGAAGAAGGGCGATCGCGTCATCGTGCGTGGCCGGCTCCGGATGCGCGACTGGACGAACGGGGAGCGCACCGGCATGACCGTCGAGATCGAGGCGGACGCGATCGGTCACGACCTCGCCTGGGGGCGCACCGAGTACCGGAAGGTGATTCGCACGGCCTCGAGTGGCGAATCGGCCACGGACGAGGCGCCCGATTCGGAGGCGGCCGCCGAGTCCGCGTCGGTCGAGCCGGCACTCGCCGGCTCGACGGCGACACCGTTCTGAGCCGCGCTGGCCCCGGCGTCCTCGCGGCTCAGCGTCCGCAGTGGCCGGGCGGACGCCGTCCGGGAACGTCCGGGAATGGCGAAGCCAAGGTCCGAGTGAGGGGCGCCGTCTCTAGTTTCGTTCCGTGATCACCTCGTCGTCCTCGTCCAGTGTTCGCCCGGGCCGTCGCGGCGGGTGGAGATCCGCCATCGTCGTCGGCGCACTCAGCCTGCTGGGAAGTGTCGTTCTGGCGAGCCCGGCGGCGGCGACCGACTTCGACACAGTCGACATCGACCCGCACTTCCAGCTGGTCAACCTCGACTACGGGACGGCGACCGCGATCGTCACGAGCGACGAGGTGCTGCGAGGAGGGGACCGGGTCACTTTCGCCTCGACGGCCGGCTACTTCGACCTCGGGCCC
>DATMFB010000283.1:0-10681 GCA_035556395.1 Microbacteriaceae bacterium
AGAAGGAAACCATGGCAGCCGTATGCCAGGTGACCGGAGCCACCCCCGGCTTCGGGCACAGCATCTCGCACTCGCACCGCCGCACCAAGCGCCGGTTCGACCCCAACATCCAGAAGAAGACGTACTACGTCCCTTCGCTCAGGCGGAACGTCACGCTGACGCTCTCGGCGAAGGGCATCAAGGTCATCGACGCTCGCGGCATCGACTCGGTCGTCGCTGACCTCCTCAAGCGCGGGGAGAAGATCTGACATGGCGAAAAAGGGCCAGGACATCCGTCCGATCATCAAGATGCGCTCCACGGCGGGCACGGGCTACACGTACGTGACCAAGAAGAACCGCCGCAACAACCCCGACCGTCTCGTGCTCAAGAAGTACGACCCGGTGATCCGCAAGCACGTCGAATTCCGAGAGGAGCGCTGACTCATGGCGAAGAAGTCCAAGATCGCGCGCAACGAGCAGCGCAAGGTCGTCGTCGCGCGCTATGCGGCGCAGCGCGCCGAGCTCAAGAAGACGCTCATCGACCCGAACGCGACCGATGACG
This sequence comes from Microbacteriaceae bacterium, assembly GCA_035556395.1. Taxonomy (GTDB): domain Bacteria; phylum Actinomycetota; class Actinomycetes; order Actinomycetales; family Microbacteriaceae; genus 73-13. The sequence goes on from DATMFB010000283.1 coordinate 542, forward strand.
CCCGCGAGGCGGCCCGCGTCGGTCTGCAGAAGCTGCCGCGCAACGCGTCGCCGGTCCGAGTCCGCTCACGCGACTCGATCGACGGCCGCCCGCGCGGTGTGCTCTCGAAGTTCGGCATCAGCCGTGTGCGCTTCCGCGACATGGCGCACCGTGGCGAGCTGCCCGGCATCACCAAGTCGAGCTGGTAGAACGCGATCCGCTAGTCGGATTCGAGAAGGGGTCGGGACCTGCGGGTCCCGGCCCCTTCCGCATACTCCTGTGCTCACGAGGCCCGGCAGCGTAGAATTATCAGGTGATAACTCCTGCCCAGATCCGCACCGCGCGGCTCGAGGCCGGGCTGACGCAGCGCGAGCTCGCGGCACTCGTCGGCATCGCGCCGTCGAACCTGTCCGCCTACGAGGCGGGGAAGCGGCCGATGTCGGCGACGATGGCGGATCGGATCGAGAGCTGCCTCCGGCCGTCGCCGCGAGTGCTGCTCGAACGGAATCGCGACGGCTTGCGCGCGCTGATGCTGGAGCGCGGGGTGCGAAATCCGCGGGTCTTCGGGTCGGTGGCTCGCGGCAGTGACGTGCCCGGCAGCGACATCGACATTCTCGTCGATCTCGGTGACACGATCACCGGGTTCGGTCTCGCCGCGCTGAAACGCGACGCGGAGCAGCTGCTCGGCGTGCCCGTTGACATCGTCTCGAGCGGAGGCCTCAGGGGACGGTTCCGGGATCGCGTGCTGCGCGAGGCGGTGCCGGTGTGACCAGGATCGATGCGCTGCGCGAGTTCGGCCAGGACGCGATCGACGAACTCGACCGCATTCTCGGGCTCTGTGAGGAGGCGACCGAGGTCGTGAGCCGCGGGAGGGCGGCATTCGACGAGGACCGCCTGCTGCGACGGGCAGCGGATGCGATCATCATGCACATCGGCGAGGGCGTCTCGCGGCGGAAGCTCGATGCGTTCAAACTCCGGCACGAGTTCCTCGGGGACCCCAGCGGCTGGCAGCTCGTCAAGGACACCGCGAACTTCTACGACCATCACTACTCCGAGGTCGATCACGAGCAGACCTGGCGAGTGCTGACGGTCGACCTTCCGACACTCGAGACCTTCATCCGCTCGATCGTGAGCGATTGAGGCGGGTTCCGGCCTTCAACCCCAACTTGAACCGAAATCGACGACAGCCCTGCAAATACGGGGCGAAACGCCCGCCCGCTGGTAACGTCGCGTGCGATTCGGGGGCCTCCCTGAATCGCCCCGTTCCACAGTTCGAAGTCCGAGGAGGACATCATGGCGGACAGCCTGAACAAGGGCGACCTCGTCGCCGCAATCGCCGGCGAGACCGGTCTCACGCAGACCGCGGTCGCCGGTGTGCTCGACGCGTTCTTCGGCGTCGTGTCGAAGTCCGTCGCGAGCGGCACCAAGGTCGCTATCCCGGGCTGGGTCTCGTTCGAGCGGACCGCTCGCGCGGCACGCACGGGTCGCAACCCCGCGACGGGCGCGACGATCCAGATCCCCGCGTCGAACAGCGTCAAGGTCTCGGCCGGCAGCAAGCTCAAGGCCGCGGTCAAGTAGTTCTCGACCAGCACACGTCGGAGGCGTCGGACCCGAGGGTCCGGCGCCTCTGGCGTTCCGTACGCTAGAGACCGTGCCCGCGCGCGCCATCGCACCGCTCGCCGCCGTCGCCCTCGCCATCGCAGGGGTCGCCGCGGTGCTCGTCGGGCTCGCGATCACGGGTGCCGCGCAGACGCCGCTCCTGCTCGATCCGGGTCCGTTCGTCCGCTACGGCATCCCGATCACCACGCTCGTCACCAACGTCGCGGCGTCGGTGACGATCGGCCCGCTCATCCTCGTGCTCTTCGCGGTGCCGAGCGGCACGGCCGCGACCGAGCGGCTCCTGCGGGTCGCGGGCATCGCCGCCGCGGCCTGGACCCTCGCCGAGCTGCTGTCGACGCTGCTCGCCTTCGCCGAGGCGATCGGCAAGCCGCTGCGGCTCGACGAGACGTTCAGCGCGGGGCTCTGGCAGTACCTCACGAGCACGGAGTCCGGCCAGGCGCGACTCTGGGCCGTCGGACTCACGGCCCTCGTGACGATCATCATCGCGTTCTCCAGCGGACCATGGCTCCTCGCCGGCGCCGTCGCGCTCTCGGCCGCGGCGCTCGTCGCGGTCTCGCAGCTGGGCCACCAGGGCGGGACGGCCGACCACGACATCGCCTGGGGCGGGCTGTTCCTCCACATGGCCTTCGCCGCGGCCTGGCTCGGCGGACTCGTCGGCATCCTCTTCGCGAGGGACAGGACGGTCGTCGAGCGCTACTCGTCGGTCGCGCTCGTGAGCTTCCTCGTCGTCGCGGGCTCCGGCATCGTGAGCGCCTGGATTCGCATCGGGGGGTTCGACGGGCTCTGGACCTCGTACGGCGTCCTCGTCATCATCAAGGCGCTCGCGCTGCTCACGCTCGGCGCGATCGGCATCCTGCATCGCGCCTGGGCCATTCGCCGGCTGCCGAAGCGCAGCGCCTTCTGGGGGATCGTCGTCGGCGAGCTCGCCCTCATGGGCATCGCGAGCGGGATGGCGGCGGCACTCGCGTCGAGCGCGCCGCCCGTCGACCCGACGCCCGGCGGCACGAGCCCCGCGGAGCTGCTGACGGGTGCGCCCCTGCCGCCCGACCCGTCCTTCGAGCGGTACATGCTCGGCATCTCACTCGATCCGATCTGGCTCGCGCTCATCATCGCGGCCGCGGCGTTCTATCTCCTCGGCGTCATCCGGCTCGCGCGGCGCGGCGACCGCTGGCCGGTGCTCCGGACGGTCTCATGGTTCGCAGGGCTCGTCGTACTGCTCTGGGCGACGAACGGCGGGATCGGCGCCTACGTCGACATGCTGTTCAGCGCGCACATGCTCATGCACATGGTGATCGGCATGCTCGCGCCCGTCCTGCTCGTGCCGGGGGCGCCGATCACACTGCTGCTGCGCGCCGTCGCGCCGCGCAAGGACGGCAGCCGCGGGGCGCGCGAGTGGGCACTCGCGGGAGTGCACTCCTGGTTCGGGCGCACGGTCGCGAACCCGTACGTCGCGGCGGCGATCTTCGTCCTGAGCCTCTGGGTGTTCTACTACACGCCGCTCTTCCGCTGGGCGACGACGACGCACCTCGGCCACGAGTGGATGATCGTCCACTTCCTGATCAGCGGGTACCTCTTCGCGCAGGCGCTCATCGGCGTCGATCCGGGGCCCGCGCGCCCGCCGTACCCCGTACGGCTCATCATCCTGCTCGCGACGATGGCGGTGCACGCCTTCTTCGGCCTCGCGATCATGAGCAGCACGGGAGTGCTCCTCGCCGACTGGTTCGGGGCGATGGGCTGGGACACGGGGGTGAGCGCGCTCCAAGACCAGCAGCGCGCGGGCGGCATCGCGTGGTCGGTCGGTGAGATCCCGACGCTCGCGCTCGCGATCGCCGTTGCGATCCAGTGGGCGCGCAGCGACACGCGCGAGCAGCGGCGGATCGACCGGAAGGCGGATCGCGACGGCGACGCCGACCTCGCGGCCTACAACGCGATGCTCGAGCGCGCGGCGACGCGGGACCGGGACGCCGCCGACGAGCGGGACCGCGACTGACGCGCTACCCGCCGAGCTCGGGGGTGACGACGATCTCGCGGGCGCCGACGAACGTCGCCGCGAAGCTCATCGCGAACTCCATCTCCGTGTCGAACGGCGTGACGTCGCCGTCCGCGATCGACCGCACGTCGACCTGGAGGCGCACCGTGCCGGTCGCGGCCGGGACGCGCCATTCGCCCGGCACGGTCGTCGGCTCGATCGTGACCGCGGGGTAGGCGACGATCGACCATACCGGTGGCGAGTCGAGCCGGTCATTGATGACCTGGCCGAACGGGCAGCCGACGGGGAACAGCCGCTGCTGCGCGACGCAGGCGTCGAGGTACTCGTGGACCTGCTCCTCGACGATGCGGATGAACTCGGAGTTCGCCTGGGCGTCGATCGCGATCGAGCGCTGCGAGCGGGGCGAGCCGAGCACAACGGTCTGATTCGGTGCGGTGAGGAACTCGGACCGGTGCGCGAACGTGATGACGCCGGGCGTGAACGCGAGGTACGTGCTCGCGACGTCCTGGATGGGTGCGACGAACCGCACGCCGTTCGCGGTGAAGTCGCGGGCGTGCTGCACGGTGAGCTCGAGCTCCGCGAGCGGCGAGGACGCGAAGCCCCAGGTCGGGAACATGGCGAGGACGGAGCCGGTCTGCTCGACCCGGAACGACGTGCGCCCGTCGCGCCCGTCGGCACGGTAGTCGACCGTGACCGTGCGGACATCGCCCGTGCTGCCTGTCTCGCTGACGGAGTACGACTGGAGCACGCCGAGGACCTCGGACACGAGCAGGTCGCCCTCGGCGCTCGAGCTCGGCAGCGGACCGGCGAGCGACAGGGCGGCCTTGACATCGTGGCGCGCGAGCGCGTCGAGGTAGCCGCGCACGAACCCGGCGGGCGTGTAGACGGTCTGGTTGAGCACGGCGACCGCGACGATGAACGCGACGACGAGGAGCCCCCCGGCGATCGCGATCTTGATCCACAGGCCGCGCACCCGCCCAGTCTAGGTTTCGAGACGGCGGCGGGGCCGCCTCCTCGACCCGAGGGTATTGACCGGCCGGTAGCCTTGCCGGGTGCTCGACGCTCCGGACCTGACGCCCGAGCAGCAGGCGATCGTCGACGCGATCGAGCTGTCGATGGCGAACGTCTTCGTCACCGGCCGCGCCGGCACCGGCAAGTCGACGCTGCTCCAGCATCTCGCCGCCACGACGAGCAAGCAGCTCGCGATCGCCGCCCCGACCGGCGTCGCCGCCCTCAACGTCGGCGGCCAGACGATCCACTCGCTCCTCCGACTCCCGATCGGGGTCATCGCGGATCAGCCGCTCCCGCACCCCGAGGAGCTGCGGAACCTGCTGCGCGGCATCGAGACGCTCGTGATCGACGAGGTCTCGATGGTCAACGCGGACCTGATGGACGCGATCGACCGCACGCTGCGCGAGGCGCGCAACCGTCGGCGGGAGCCGTTCGGCGGCGTCCAGATCGTGCTCTTCGGCGATCCGTATCAGCTCGCGCCGGTCCCGCCGCGCGACCCCCATGAGCGGGCCTATTTCCGCGATCGCTACCGCTCGCCCTGGTTCTTCGACGCGCACGTGTGGGAGCAGGCACCCATCGAGGTCCGCGTGCTCGAGGAGATCCATCGGCAGCGCGACCCGGAGTTCACCCGGATCCTCAACGCGGTGCGCTTCGACGAGGTGACGCAGGAGATGGCCGATCGGCTCAACGAGGCGGGGGCCCGGCCGGTGCCGGACGGCGAGGAGGCGATCACGCTCGCGACGACGAACGCGACCGTCACGGCGATCAACGCGCGCGGACTCGCGGCGCTCCCCGGCGACCCGCAGACGAGCGTCGCGGAGGTCGAGGGGGAGTTCGGTCGCGGCGCCTTCCCCGCGGACGAGTCGCTCGACCTCAAGCTCGGTGCTCGTGTCATGTTCCTGCGCAACGACAACTCGGGCGACGCCCGCTGGGTGAACGGCACGACGGGCACGGTCGTCAGCCTCGGCAAGGCCATCGAGGTCGAGGTCGAGGGGACCGTGCACGAGGTGCCGCCGGCCACCTGGGAGCGTTTCCGCTACGAGTACGACGGCATCACGAAGCAGCTCAAGAAGGACGTCGTCGCCGAGTTCACGCAGTTCCCGCTCCGGCTCGCCTGGGCGGTCACGATCCACAAGTCGCAGGGGCAGACGTACGACCGCGCGCGGATCGATCTCGGCTCGGGTGCGTTCGCCCCCGGCCAGACCTACGTCGCCCTGAGCCGCCTCCGGGGGCTCGACGGCCTCCACCTGTCCCGCCCGCTGCGTCGTCGCGACGTCATCGCCGATGCGGATGTCCGGCGTTTCATGGGACGCTAGTTCCGGCACTGCGGCGAGCGCCGCGGTCGGCCACCTTGCCCTGCTCGCGTTCGTCCGGCAGTGTGATGGCCAAGCGGGCAATCCGAAGGGAACGCGATGAGCGACACGAGCACGGGCGGCACCCCCGCCGGTTGGTACGAGGACGGCGTCACCGCCGGGCAGGAGCGCTACTGGGACGGCACCCAGTGGACGGATCAGTTCCGCCCGATCGCGCCGCCGGCACCCCCAGCGGCGCCTGCCGCTCCTGCCGAGCCTGCGGCGCCTGCCGCTCCCGCCGAGCCTGCAGCGCCCGCCTACTCCGCGGCTCCCGCGTACTCCGCGGCTCCGGCGGCGCAGGCCTACCCGGCGTATCAGCCGGCTCAGCCCGCGCCCCGCACCCCGGGCAAGGGCCTGTCGAAGGGCGCGATCATCGGGATCATTGCGGCGGTCGTCGCGGTCATCGTCGCGATCGTCCTCATCCTCGGCTTCACCGTCTGGGGTTGGGCGGGCGGCGCCGGCGGCGGCAGCTCGAACGTGCAGCAGCAGCAGTTCCTGAGCAACGTCAAGAGCTCCGGCAGCGTCTCGGCGTCCGACGCGGAACTGCTCGACGCGGGCAACAAGCTCTGCGACGCGGGCCGCACGATCGTCGGCGGCGACTACCTCGGCGGCATGACGAAGTACCTGGACCTCATCAACAGCAACCTCGACCTCATCACGCTCGGCTCCGTGTCGATCTACGCGATGGAGGATCTGTGCCCTGAGGTCCAGAAGCAGCTGGAGGACCTCGGCGAGTCCTTCTCCTTCTGATCGGAGAACGCGAGGCGGCCGGGGCTGGCGCAGTCCCGGCCGCTCACGCGTCCGGTGATGCTCATCGGAGGGGATGACGGGAATCGAACCCGCGCTACCAGCTTGGGAAGCTGGAGTTCTGCCATTGAACTACATCCCCGAGCACTCTGGAGTGCCGTACCACCATACCGGCTCGTGTCGGCGGGTGTCCCGGGTGTCCCCCGTTCAGCCCGAATCGTGTCCCCCATTGCGGTGAAAATGTCCCCCATTCGGGGTACACATTTGCGCAATTTCGTGCATACTCGTAGCAAGAGCCGCGGATCGCGACTCGAGCGGATTGATCAGAGGCTGAGGACCGGCCCACCCCCCGGGCGGTCCTTCAAAGGTCGGGCCGCGACGCAGGATCCCCGCCCCGCGTCGCGGCCCTACTCCGTTCCGGGCCGGGCCGAGTAGGCCCGAGGCCGCTCGGCGACCTACGCTTGCGGCATGCTCCTCTCCGACCGCGACATCCGCGCCGAGCTGACCTCCGGACGGATCGGGCTCGAGCCTCTCGACCTCGGCATGGTCCAGCCCTCAAGCGTCGACGTGCGGCTCGACCGATGGTTCCGCCTCTTCGACAACCACAAGTACGCGCACATCGACCCGTCGGAGGAGCAGGCGGAGCTCACCCGGCTCGTCGAGGTCGACCCGGAGGAGCCGTTCATCCTCCACCCGGGGGAGTTCGTCCTCGGCTCGACGTATGAGCTCGTCACGTTGCCGGATGACATCGCGGCGCGGCTGGAGGGCAAGTCATCGCTCGGCCGCCTCGGCCTCATGACGCACTCGACCGCGGGCTTCATCGATCCCGGCTTCTCCGGTCACGTGACCCTCGAGCTCGCGAACGTCGCGACGCTGCCCGTCAAGCTCTGGCCCGGGATGAAGATCGGGCAGCTCTGCTTCTTCCGCACGAGCTCCCCCGTGGAGAGCCCCTACGGCTCAGGCCCCTACGGCAACCGCTACCAGGGCCAGCGCGGTCCGACGGCGAGCCGGTCGCACCTCAACTTCCACCGGACGCCGCTCGAACCGTAACGATCGCCGACACGGTCTGGATCCGCTGACGTTCGACGCATCCGCTGACAGCAGGACGTCAGCAGACGGACCGAACGTCAGCGGATGCGGGGGACGCGTGCCGGGCTACGTGAGGCGCACGTGCTTCGGGAGGCGGACGAGCAGCAGCAGGACGAGGCCGACCGCGAGCACGATCGCGATGCCGAGCACACCGAAGATCGTCGAGCCGGAGATCCCGATGAAGAGCGCCCACATGAGCGGCGAGAGGAAGCTCGCGACGCGACCCGTCGTCGCGTAGAGGCCGAAGATCTCGCCCTGCATGCCCGCCGGCGTGACCCGCGCGAGCAGCGAGCGGCTCGCCGCCTGGGCGGGTCCGACGAACGCCGATAGCAGGAGCCCGCAGACCCAGAACACCATCGTCCCGTACTCGCGAAGGCCGAATACGGCGAGGGCCATGACGACGAGCCCGACGAGTGCGAAGACGATGACCGCCTTGCCGCCGAAGCGATCGTCGAAGCGGCCGGCGACGATCGTGGAGATACCCGCCACGATGTTCGCGGCGATGCCGAAGATCATGACCTCGTTCGCCGAGAAGCCGAATGCGACCGCCGCGAGGACCCCGCCGAACGCGAAGACGCCCGCGAGCCCGTCGCGGTAGATGGCGCTCGCGAGCAGGAACCAGAACGTCGGGCGGTGGTTCCTGAAGAGGGCTCCGAGATCCTTGACGAGGATCGCGTACGACTGGAAGAAGCCGACCCGGTCCTGCACGCCGTGGGCGGGCGCCTCCGGCACGTTGAGCCACATCGGGATCGAGAAGATGAGCGTCCACACGCCCGCGCCGACCGCGATCAGGCGGTAGCCGAGGCCGTCCTCGGCCGGCAGCAGGTCGAACTGGCTGAGCGCGACGACGATGCCGAGGGCGACGATGCCGCCGAGGTAGCCGAGCCCCCACCCGAGGCCGGAGATCTTGCCGATCGTCTTCGGGGTCGAGACCTCGGCGAGCATCGCGTTGTAGTTGACGCCGGCGATCTCCGAGATGACGGAGCCGAGCGCGAGGATGATCGCGCCGAACCAGAAGTAGGCCGGGTCCTCCAGGGTGAAGAAGAGTGCGAACTGCGCGACCGCGAGGAGCATCGTGAAGATGAAGAGCCAGCGCTTCTTGAGCCCCGACGCGTCCGCGCGCTGCCCGAGGACGGGCGCGAGCAGCAGGATCAGGATGCCCGCGGCGAACGTCGCCCAGCCGTAGCCGCTGGAGAGTTCCGCGAGCGAGCGGCAGTACTCCGTGGCCGTGTTCGCTGCGGTGTCGCAGCTGATGTGACCGATGGCGCCTGTGACCGGGTCGATGGTCTCGCCCGACCTCGCGACGTCCTCCGGCAGGAAGTGCCAGGAGACGAGATAGAGCGAGGCCCAGACGAACGTCAGGATGACCGAGTTGAAGGGCTGCGTCGCCCAGTCCCAGAAGGCCCAGCTCACGACCGCCTTACGTGGGACCGGGTCGGGTGTCGCACCTCGACCCATTGCGCCGAGTGCACCGGTGTTCGCGGTCGGCGGGAGCGTGGGAACGGCGTCCTTGCCGTCGGCGTCCGTCATGGGTGCAACTTAACCACGGGAGGTGAACGAGGGGTAGCGCATCACATTGAGTCGATCCGACTCAACTTTGACTTGACAGCCGTGCCGCGAGCACTAGAATTGACAAGGCGCGACTCAGGTTTCGAGACCAGAGTGGGCGCGCAGACTTCGAAACAACCCAGCACAGATCAGGAGAACCATCGCATGGCACGAGCAGTCGGCATCGACCTCGGCACCACCAACTCGGTCGTCAGCGTCCTCGAGGGCGGCGAGCCCGCCGTCATCGCCAACGCGGAGGGCTTCCGCACGACCCCGTCCGTCGTCGCGTTCACCAAGGACGGCGAGGTGCTCGTCGGCGAGACCGCGAAGCGCCAGGCCGTGACCAACGTCGATCGCACGATCGCCTCCGTCAAGCGCCACATGGGCACCGACTGGAAGGTCGACATCGACGGGAAGAACTACACCGCACAGGAGATCTCCGCGCGCATCCTCGCGAAGCTCAAGCGCGACGCCGAGCAGTACCTCGGCGAGCCCGTCACCGACGCGGTCATCACCGTGCCCGCCTACTTCAACGACGCCGAGCGTCAGGCGACCAAGGAGGCCGGCGAGATCGCGGGCCTCAACGTGCTGCGCATCATCAACGAGCCGACGGCGGCCGCGCTCGCCTACGGCCTCGACAAGGGCAAGGAGGACGAGCTCATCCTCGTCTTCGACCTCGGCGGCGGCACCTTCGACGTCTCGCTCCTCGAGATCGGCAAGGACGACGACTTCTCCACCATCCAGGTCCGCTCGACCTCCGGCGACAACCGCCTCGGCGGCGACGACTGGGACCAGCGGATCGTC
>DATMFB010000284.1:0-3270 GCA_035556395.1 Microbacteriaceae bacterium
CCGCCTTCGCGTCGATCATGTTCGACGCCGACGACTTCCGCGACGAACGCCGGCTCCGCAGCTACGCGCTCGCGGCCGTCGGGTGGGCGGCGGATCCCGACTGGGCGCTCGCCGTCGACGAGGCCGTCGAGGCGTCCCGGACGCTGCGCGCCGGCGTGCGGATCGAGGAGTCCGACTCGCTCTTCCTCGCCGACCGCTCGAGCATCCCGATCGCGATCATCAACGACCTCGACCGCGCGGTCACGGTCGTCGTGACCGCGCGCGCCTCGGACGGCCGCCTCGACATCGATCGCACGCCGGTCACGGTCGAGATCGCGCCGGCGTCTCGCGCCTCCGTCTCGTTCGAGGCGACCGCGGTGTCGAACGGCACCGTCGCCGTGACGGCGAGACTCACCTCGGTCGACGGGGTCGCGATCGGCCCACCGGCCATCGCCCGGATCAACGTTCAGGCCGGCTGGGAGACGCCCATCGCCGCCGTCGCGGCCGGACTCCTCCTGCTCATCGTCGTCTTCGGCATCATCCGCACGATCCGCCGGGTGCGGCGCACGCGAGCCGCCCACGCGGCCGAGCCGGAGGCGCTCGATGACTGAGCCGGGCGTGCCGATCGATCCGGGCGTGCCCGGCGCACCGGGCGAGCCGGCGAAACCGCGTTCGCTCGGCCGATCCGGCCTCATCGTCGCGAGCGGGACGATCGTGTCCCGGGCGCTCGGCTTCATCAACGCGCTGCTGCTCTACAACACGATCGGCGCCGTCGGCCAGGGCGCCGACGCGTTCGTCCTCGCGAACACCCTGCCGAACAACATCTACCTGATCATCGACGGCGGCACCCTGACCGCCGTCATCGTCCCCGCGATCGTGCGCTCCGTCGCCGACGGCGACGGCGGGCAGCGCTTCCTCAACCGGCTCGTGACCCTCGGCGTGACGGTCTTCGCCGTCGTCGCGATCGCCGTGACCGTCGCCGCCCCGCTCGTCGTCCAGCTCTACGCGCAGTCCGGCCCGGACGGCGGCTTCGCCCCGGGCCAGCTCGAGCTCGCGATCGCCTTCGCCTACTGGTGCCTCCCGCAGGTCTTCTTCTACGCCGTCATCGCGATCCTCTCCGAGGTGCTCAACGCGAAGGGACGCTTCTGGCCCTACGCCTGGACGCCCGTCGTCAACAACGTCGTGCTCGCGGCCGTGCTCATCGGCTTCCGCGTCGCCTTCGGGGAGGTCGCGAGCCAGCCCGCGTCCGCCTGGACGCCGAGCATGGTCGTCCTGCTCGCGGGCGGCGCGACGCTCGGCATCGTCATCCAGACCGTCGCGCTCATCATCGCGTTCCGCAAGGCGGGCTTGAAGATCAGACCCGACTTCCATTGGCGCGACGCCGGGCTCAGCCGGTTCGGGAAGCTCGCGGCCTGGACCTTCGGGGCGACGCTCGTCTCGCAGGCCGCCGGGATCTTCGAGTCGAACGTCCTGTCGCTCGCGACCGGCAACGCCTCGATCGCCGCGATGACCCTCGCCCAGGCCATCTACATCCTCCCGTACTCGATCGTGACGATCTCGATCGCCGTCCCGTACTTCACCCGGATGAGCCGCGACGCGCAGGCTGGCGACCGGGTCGGGCTCGCGAAGGACCTGACGAACGCCGTCACCGCGGTGCTGCTCTTCCAGGTGTTCTTCGCCGCCTCCATGGCCGTCACCGCCCCATGGATCGCGACGCTCTTCACCTCCGAGCCCGACGGGCGGACCGCGCTCGCCGCGGTGCTCGCCTGCACGCTCGTCGGGCTCGTCCCCGCGAGCGTCTCCGGCATCCTGCTGCGCGCCTGGTACGCGCTCGACGACACCCGGACGCCGTTCTTCCTGCAGACCACCCAGGTCGTGCTCTACGTCCTCGCCCTCGTCGCGATCGCGGTCGCCCGTCCGGACGTCAGCACGATCGCGGTCACCGCGGCCCTCGCGCTCGCGGGCGCGATCATCGTCTACGCGGTTCTGAGCATCGTGCTCATCCGCCGCAAGGTCCCCGCGCTCGGCATCGGCAAGATCGTCGGGCGGCTGCTCTGGTTCGTCGGCGCGATGGCGCCGGCCACCGCGATCGGCTGGTGGCTCGCCTACGGCGTGCTCGGCGGCACGTCATTCGGCGGCTTCCCCGACGGACCGCAGGCCGGCGGGCTGCTCGTCATCCTCATCACCGGCACCGTGATGCTCGTCATCTACCTCGGCATGCTCGCGGCGACGCGCAACCCCGAGCTCATGGCGTTCGTCCGGCCGGTCCGTGCGCGCCTGAGCCGGCGAGCGGAATAGCCTGGACGAGCATCGCGTTCTGGCGCTATGGAAGCGCGCGCGACGAGTAGCTAAGGAATCCATGTCAACCGAACCCGTGTCAGTCCACAAGGTCGTCATCATCGGCAGCGGCCCGGCCGGGTACACCGCGGGCATCTACACGGCGCGCGCGAACCTCGAGCCCGTCCTCGTCGCGTCCTCCGTCGATCCTGGAGGCGAGCTGACCAAGACCACGGACGTCGAGAACTTCCCCGGATTCCCCAAGGGGATCATGGGCCCCGACCTCATGGAGGAGATGCGCGAGCAGGCCGAGCGGTTCGGCACGAAGGTCGTCTACGACGACGTGACCGCGCTCGACCTCGATGGCCCGATCAAGCGGGTGACGCTCGGCGACGGCACGGTGCTCGAGGCGGAGACCGTGATCTTCGCGACGGGATCGGCGTATCGGAAGCTCGGGCTGCCGGGTGAGGACAAGCTGTCCGGCCACGGCGTCTCGTGGTGCGCGACGTGCGACGGGTTCTTCTTCCGCGAGCAGGTGATCGCCGTCATCGGCGGCGGCGACTCGGCGATGGAGGAGGCGACCTTCCTCACCAAGTTCGCCGACAAGGTCTACCTGATCCACCGCTCGGACAACTTCCGCGCCTCGAAGGTCATGCTCGAGCGGGCGCAGCGCGACCCCAAGATCGAGTTCGTGACGAACGCCGAGGTCACGGCGATCAACGGCGACGCGTCGCTCGAGTCGATCACGCTGCGCGACACGGTCACCGGCGAGCTGTCCGAGCTCGCCGTCACGGGCCTCTTCATCGCGATCGGCGCGGACCCTCGCACCCACCTCGTCCACGGCAAGCTCGACCTCACGCCGGTCGGCACGATCGCCGTCGAGGGGCGCTCGTCGCGGACCTCCCTCCCCGGCGTCTTCGCGGCCGGCGACGTCGTCGACCCGACCTACCGGCAGGCGGTCACCGCCGCCGCGTCCGGCACCGTCGCCGCGATCGACGTCGAGCACTACCTCGC
>DATMFB010000285.1:0-7994 GCA_035556395.1 Microbacteriaceae bacterium
CCGGGCGGTTCCATCACCGCGGGCATGGCGATCTACGACACGATGAGCTTCGTGCCGAACGACATCGTGACGGTCGGGATCGGCATGGCGGCCTCGATGGGGCAGTTCCTGCTGACCGCCGGCACCAAGGGCAAGCGCTACATCACGCCCAACGCGCGCGTGCTGCTCCACCAGCCGCACGGCGGCTTCGGCGGCACCTCGAGCGATATCCAGACCCAGGCGAAGCTCATCACCTCGATGAAGCAGCGCCTCGCCGAGATCACCGCCGAGGCGACCGGCAAGAGCGTCGAGCAGATCCACGCCGACGGCGACCGCGACCGCTGGTTCACCGCCGAGGAAGCCCTCGAGTACGGCTTCGTCGACCACATCCGCAGCTCCGCGTCCGACGTCGTCGGCGGCGGCGGCACCGCGAACTGACCCGGGACAAGGAGAACCCATCATCATGAGCAGCCTCTACATCCCGCCCACCGCGGCACAGGGCCAGGTCCAGACCCCCCAGTCGCGCTACATCCTGCCCACCTTCGAGGAGCGCACGGCCTACGGCTACAAGCGGCAGGACCCCTACGCGAAGCTCTTCGAGGACCGCATCATCTTCCTCGGCGTCCAGGTCGACGACGCGTCGGCCGACGACATCATGGCCCAGCTGCTCGTCCTCGAGTCGCAGGACCCGGATCGCGACATCATCATGTACATCAACTCGCCCGGTGGCTCGTTCACCGCGATGACGGCGATCTACGACACGATGCAGTACATCCGGCCGCAGGTCATGACCGTCGTGCTCGGCATGGCGGCGTCCGCGGCGGCGGTCATCGCAGCGGGCGGGTCCGAGGGCAAGCGCCTCGCGCTCCCGAACTCGCGCATCCTCATCCACCAGCCCTCGTACGGCGGATCCGGTCACGGCCAGGCCTCCGACATCGAGATCCAGGCGGCGGAGATCAAGTCGATGCGCGAATGGCTCGAGGAGACCCTCGCCCGGCACTCGAAGAAGACCGCGGCGGAGATCTCCAAGGACATCGAGCGCGACAAGACGCTCTCGGCGGCCGAGGCGGTCGAGTACGGCCTCATCGACCAGGTGCTCAGCTCGCGGAAGACCTCGGCCGCGCCCGCGCTCGCCGCGCGCTGAGCGACGCGCCCTTCGACTCGTCGCTGCGCTCCTCGCTCAGGGAGCGGTGGCGCTCAGCCGGGGAGCGAGGATCAGCGGAAGTCGCGCGATGCGTGGCGCACGCCGACGCGCAGGGGCTCGAACCGATCCGCCAGGACGTTGACGACGCCCTCCTCGGATCGTTCGAGCATCCCGCGCACGACGAGCGCGTTCGAGCCGCGGACGACGCTGCGGTAGCGCGCCCAGACGCCGACCGTGCAGATGACGTTGACGAGACCGTGCTCGTCCTCGAGGTTGATGAACGTCACGCCGGAGGCCGTCGCGGGTCGCTGACGGTGCGTCACGAGCCCCGCGACCTCGATCCGCCGCCCCGACTCGGCGGCGCGCAGCTGCGGTGACGGGAGCACGCCGCGGGCGTCGAGCTCCGTCCGGAAGTGCGCGACCGGATGGTCGTCGATGCTGATCCCCGTCGCACGGAGATCCTCGGCGAGCCGCTCGAACGCGGTCTGGTCGGGGAAGAGCGGCGGCTGCACGGCGACGGCGGTGCCGGGCAGGAACTCGGCGCGGTCGCGCGCCGCGGCACCGGCCTCCCAGAGCGCCTGCCTGCGGGTGATGCCGAACGTGTCGAACGCGCCCGCGTTCGACAGCGCCTCGAGCTGGCGTTCGCCGATGTCCGTGCGGCGGACCAGCTCGCGCATCGAGCGGTAGGGGCCGTGCGCCTCGCGTTCTGCGACGATGCGCCCAGCCGTCTCGGCGCCGATCCCGGCGACCTGGGCGAGGCCGAGGCGGACGGCGGGAGCGTCACCTTCCCTCGACTCGAGTGAGCACCGGACCTCCGAGGCGGCGAGGTCGGGGCGGCGCACCTCGACCCCGTGACGCCGGGCATCGGCGACGAGCGTCGCGGGCGAGTAGAACCCCATCGGCTGCGAGTCGAGCAGGCCGGCGAGGAATGCGGCGGGGTGGTGCAGCTTGAACCAGGAGCTCGCGTAGACGAGCAGCGCGAACGACAGCGAGTGGCTCTCCGCGAAGCCGAAGTCGGCGAAGGCGAGGATCTGCCGGTAGATCGCATCCGCGGCGTCGCCCTCGAGGCCGTTGCGCGCCATGCCCTCGTAGAGACGCTGCTGGATCGACTCGATGCGCTCGATCCCGCGCTTGGAGCCCATCGCGCGCCGCAGCAGGTCGGCGTCCTCCGCCGAGCAGTCGCCGATGACCATCGCCATCTGCATGAGCTGCTCCTGGAAGACGGGGATGCCGAGGGTCCGCTCGAGCACCGGCTTCAGCTTCGGGTGCGGGTAGGCGACCTGCTCCCGCCCCATCTTCCGACGCACGAAGGGGTGCACCGCACCCCCCTGGATCGGACCGGGCCGGATGAGCGCGATCTGGATCGCGAGATCGTAGAAGCGCCTCGGCTGCAGCCGGGGGAGCAGCCCCATCTGCGCGCGCGACTCGACCTGGAAGACCCCGATCGAGTCCGCTCGGCAGAGCATGTCGTAGACGGCCGGGTCCTCCTTCGGGATCGTCGCCAGGCTCCAGCGCGTGCCCGTCGAGGACTCGACGAGATCGAAGGTGCGCTGCAGCGCGGAGAGCATCCCGAGGCCGAGCAGGTCGAACTTCACGAGACCGATCCAGGCCGAGTCGTCCTTGTCCCACTGGATCACGGTCCGGCGGTCCATCCGGGCGTGCTCGATCGGCACGACCTCGCCCACCGGCCGTTCGGTGAGCACCATCCCGCCGGAGTGGATGCCGAGGTGCCTCGGGGCCTTCAGCAGCTCGGAGGCGTACTCGACGACCTGCGCCGGGATGTCCGACTCCTCGACGCCGGGCATGCTGTAGCGCTCGACGAGCTTGGCGTAGGCGTCCTGCTGTCCGGGGGAGTAGCCGAGCGCCCTCGCCATGTCGCGGATCGCGTTCTTCGGGCGGTACTGGATGACGTTGCACACCTGGGCGGCGCGCTCGCGACCGTACTTGTCGAACACGTACTGGATGATCTCCTCGCGCCGATCCGAGTCGAAGTCGACGTCGATGTCGGGCTCCTCGTCGCGCATCGAGGAGAGGAAGCGCTCGAACGGCAGCTCGAAGGCGATCGCGTCGACTGCGGTGATGCCGAGGAGGTAGCAGACGGCCGAGCTCGCGGCGCTGCCACGGCCCTGGCAGAGGATGCCGCGCCGCCTGGCCTCCGAGACGATGTCGTGGACGATGAGGAAGTAGCCGGGGAAGTCCTTCGTCTCGATGACGTCGAGTTCGCGCTCGATTCGCGCGCGGCCGGCCGCGTCGAGGCGGGGGTATCGATCCGGGACCGCCGCCCAGACGAGCTCGCGGAGCCAGGACATCTGCGTGTGGCCCTCCGGCACCTCCTGGCGCGGGAGGGCCGGCTTGATCCTGCGGAGGGGGAACGCGATCTCGGCGGCGACCGAGACGGTGCGGGCGACCGCGCCCGGGTAGCGGCGGAACCGCTCGCGCATCTCGCGCCCGCTCCTGAGGTGCGCCGACTCGTGCGCGGGCAGCCAGCCGTCGAGCTCGTCGAGCGAGCGTCCGGCTCGGACGGCGGCGATCGCGGCGGCGAGTCGCGCCTGCTCGGGGCGGGCGTAGTGCACGTTGTTCGTCGCGACGGTCGCGAGCCCGCGGTCGGCGGCGAGTGCCGCGAGCGTGTCGTTGCGCCAGGAGTCGAGTGGGTCGCCGTGGTCGATGAGCTCGACGAGGACGCCGTCCCGGCCGAAGCGCCCGACGAGCCGGTCGAGCGCGGCGGCGGCCGCGTCCGGGCCGTCCCGATCGAGTGCCGTCCGCACGGCGCCCTTCCGGCATCCCGTGAGCGCGATGAGGTGGTCGCGGTGCGCCGCGAGCTCGTCGAGCTCGTAGATCGGGCGCCCCTTCTCGCCGCCGCGCAGCTGCGCCGCCGTGATCGTCCCGGAGAGCCGGTGGTAGCCCTCGGGTCCGCGGGCGAGCAGCAGGAGGTGCTCGCCGACGGGGTCCGGGACGCCGGTTCTGAGGATGTCCCCCTTCGACTCGCTGCGCTCGCTCAGGGACGGGTGGAGGCTCAGCTCGGCGCCGAACACCGTCGCGACGCCCGTCGTCTCCGCGGCCTCCGCGAACCGCACGATCCCGTAGTAGCCGTCGTGGTCGGTCAGCGCGAGCGCGCTGAGGCCGAGCCGCTCCGCCTCCTCGATGAGCTCCTCCGGGCTGGATGATCCGTCGAGGAAGGAGTACGACGAGTGCGCGTGCAGCTCCGCGTAGGGGACCGCATCGGCGGGGCGCTCGATCGGCGGGGGGATGTAGGGCCCGCGGGAGGCGGACACGGGTGCATCGATGGGTCCCGAGTCGCGGGCGCGGCCTTCGAGGGTCTCGACGAGCTCCTTCCACTGCATCGGAGGGTTGTGGAAGCCCATCAGTCGTACCCGCCCTCGATCGACCAGCCGCCGTCCTCGAGGAGCAGCAGCCAGGCGGATCCGGTCTCGTCGACGACCTGGAATCGGTGCGCCCGCCGCATCGCCGTCGGATCCCAGCCGTGCTCGATGAGCGGCCAGGGTCCTGCCCATTCGACGATCCGGCGGAACGCGCCGTCGATCCGCACCCGCGCGGGGCGGCCTCCGAGCCGATCGCGATCCATCATGCGCACGGGGGAGCCGTCCTCGCCCTCGACCGCAGTGGGGATCGGATCGCGCGGCACGAGGGGTGGAAGAGGCGGCGGGAGACTCCCCGGCCACGGTCGACCGGCATCCGCCCGGGCGGGCGGCCGGTCGCCCCACGGCGTGAGGACGGTCCGCTCCGCGAGCCGCCGCCCCCCGCCGACGCTCGCCGTGAGCACCCCGCGGTGGCCGAGGATCGCCTGCACGCGCGAAAGGGCATGGTGGACCCGCTCATCGGTCACGCCGCCGAACAGGCCCGGCTCGTGCTCGCCGATCGGATCGACCGCCTCCGGTGCGAGTCGCACGGTCGCGACCCCTTCGGCGAGCGCCTCGGCGGAGCGCGCGTCGGCGCTCGCGCCGTCGAGCTGCCAGCGGACCCGGTCGACGATCGCTGCCGCATCGAAGGATGAGGTGTGCGCCCAGACGCGCTCCGAGCCGCCCCCGTCGGGGCCGATGAGCTCGATGCGCAGCTCGGTGCAGGCGAGCCGCCGCGCGACGAGCCCGGCGACGAACTCCTCGGCGGCGACCCGGATGCCGAATGCGACCTGGTCGGCGATCGCGAGCGGCGGCTCGAACGCGACCTCGCGGGCGAGCTCCGGCGGCGGCTCCCGCGGGGCGACCCGACGCGAGTCCCGTCCCGAGGCGAGCGCGTGGAGGTGCGCCCCCGGCGGCCCGAACCGGTCGAGGACGTGGTCGGCGCCGAGCGCCGCGAACTCGCCGAGCGTCCGCACGCCGAGCTGGACGAGCAGTCGCGCGAGATCGTCGTCGCCGAGCGCCTCGACGGGGATGGGCCCGAGGAACGCGGCGGCCTCGCCGACCGGCACGATGCGCACGGGCGCGGCGCTCCTGGCGGCCTGCTCCGCGGTGAAGCGTCCGTCGGCGATCCCCGCCATCGCCTCGGCGAAGCCCTCGGCGTGCAGATGGCCGAGGAGCTCCTCCGCGGCGGGGAGCTCGCCGCCGTAGTAGCGGGCCGGGCCTCTGATGCGGATGGCGGCGAGTCCCGGACGGATGATCTGCAGGCCGGGCGCGAGTCGCTCCACCCGGTCCACGACCGGCAGGAACTCGCGGGCATCCCTCCCCGGATCCTCGGCGGCGATGCGCAGGCCGGGCGCCCGTGCGTGGGCGTCGCGCCGGCGCATCCCCCTGCGCACGCCCGCCCGCCTGGCGGCCTGCGAGCAGGCGACGACCGCGTTCCCCGCGAGCACCGCGATCGGCGCGTCGTCGGGGACGGTCGAACCGCGCGCGCGGACGAGCGCGGTCACCGGCCAATCGGGCAGCCAGAGCACGAGGCAGCGTTCCATCAGCCGACCGCCGTGAGCTGCGCATCCTGCAGATCGGGCAGCACGTCGCGAGTGCCGAGAGCGACTGAGGGCCGCCCCGCGAGCACGATGCGTCCCCGGCGCGGCGCCCCGGTCCGGCGCGACGTGACGCGGACGCCCGCCGTGCACCGCTCGAGGAGCCCGTGCCCGGCCCCGAGGCCCGTCCATTCCCGGCGTTCGATCTCGAGCCTCGCCTCGGCGAGCGGCCAAGCCCCCTGCACGAGCAGGACCGCGTTGCGCTCCCGCAGTCGGGCGGCGAGCCGAGCGGCCTCGGCATCCCCGACGCGACCGCTCGGACGCACCGCGACGATACTGATCGACTCCGCGAGCGCGCCGACGACGGCGAGCCATCGGTCGCCGGGGTCCGGGACGAACGCGATGCGGGCGAGATCGACGCCGGCGTCCCGCGCCGCCTCGACGCCGAACTCCGGGATGCCGACGACCGCGCACCAGATGCCGGCCGCGGACGGCGCGGCGAGCAGTGCGGTGAGCAGCGCTCCCGACCGGCCGAGCGCGTAGGCGCCGCCGGTCCGGAGCCCTCGATCGGGCAGCAGCCGCGCGAGCTCGGGTGCCGCGGGGAGCACGGGCGCGTCGGCCGCGATGCGTCCCGAGCGTCCGATGCGCCCCGTGCGCTCGGCGTGCTCGATGCGCGCCCGGAGCTGGGCGACCTCGGCGGCGTTCGTCATGTCCGAGAGTATCGAACATATGTTCGAACGATGCAAGCGGTCGATGCTCACGGGTGGCGTCGGTGCCGCGCAGACCGCCTTGGGTCAGCGGCGACGCCGGATCGCGACGATCAGGCCGACGACGACGAGTGCGAGCGCGATCGACACCGCGAGCCAGACGGGCCAGAGCGGCGGCTCCGCGGCGGGGTCGCCCGGGTCGCCGTTCGAGGGCTCCGCGGGGGACGTCGCCGCATCGCCCGCGACGGTGAAGGGGACCTCGCCCGAGACGGGGTGCCCGTCGGCGCTGACGACCTGGTACTGCATCACGTAGGCGCCGGGAGCGAGCGGGACGCCGGGGCTGGAGAGCGTCGGGCCGTCGATGATGAGCTGCCCGGTCGCGACGTCCTCGCCGGTGGCGACCTCCACGACCTTGAGCGCGAATCCCTCGCCGGCCCCGGTGATGTCCGCGAGGTCCTCGTTCGCCGTGATCGAGAAGAACTCCGGCGCCGACTCGATCTCCTCGCCCGCCTTCGGGGTCGAGTCGATGATCGCCGAGTGCGCTGCAGCCGGCGACGAGAACGCGATGCCGGCGGCGAGCCCGAGGGCCAGGACGATCGCCGCGCGCGCGGAAACGGAGCGGATTCGGGACATGCCGCCATTATCCCCGTGCTTCCCTGGCGATGTCGGGGTTAGCGGTTAGGCTCGGAACAGGCCCCGTAAGGAGGAGCGGACCATGGCACGTATCGGTGAAAGCGCCGACCTGCTGAAGTGCTCGTTCTGCGGGAAGAGCCAGAAGCAGGTCCAGCAGCTCATCGCAGGACCCGGTGTGTACATCTGCGACGAGTGCGTCGAGCTGTGCAACGAGATCATCGCGGAGCGTCTCGCGGAATCGGCCGAGGGCGAGGTCGCCGACTTCGACCTGCCCAAGCCGCGCGAGATCTTCGCGTTCCTCGAGGAGTACGTCGTCGGTCAGGAGGACGCGAAGCGCGCCCTGTCCGTCGCCGTCTACAACCACTACAAGCGCGTGCGGGCGCACGGCACGATCCAGACCGCCGAGCAGAAGGCCGACGAGGTCGAGATCGCCAAAAGCAACATCCTGCTCCTCGGTCCCACCGGCTGCGGCAAGACCTACCTCGCCCAGACGCTCGCCAAGCGCCTCAACGTCCCGTTCGCGGTCGCCGACGCCACGGCCCTGACCGAGGCCGGCTATGTCGGCGAGGACGTCGAGAACATCCTCCTCAAGCTCCTGCAGGCCGCCGACTTCGACACCAAGCGCGCCGAGACG
>DATMFB010000286.1:0-7463 GCA_035556395.1 Microbacteriaceae bacterium
CGCCAGGTGCTCCGCGAACTCGCCGATGCCCCCCGCGAAGTGGAAGCTCTCTCGGTGCGGACCGTCGGCGCTCGTCTCGTCGACGAGGTCGAGCCGCAGATCGGGGACGAGGAACGCGGTCTGGCGGAGTCGGTCGGTGAGCTCGGCCGGCTGGAATGCGGCGCCCTTGGTGAAGATCTGCGGATCGGCCCAGTAGCGCACGCGCGTGCCGGTCGTGCCCTTCGCGACCTTGCCGACCACGCGCAGTTCGCTCGCGTCGTCGAACGGCGTGAACGGCGCGTCGGGCCGCGGACCGTCGGCCCCGTCGGCGAACACGCCCGGCTCACCGCGATGGAACGACATCGCCCAGGTCTTGCCGTCGCGGTCGACCTCGACGTCGAGGCGCTCCGAGAGTGCGTTGACGACCGACGCGCCGACCCCGTGCAACCCGCCCGAGGCGGCGTAGGAGCCGCTGCCGAACTTACCGCCGGCATGCAGCTTCGTGAAGACGACCTCGACACCGGAGAGCCCCGTCTTCGGCTCGGCGTCGACCGGGATGCCGCGACCGCGGTCGCGGACCTCGACGGAGCCGTCCGCGTGCAGGGCGACCTCGATCGTCGAGCCCTCGCCCGACAGCGCCTCGTCGACGGAGTTGTCGATGATCTCCCATAGGCAGTGCATGAGACCACGGGAGTCAGTCGAGCCGATGTACATGCCGGGACGCTTGCGCACCGCCTCGAGTCCTTCGAGGACAGAAAGATGTCTCGCCGAGTACTCCGTCGCCACCTTCCGAGCCTAGGCGCGACCCCCGACCATGACGCTCAGCGAAACGGCCGGAAACGGCTCAGGTCGTGCCCCGGCCGATCCACTTGTCGACGATCGGCGCCTCGTAGGACGCGATCGCCGCGAGCAGCGAGTCGAGATCGCGTTCGACGATGAGCATCTCCCGATGCACCGGCTTCACGAACTGCTCGACGACGATGTGGTCGAGGAACGCGGCGAGCCCGTCGTAGTACCCGGCGACGTTGTAGAGCGCGCAGGGCTTCCGGTGATGGCCGAGCTGCGCCCACGTCCAGACCTCGAAGAGCTCCTCGAGGGTCCCAGCGCCGCCCGGCAGGGCGATGAAGCCGTCGGAGAGGTCGGCCATGAGCGCCTTGCGCTCGTGCATCGAGCCGACGACCCGCAGGTCGGTCAGGCCCGGGTGCCCGATCTCCTTGTCCATGAGCGACTGGGGCATGACGCCGATCACCTCGCCGCCGCCGGCCTGCGCGGCATCGGCGAGCACCCCCATGAGGCCGACCGAGGCGCCGCCGTAGACGATGCCGATGCCGGCCTGGGCGAGCGCGCTGCCGAGCCCGCGCGCGGCCCCCGCATAGGCGGGCGCGCGCCCGGAGCTGGAGCCGGAGAAGACGCAGAGGCGCATGCCGACGAGCTTATGCACGGCACGCGGGCTAAGCCGTGAGCGAAACGGTGACGTGGCGGGCACCGACTCGCAACCTTCGTGTGTTTACATCTAGGCATCGATATTCATCGGAGCAGCAGTTGGAGCAGAGGGAGCGGGATATGAATCAGATCACCGACGAGACCGCGATCCACGAGCTCTCCGCGCTCGACCGATGCGACTCCTGCGGCGCGCAGGCCTATGTCCGCGTGACGCTCGCCTCGGGCGACCTCTACTTCTGCGCCCACCACGGCGCGAAGTTCCGCGACAAGCTCTCGGGCTCCGCGATCGCGTGGCACGACGAGTCGGCCCGGCTGCTCGCCGACGCCGCCGTCTGACCCGAGGAGCCGCGAGCCGCGGCGCACCGAGACCTAGACTTTGGGCGTGAAGCGCGTCAAGTACTACCTGGCCCGGCTTCGCAGCCTCGACACGGCGAACATGCGCCGCGTCGCGGGCGAGATATCGCAGCGCACTGGACGGTCGCGACTCTCGATCCTCGTCGACATGGTGCGCTGCTCCATCAAGTACGGCGCCGGCTACCTCGACTACGAGGAGTACGAGTTCTATCTCCTCACGCCCGACGAGCGCGCGACGTTCATGACGAGCACGCACTTCGATCGCATCGCGGCTCGCTACAACGAGCCGGACTACCGCCATCTGCTCGCGGACAAGGCCGAGTTCAACGCCCTGTTCGATCGCTACCTCGGGCGCGAGTGGCTCGATGCGCGGACCGCGACGCCCGAGGAGATCGGGGCCTTCCTCGAGCGCCACCCGGTCGTCATGGTGAAGCAGCCGGACTCGGTCCACGGCCATGGCGTCTCGCGTCGCGACGCCGCCGACGTGACCGATCCCGCAGCATTCCGGGACGCACTGATCGCGAGCGGGCACATCCTCATCGAGGAGTTCATCGAGCAGCACCCCGAGCTCGCCGCGCTCGCCCCGCGGAGCGTCAACACTCTCCGCGTCATCACGTTCTTCGACGGTGATCGACTGCACGTCCTCGCCGCCGCCCTCAAGCTCGGCAACGACGCGGACGTCGACAACTTCGGCTCCGGCGGGATGTACACGATCCTCGACGAGGAGGGCGTGGCGAGATATCCGGCGTTCGACATCCTGGCGCGGACCTATGCCGAGCACCCGCTCACCGGCAAGCCCATCGTCGGATTCCGGGTGCCGCGCTACGACGAGATCCTGCGCACGCTCGACGAGGCCGCGCGCCTCGTCCCGCAGGTCCCCTTCGTCGGCTGGGACGTCGCGGTCCTCCCCGACGGCGTCTCGATCGTCGAAGGCAACTGGAACACGGGCGGCTTCCAGATGAAGCCGAGCCTCACGGGTGTCAAGACGGGGCTCATGCCCCGCTTCCGCGAGGTCATCGACTTCTGAACTAGTCCGGTTGGGGCTGGTCGAGGCGCTTCGCGAGGGATGCCCGCGCCTGGCGGGCGAGCGCGTCGACGCGCTCGTGGCGCGCGTCGTGCCAGTAGGTGTCGACGAGCCCGCGTCGCGCGAGGCCCGCACGGATGAATGCGTCGGCGAAGACCGGGTTCTTCGGCACGATCGGGCCGTGCGCGTGCGTCCCATACGCGGGACCGACCTCGGCACCCTCCGGCCCGCCGACCGCCCCGGGCCACGGCCCGACCTCGATCGTGCCGAGTGACTGCGCCGGGTCGTCGAGCACGACGCGCTGCGCGAGGTTGACGAAGCCGTGCAGCACGCCGTGCCGCGGCGAGCGGAACGAGATCGGCCCTGAGACCAGCGCATCGAGCGCGGTCGCGCGACCGGCGAAGACGCCGAGTCCCTCGCGATCCTCGCCCTCCCCCGGCAGCCGCACCACGGTCGCGCTGAGCGCGTAGCCGCCCCCGGCAGCGAGGTACCCGGTCCCGGTCGCGACCCAGTCGCGCAGCCGATCGCGTTCCGCCAGCAGATGCGGGAGCGCGTCGCGCTGCGCCGGGATCGATCCCCCGCCGACGAGGACGAAGTCGGGGGCCTCGGCCGGCCAGGCGTCACCCGGGTCGACGCGGGTGAGCGCGACGTCGAAACCGGACCATTCGAGGCGGCGGCGCAGGGCGAGCAGGTTCCCGCTGTCGCCGTTCTGGTCGAAGTGGCCCGGGAAGACGTCGAGGATCGCGACGGCGCTCATGACGCCGCCCGCTCGGTGTCGGCGTCGTAGAGCCCGAGGTGGCGCCGTGCGCGACGCATGCCGTCCGCGGAGAAGAACACCGTCTTGACCCCGTGCTCCGGGTCCGGCAGGGCGAAGAAGGCGTCGACGGCGTCCTCGACGTCCTCGACGATCTCGTCGACCTCGATGCCCTCGTACGCGAACTTCATCGCCATCTCATAAGCCTGGAGTCCGCCGAGCACGCGCACGCGCTCGACGCGGCTCCAGTCGACGGGCCACAGCAGCGCGGGGTCCGGGATGTCCTTGCCCGCGATGACCATCACCTGGTCGAGCCCGGGCTCGAGATCGTCGAGGTTGACCTGCGTGGACGGCGGGCTCTTCGCGAGATGGAACTCCACGAGCTTGCCTCGCACCCGCGTCTGCTCCCCGCGCGCCCACATCGAGGTGGACTCGTCGAGCGCGACGATGGTCTTCGCCGGATCGAACGCGGTGCCGAGGACGACCCGGGCGGCCTCGATCGCGGCGGCGGAGTCGACGGCGAGGTGGATGCCCTTCGACGGGAGCCGCACCGCCAGGACGGCGCCCGCGTGCGGGCCGTCGGCTCCCAGCTCGATCGAGGCCCGATCGCCCTCGTACGCCGTCACCTGCGTCGTGCCCGGATCTGTGCGGCGCGGCGCATCGATGCCGAACGCCGGCGCCGAGCCGAGTCCGTGTGGGAGGGTCGCGAGGACCGCGTCGGTGACGCCGAAGGTGCGGATCTCAGGGGTCGCGCCCTTCGACTCGCTGCGCGGGTCCTGAGCGAGCGCAGCGAGTCGAAGGGCGCTCAGGGACCGGTGGGCGAGACCCGCGACGATGCCGCGCAGGTGCGGGTCCTCGCGGTTGACGACGAGCGTGCCGGTCGTGGCGCGGGCGGCACGATCCAGGTACCCGGCCGCGACGTCCGGCGAGCCCCAGCGATGCAGCTGGTCGAGCATGACGTTGAGGAGCACGGTCACCTCGGCCGGCGCCTGCTCGAGGGTCAGCGCGGCATAGCCCTCGTCCATCTCCATGACCGCGACCTCGTGCCGGAAGCGCCCGCGCCAGTCGACGACCGTGATGAGGTCGCTCAGCATGCCCCGCGTGATGTTCCCGGCGCGCTTGTTCGTGAAGAGGTCCACGCCGTGCGCCTGCAGGATCGCGGCGAGCATCTTCGTCGTCGTGCCCTTGCCGTTCGAGCCGGTCACGACGATGAGCCGGGGCTGACGCAGGATGCGCGCGAGCAGCCCCGGCGAGAGCCGTTCGACGACTCGGCCGGGGATCGCGGTGCCACCACCGGGCCGCACGAGCAGGACGGCCCGCCTGGTCAGCCTGCCGATCGCGATCGCCAGGACGTCTCGGAGCATGCTTCGGGGACTCGCGGCCTACTCGAGGTAATCCCGCAGCGCCTGCGACCTCGAGGGGTGGCGGAGCTTCGCCATCGTCTTGGACTCGATCTGGCGGATCCGCTCGCGCGTGACGCCGAACGTGTCGCCGATCTGGTCGAGGGTCTTCGGCTGGCCGTCGCCGAGCCCGAAGCGCATCCGGATCACGCCGGCCTCGCGCTCGGAGAGCGAGTCGAGCAGCTGCTCGAGCTGCTTCTGCAGCATCGTGAAGCCGACCGCGTCGGCCGGGACGACCGCCTCGGTGTCCTCGATGAGATCGCCGAACTCGCTGTCGCCGTCCTCGCCGAGCGGGGTGTGCAGCGAGATCGGCTCACGGCCGTACTTCTGCACCTCGATGACCTTCTCCGGGGTCATGTCGAGCTCGCGGCTCAGCTCCTCGGGCGTCGGCTCCCGGCCGAGGTCCTGGAGCATCTGGCGCTGCACGCGGGCGAGCTTGTTTATGACCTCGACCATGTGGACGGGGATGCGGATCGTGCGCGCCTGGTCGGCCATCGCGCGCGTGATCGCCTGGCGGATCCACCACGTCGCATAGGTCGAGAACTTGAAGCCCTTCGTGTAGTCGAACTTCTCGACGGCACGGATCAGACCGAGGTTGCCCTCCTGGATGAGGTCGAGGAACTGCATCCCCCGGCCCGTGTAGCGCTTCGCCAGGCTCACGACGAGCCGCAGGTTCGCTCCGAGGAGGTGGGACTTCGCGCGCTGACCGTCTTTCGCGACCATCGTGAGCTCGCGGCCGAGCTTCGAGCGGTGCTCGTCGGCCTTGAGCTTCGACAGCTTCTCCTCCGCGAAGAGACCGGCTTCGATGCGCATCGCGAGCTCGACCTCCTCCGCGGCGTTGAGCAGCGCGACCTTGCCAATCTGCTTGAGGTAGTCCTTGACCGGGTCGGCGGTGGCGCCGGTGATCTGCGTCGACTGGAGCGGGACGTCGTCCTCGTCGTCGACGAGGCTCAGTCGGATCGCGCCGGTCGGCAGCTCCTCGTCCTTGCCGGTCGAGGGCGAGTCGTCATCGTCGTCGTCGGCATCCGCGTCCGCCGCATCCGGTGACGCCTCGGCCACGTCGTCGGCGACCTCCGGCACGACCACCTCGACCTCGTCGACGGGCTCGTCGTCCTCGTCGGGCTCGATCTCGGGCTCGTCGGTCGCGGGAGCGGTCGCCTTCGCGCCGCGCCGGGCCGGGGCCTTGGCCGCGGGCTTGCGCACGGGCTTCGCAGCCGGCGTCGCCTCGGGCTCGACCTTCGCCGGCTCGGCCTTGGCCGCGCGCGTCGTCTTGGGGGCGGCCTTCACCGGGGCGTCCGCTGTCTTGCTCGCGGTGGCCTTCGCGGCCGTGGTGCTCTTGGCCGGTGCCGTCTTGGCGGGTGCCGTCCGCGCGGCCGATGTCTTGGGCGCGGTCGTCGCCTTCGCGGTCTTCGCGGTGGTCTCGGGCTTCGCCTCGGTCGCGGGCTCAGCGGTCTTCGTGGTCGTGGTCGTCCTCGCCATCCTTCATCCTCCAGGTGTCGCGGGCACGAGTAAGACCCTTGTCAAGTCCCACGCCGCGCAACACACGCGAACACGGAACGGCCTGACAGGGTCCGGTCGTCTATTCTCGCACATCTGAATCGATGCTGGGTCCGGACGCGCCGCGCCGTTTCCACCACCGTGCGACCGAGACCCAGAGGGGTGCGACCGTGATCCCCTCCTCCTCCTTCAGCGTGCGGCGCAGCCGGATCCGCAGCCGGATGACCATGGCGATGCCGAGCCCGATGACCGGGAACTGCGCGAGGAACGCGATCCGGAACGAGTCCAAGGAGTAGAGCGCCGCGACGGGGTCGATCGCCGTCCGATCCCGCAGCACGTCGAGCAGCACGCCGACGAGGAACATGATGACGAAGCACGCGAGGAACCCGCCCACGTTGACGACGCCGTTGGCCGAGCCCTGCGACCGTGCGGGGTTGTACGTCCGCGCGTAGTCGAAGCCGATCATGCTGCCTGGCCCGCCGATCGTCATGCAGGCGATGAGCAGGATGAGCAGCCAGAGCGGCGGCGTCCCCGGCCACGCGAGCACGACGGTCCAGCAGACGACGATCGCGCCGATCGTGCCGAGGGTGATGTTGCTGCGCCGCAACGGGTAGCGGGCGGACAGGATGCCGAGCAGCGGGCCGACGATGGCGGACAGCACGACGGTCCCGATGAACAGCATCGTCGCGACGGTCGGGCTGAGCCCGACGGCGACGGTCAGATACGGGAACCCCCACAGCAGCAGGAACATCGTCAGGCTCGGCTGCAGCGTGAAGTGCGTCCAGAACCCCATCTGCGTGCCGGGACGGCGCAGCGCCTCGAGCAGATGGGACAGCGTCTGCGTGAACCCCATCCGATGCGGGTGGAAGGGATTGGGCGGCGTGCCTGCGGTCGCGGTGACGACGAGGACGGCGAGGCCGCCGAGGACCGAGAGCGAGGCGGCGGAGAGGAACGCCGGCAGCCAGCCGGGACCGTGCAGCAGCAGGATGAACGGGAAGGCGGAGAGCACCTG
>DATMFB010000287.1:0-1750 GCA_035556395.1 Microbacteriaceae bacterium
GCTCGTCGCAGGCAGCGAGGACGAGGTCGTCTCGCGTTCGTTCGTCCGCGACGTGCCGCTGGCCAGTGGCAAGACGCTCGCGCTCATCACGCTCGACAACGGCAGGGATCACACCCGACCGAACACGCTCGGCCCCGTGAGCCTGCTCGAGCTGAACGGCGTGCTCGACGACCTCACGGAGCGCGCGAGCCGAGGGGAGATCGACGCGATCGCCGTGACCGGCAAGCCGTACATCCTCGCCGCGGGCGCCGACCTGTCGAAGATCGAGCTGCTCGCCGATCGGGAGAGCGCGCTGCGGATCGCCCAGCTCGGCCACTACGTCTACGCCAAGCTGACCGAGACGGGGGTGCCGTCGTTCGCCTTCATCAACGGCCTCGCGCTCGGCGGCGGACTCGAGATCGCGCTGAACTGCGACTACCGCACGATCGACTCCTCGGCGGCCGCCGTGGCGCTCCCCGAGGTGTTCCTCGGGATCATCCCGGGCTGGGGCGGCGCGACGCTGCTCCCGAACCTGATCGGGATCGAGCACGCGATCGAGGTCGTCATCTCGAACCCGCTCAAGCAGAACCGGACCCTGCGACCCGCGCAGGTCAAGGAGCTCGGCATCGCCGACGCGATCTTCCCCCCGGTCAGCTATCTCGAGGACTCGCTGCGCTGGGCCGATGGGGTCCTGAACGGCAGGATCAAGGTCGAGCGGCCGAACCAGCCCGGGACCATCGAGAAGACCGTCAAGTGGCCGATCGCGGTCAAGATCGCGCGCAAGACGCTGCAGGACCGCATCGGCACCGTCCCGAAGTCGCCGTACGCGGCGCTCGAGCTGCTCGCCGCCGCCCCCAAGCGGTCGAAGGCCGAGGGCTTCGCCGCCGAGGACGAGCTGCTCGCCGATCTCATCTCAGGCGACCAGTTCCGCGCCTCGATCTACGCGTTCAACCTCGTGCAGCGCCGCGGCAAGCGGCCGGTCGGCGCACCCGACAAGGAGCTCGCGCAGAAGGTCACGAAGGTCGGCATCATCGGCGCGGGGCTCATGGCCCAGCAGTTCGCGCTGCTCTTCGTCCGCCGGCTGCAGGTCCCCGTCGTCATCACCGACCTCGACCAGGGACGCATCGACAAGGGCATCGCCTACATCCACGGCGAGCTCGAGTCGCTCCACGGGAAGGGCCGGCTCTCCTCCGACGACCTGAACAAGCTCAAGGCACTCGTGACCGGGACCACCGACAAGGCCGACTTCGCCGACGCCGACTGGGTCATCGAGGCCGTCTTCGAGGAGACCGCGGTGAAGCAGCAGGTCTTCGCCGAGGTCGAGCAGCACATCCGCGAGGACGCGATCCTCGCGACGAACACGTCGTCGCTCTCGGTCGACGAGATCGGCGCGAAGCTGCGGCACCCTGAGCGGCTCGTCGGATTCCACTTCTTCAACCCCGTCGCGATCATGCCGCTCGTCGAGGTCGTCGACGCACCGAAGACCTCGGAGGCGGCGCTCGCGACCGCCGTCGCGGTCGCGGCGAAGCTCAAGAAAACGGCGGTCATCACGAAGGACGGGACCGGCTTCGTCGTCAACCGCCTGCTCACGCGCCTCTTCTCCGACGCGATGGAGGCCGTCGAGGCGGGCACGCCGTTCGAGACGGTCGTCGAGGCGCAGCAGCCCTTCGGCTTCCCGATGGACCCGTTCGTCCTGCTCGACCTGGTCGGGCTCAAGGTCGGCCAGCACGTCCTCGACACCCACGCCGCTGCGTTCCCCGATCGCTACAAG
>DATMFB010000288.1:0-9301 GCA_035556395.1 Microbacteriaceae bacterium
CGACGAGCTTCGAGGTGTCGGGCTGATGCCCGACCTTCGCGCCCGCGACGATCGCCAGGACCGAGATGAACCTCGCGAAGACGTGCGAGAGCGTGATGAACAGCACCGTCGACGAGTCCGGGTTGAGCACCTCGGGGAACGACGCGACGGCGTTCCGCGACAGCTCGACGAAGTTCGAGTGCGTGAGCACGCAGCCCTTCGGGTTCCCCGTCGACCCCGACGTGTAGATGAGGGTCGCGATGTCGGAGCCCTTCGCGAGGCGGCGGCGCCGCTCGATCTCCTCGTCCGGGACGTCCTTGCCCTGCTCGACGAGCCGGTCGAGGTTGCCGGCGTCGATCTGCCAGACCTTCGTGACCTCCGGGACGTCGGCGCGGATCTCGTCGAAGCGCGCGAAGTGCTCGCTGGTGTGGAAGATCGCCGCGGTCGCGCCCGAGTCGGTCAGGTTCCACTGGATCTGCACGGGCGCGCTCGTGTCGTAGATCGGCACGAGCACGGCGCCGGCGAACCAGGTCGCGTAGTCGATGAGCGTCCACTGGTAGGACGTCTTCGCCATCAGTCCGATCTTCTCGCCCGGCTCGATGCCGGCCGCGACGAAGCCCTTCGCGAGCGCGATGACC
This sequence comes from Microbacteriaceae bacterium, assembly GCA_035556395.1. GTDB lineage: Bacteria > Actinomycetota > Actinomycetes > Actinomycetales > Microbacteriaceae > 73-13. The sequence goes on from DATMFB010000288.1 coordinate 618, forward strand.
TCGTCGTAGAACGTCTTCGCCGAGACGTCCCGCCAGCCGGCTCCGTCGGGGACGGCGAAGAGCGGGCCGTCGGGTGTCGCAGCGACGCGCGCCACGAGCAGGTCGGTCGCGTTCGCCTCCGGGTCGGCGGGTACGACGGCAGGGGTCGAGAATTCCTTCACAGCAACTCCTTTGGCACCGTAGAGGTTTCATGAAGTCTATGCGGGGCCGTGCAGGCGCCGGGGCAGTAGATTGGTCCGCGCGATGTTCTACTGGTTCCTGAAGCACATCCTCGTGGGCCCGTTCCTCTGGACGGTCTTCCGCCCTTGGGTGCGCGGTGTGGAGCACGTCCCGAAAGAGGGGCCGGTCATCCTCGCCGGCAACCACGTGTCGTTCCTCGACTCGATCTTCATGCCGCTCGTGCTCGACCGGAAGGTCACCTTCCTCGCGAAGTCGGAGTACTTCACCGGCAAGGGCATCCGGGGCTGGTTCATGCGCGTGTTCTTCACCGGTGCGGGCCAGCTGCCGATCGACCGTGCGGGCGGCAAGGCGTCGGAGGCCTCGCTCAACACGGGCCTCGAGGTGCTCGCGGCAGGCGATCAGCTCGGCATCTACCCGGAGGGCACCCGCAGCCCCGACGGGCGGCTCTATCGAGGGCGCACCGGCATCGCGCGCATGGTGCTCGAGTCGGGTGCGGTCGTCGTCCCGGCGATCGTCTTCGACACCGAGAAGGTCATGCCGCTCGGCTCGCGGTGGCCGCGGATCCATCGGGTCGGGGTCGTATTCGGCGAGCCCCTCGACTTCTCCCGGTACGCGGGCCTCGAATCCGATCGCTTCGTGCTGCGCGCGGTGACCGACGAGATCGTCTACGAGATCGCCCGGCTGTCGGGCCAGGAGTACGTCGACGTGTACGCCTCCAGCGCAAAGGCGAGGGCCAAGAGCGCATAGCGTCCCCGGTAGACTCGTTCCCCGTGTCCCAGATCTCCGAGCCCTTCGTCGCAGCCGAGCCCAGCGTCATCGCCGGCCTCGACTATTGGCGTGAGCTGCCGATCAAGCAGCAGCCGGTCTACGGGGACTCCGAGCGCGTCGCCGAGGTCGCCGCGACGCTGAGGACGCTGCCGCCGCTCGTCTTCGCCGGCGAGGTCGACAACCTCCGCGAGCGGCTCGCGGGCGCGGCGGCGGGCAAGGCCTTCGTGCTCCAGGGCGGCGACTGCGCCGAGACCTTCGCGGGCGCCACGGCCGACCAGATCCGCAATCGCGTCAAGACCATCCTGCAGATGTCCGTGGTGCTCACGTACGCGGCGTCCAAGCCGGTCGTGAAGATGGGCCGGATGGCGGGCCAGTTCGCGAAGCCGCGATCGAGCGACAGCGAGACGCGCGGCGAGGTGACGCTGCCGGCCTACCGCGGCGACATCGTCAACGGCTACGACTTCAGCCCGGAGTCGCGTGCGGCCGACCCGGGACGCATGCTCGAGGCGTACCACACCTCGGCGTCGACGCTCAATCTCATGCGCGCCTTCACACAGGGCGGCTTCGCCGATCTCCGCGAGGTGCACTCCTGGAACCGCGGCTTCGCGGCCAACCCCATGATGGGGCGCTACGAGCAGCTCGCCGCCGAGATCGACCGCGCGATCAAGTTCATGGAGGCGGCCGGCGCGTACTCCGACGAGCTCAAGCGCGCCGACGTCTGGTCGGCGCACGAGGGCCTGCTCATGGACTACGAGCGCGCCCTGACCCGGATCGACTCCCGGACGGGCACGCCGTACGACACGTCGGCCCACTTCCTCTGGATCGGCGAGCGTACCCGCGACCTCGACGGCGCGCACATCGACTTCTTCTCGCGCCTGCGCAACCCGATCGGCGTCAAGCTCGGCCCGTCGACCGACGTCGACACGATGCTGCGACTGGTCGACAAGCTGGACCCGCAGCGCGAGCCCGGGAGGCTGACGTTCATCACCCGGATGGGCGCCGCGAAGATCCGCGAGGCGCTCCCGCCGCTGCTCGAGGCGATCAAGGCCGAGGGCTCGACGCCGGTGTGGGTCACCGACCCCATGCACGGCAACGGCATCACGACGCCGACCGGCTACAAGACGCGACGCTTCGACGACGTCGTCGACGAGGTCAAGGGCTTCTTCGAGGCGCACCGTGCAGTCGGGACGTACCCCGGCGGCATCCACGTCGAGCTCACGGGCGATGACGTCACCGAGTGCCTCGGCGGCTCGGAGCAGATCGACGAGGCGACGCTCGCGACCCGCTACGAGTCGCTCTGCGACCCGCGGCTGAACCACATGCAGTCGCTCGAGCTCGCGTTCCTGGTCGCGGAGGAGCTGCGGCGGCTGTAGGTCTCGATACGCGCCTGCGGCGCTACTCGACCCGCGGGTCTCCTCGATACGCGCCTGCGGCGCTACTCGACCCGCGTGCCTACACGGAGAACGTCACGGCGAGCTTCGATCCCTTGGCGACGCTCGATCCGGCGGCCGGGTTGAGGCTCGAGACGACGAAGAGCTGCGGGTTGGCGTCCGCAGGCGCGAAGTAGGAGAGGTCGAAGCCGAGCTCGACGAGCTGCGGCTTCGCGTCGGCCCACGTCTGGCCGATGACGTCCGGCACGACGACGGGCTCGGGACCCTGCGAGATGACGACCCCGACCGTGTCGCCGACGCGGACGGGATCAGTCGTCGGCGCGAGGCGGATCACCGCGCCCTCCGGGATGTCGTTGCTGTACTCGCGCGCGTCGGTCGCGCCGAGGAAGAGCCCGGCGGCCTCGATGACGTTCTGCGCCGCATCGAGCGGGAGTCCGGCGACGCCCGGCAGCTGTCCAGCCGAGACGATGAGGGCGACGGGGGTCTGCTCGAAGAGCTCGGTCGTCCCGGCGAGGTCCGCGCCGTCCGAGACCCGGTACACGGCGAGCACGATGTCCGCCGGCACGTCGGCGGTGAACTGCCGGACCGGGTCGTCCTGCACGGCGAAGTCGGCGAGTGCGACGAGCGCCTCGGGGAGGGGCTGACCGACGACGTTCGGGAATGCGATGCTCCGCGGACCGGTCGAGATGACGAGCCCGACCTCGGAGCCCCTGAGCACCGAGGTGCCCTCCACGGGGTCGGTCCGGATGACGTTCCCTGCGAGCACCTCGACGGATGCTTCCTCGGTGCGCTCACCGACCACGAGTCCCGCGGTCACGATCGCGGTCTCCGCCGCCTCGGGCGACATGCCGGTGAGGCCGCTCGGGACCGCCACCTGGGCGCCTGGCCCGATGCTGAACCACCAGCCGGCCGTGCCGCCGCCCGCCGCGAGCAGCAGCACGAGGACGAGCGCGATCCAGCCGCGCCCCTTGCGCTTCTTGGCGCGGAGGTGGAGCGCGGCGGTGTTCGCGGTCAGCTGCGGGCCGGTCGCGGCGCGGGCGCGGCGAGCGCCGTTGCCGCCGGCGATCACGGTGGTCTCCGCGGTCGGCTGCGCGGGCATGAGGATGCTCGTCTCGCCGGTCTGCAGCCGTCGCCCGGGCCCGGTGAGCACCTGGGTGTGGCCGGTGTCGGATCCGGTGCCTGCGAGGGCCGTCGCGAGCGAGCCGTGCGCGTCGAGCACCTGGTCGAGCAGGGCGCGCGCATCGGCCGGTCGGTCCTCGGGCGCGCGCGCCGTCGCCCACTGCACGATCTCGTCGAGCTCGGCCGGCACCCGGGGGTTCTTGCCGGAGGGCGGGGGGACGGTCGAGTTGGCGTGCTGATACGCGATGTGCACCGGCTGCTCGCCCTTGTACGGCTGCTCGCCCGTGAGCATCTCGTACATCATGATGCCGACCGCGTAGATGTCGCTGCGGGCGTCGGCGATGCCGCGCGTGACGAGCTCGGGGGAGAGGTAGGCGATCGTGCCGAGGAGCGCGGCGCCCGTCGCGGTGTTCGCGGAGACGGCGCGGGCGAGGCCGAAGTCGCCGATCTTGATCCGGCCGTCGTCCGCGAGCAGGACGTTCTCCGGCTTCAGGTCGCGGTGCACGATGCCGGCGCGGTGCGCGGCGGCGAGGCCGCCGAGGACGGCCTCGATGATGTCGAGCGTCTGCTCGGTCGTCAGGACGCGGTGCTCCTGCAGGAGCTCGCGCAGCGTGATGCCCGGCAGGTACTCCATGACGAGGTACGCCATGTCGCTGTCCTCGCCCTGGTCGAAGACCGCGACGACGTTCGGGTGGGCGAGCCGCGCCGCGCTGCGCGCCTCGCGGATGAAGCGCTCGCGGAACGCGGCGTCGTCCGCGAGGTGCCCGTGCATGACCTTGACGGCGACCCGTCGCTCGAGCCGCAGGTCGGTCGCGAGGTACACCGTGGCCATGCCGCCGCGGGCGATCCGTGAGCGGATCTGGTAGCGGCCGTCGAGGAGGCGACCGACCATCGGGTCCGCAGTCGCGTTCTCACTCACTCCGGAAGTGTAAATGCCCGTCATTGCGGGCCTCTGTAGACACGTCGCAGGGAGCTCAGCATCAGGAGAGCTCCGCGAGCCATGCCCACGCCGAGGATTCCCACTTCGCGTACGCGTCCGGGTAGGCGGAGATCTGCACCGCCTGCGCCGCGACGGTCAGCGGCATCGACTGCCAGCCGGCGATGTCGAGGAGCCCTCGGGTCGGGACGCCGGGGCCTCCGTAGAACCGCCGGCTCGACTCCCAGGGGTCCGTCAGCTGCGCGACGGTGCCCCAGCCCTGGCTCGGGCGCTGCTGGAAGAGTCCGACCGAGTCGCGGTCGCCCCAGTCGAGGTTGCGCAGCGTCGACTCCTGCGCGGCCGTCGCGAGCGCGATGACGATGCCGTAGTCGGGCACGCCCATCGAGCGGCCCACCTGGATGATGATGCTCGCGTAGTGCGCCATGGACTCGGTCAGGCCGACGGACTCGTAGTCGCGGTACTCCGCGTACTGGGGTACCGGGGCGGCCGGCTCCTCGACGACGACGGGAGCGGGCGGCGGCGGGATCGTGACCACCTGGCCGGGGTAGATGATCGAGCTCGGGCTGAAGCCGTTCGCCGATAGCAGCGCCTCGGCATCGACCCCGTAGAGGGACGCGACCGAGGTGAGGCTCTCGCCCGAGGCGACCGTGTGGCGCTGCTCCTGCGGGACGGGCGGCTCGTCGACCTCCGCGGCGGCGGGCGCGATGGGCCCGGAGGCGGTGAGCTTGAGGATCTGACCGGCGTGGATCGCGGTGCTCCAGCTCAGGCCGTTGAGCGCGAGCAGCGACGCGGTCGAGAGGCCGTAGCGCGCCGCGATGTCCGGCAGGGTCTCGTGCTCGCCGACCGTGTAGAGCGCGGGGGGCGCGATCGTCGTGCGGATCGCGATCGCTGCGGCCGCGGCCGCGCGCTTCGCCTCGACGAACGCCTCGCGCACCGTCGTGCCGCGCTCGGTGATGGGGGGCTTGGGCTTCGGGTTCTTCGTCCGAGTGTCGGCTGGCACCGCGACACCGGTGACGGTCGTCGAGAACGCGAGGGTGCCGGCGAGCAGGAGCGGGATCGTCGGCCCCATCCGACGGCGATCGACCGCGGTCCGATCGGCCGCATTCCGGTCGGCTCGGTTCCGCTCGCGCGCACGCCGTTCGCGACGGGTGCTCGGCTCGGCGGAGACGCTCGGGCGCAGGCCGTGCAGCGCGTTGGCGGCAGTGAGCGGGGGGAGGCTCCCCGTCGCTGCTGCGGTCATGGTGCGGTCCTTCTCTCCGGCCTGAGAGGGATGGTGAAAACGATAATCCTGACAACGCTGGCATATGGAGGGTTGCAAGTCAATCAATGTTGCTGATGTGAAAACAGTTTACAAGTTCGAAACATTTGATTCGTCGTAGCGACAGGAACGTCGCGCAGCGCCCCTCGACCTGTGAGATATTCGGAATGTGGTGCAGCCCGATGTCGTCTGGGTGACAGTTCCTGATATCGCTGAGCGGTTCGACGTCAAGCTGAGTCAGGTGCACCGCCTGATCGAGGAGCGGTCGCTGCTCGCGAGCCGCATCGACGGCGTCGTCAAGGTGCCCGAGCTCTTCCTCGGGGAGCAGGAGCCGCTCCGCGAGCTGCGCGGAACCGTGCTGCTGCTGCTCGACGCGGGCTTCAGCGAGGACGAGGCGATGAGCTGGCTGCTCGGGGACGAGCCGAGCCTCGCCACGAGTCCCATCCTCGCGCTGCGCGCCGGACGCAAGAGCGAGGTCCGCCGGGTCGCGCAGGCCCTCGCGTTCTGAGGTCTCGAGGTCTCGATACGCGCCTGCGGCGCTACTCGACCCGCGTACGCTGCCGCATGGCTACTCGACCCGCGCGCGGCTCAGTCGGTCAGGAGCTTCGGCGGGAGACGGCGTCGGCGAGCGCGAGGAGCTCGCGGCGGGCGAGACCGGTGATGTGCGCGTCCGCGATCGCGGTGGCCGCCTGGCCGAGGTTGTAGTCGATCGCACGCTCGACCTGGTCGACGGCGCCGCAGTCGCGCAGCGTCCGGCGGATGAGGTCGATCTGCGCTTCGTCGAGGTCCGGGTCGCCGAGCAGCTCGTCGAGCAGCGATCGCGCGGAGCCGGGCAGCGCGGCGCGGGCGAGCGCGATGAGGACCGTGCGCTTGCCCTCGCGCAGGTCGTCGCCGGCCGGCTTGCCAGTCGCCTCGGGATCGCCGTACACGCCGAGCAGGTCGTCGCGGAGCTGGAACGCGATGCCGAGCGGGAGCCCGAAGCCGCGCAGCGCGGCGACCTGCGCCGCCGTCGCGCCGCCGAGGAGCGCGCCGATGACGAGCGGCGCCTCGACCGAGTACTTGGCGGACTTGTGGACGACGACGCGCTGGGCGCGCTGGGCGGCATCCGCGTCGGGTCGGATGATCCACGAGTGCTCCTCGAGGATGTCGAGGTACTGGCCGAGGGTGACCTCGGTGCGCATCCGCTCGAACTCGGCCGTCGCGGCGGCCGCGGCCCCGCGATCCGCGAGGAGCGAGGTCGCGATCCGCAGCGCGGAGTCGGCCCAGCCGAGGAGCAGGTCGCCGAGCAGGATCGCGGCCGCCTCGCCGAAGCGCGCGGGGTCCCTCGTCCACGAGCTCGTGCGGTGCAGCTCGGCGAACGCCTCGTGCGCCGAGGCGCGACCGCGCCGCGTGGCGGAGCGATCGACGATGTCGTCGTGGACGAGCGCCGCCGCGTGCAGCAGCTCGAGGGCCGCCGCGACGCCGACGACCGCGTCGACGTCGCCGTCGGGGGCCGACGGCGCCATGGGGTCGAGGTCGTCGGGGATCCCGGCGACCGCTCGCCAGCCCCAGTAGCAGAAGCGCGCGCGGAACCGCTTCCCGCCGGCGAGGAGACCGCGCGCCTCGTCGATGAGCGGGAGCAGGTCCTTCGAGATCGACTCGGCGTGCGCGTGCTGCTGCTCGAGGAAGGCGTCGAGCGCGTCCTGGACGAGATCGGTCAGGCGCGAGCTGTCAGCCACGTCATCAGCTTAGGGCGGCGCCCTGAGCGAGCGGAGCGAGACGAAGGGTCGCCCTCTCTCAGTCACCCGGCGTATCATCGGCCTGACACCGTGAGAGGAAGGTGACGGCCATGGCTCTGTCGGAGCGTGAGCAGCGTCTCCTGGAGGAGATGGAGCGCAACCTGCTCCAGCACGAGGCCGACGTCGTCGCCCCCGGTGCCAACCGCGGCCTCCACTACGGGTCGCTCTTCCTGGGCATCGTCATCGCCGTCGTCGGACTCGGCGGGGTCATCGCCGCGATCGCGTTCAAGGCGCCGTGGATCGGCGTCATCGGCTTCGCGGTCGTCGTCGTCGGCATCCTGGTCGCGATGCGCCGTACCGTCCCGGACGCCCCGGAGGGCCTCGGCACCGATCGCCCGCGGGGCGGGGGATCCAAGCCGCAGCGCACGTCGTTCCTCTCCTCGCTCGAGGACCGGTGGGAGCGCCGGAACGACGACCGCGACGGCGGTTAGGCCCTCCACCACCAGCCATCCCCGAACTCCCCTGAGAAATCAGGGGAGTTCTTCAATTCCGGCGAGAAATTCCATGTGGAATGCGCGACAAAGTGGAGGGAAGTGGAGTAAAGTGGAGGAAACCTAGGGACTGGCCGGAGACTTCGGGGGAGGAGTAACGATGCTGCTCGGCACGTACCTCCCCAAGCTCGACGACAAAGGCCGCCTGATCCTCCCGGCCAAGTTCCGCGAGGAGCTCGCCGGCGGTGTCGTCATCGCCCGCGGTCAGGAGCGCTGCCTCTACGTCTTCGCCGAGCGCGAGTTCGAGTCCTTCTACGACAAGCTCCGCCAGGCGCCGGTGTCCAGCCGCCAGGGGCGCGACTACACGCGCATGCTGCTCTCCAGCGCGAACCAGGAGCGACCCGACGCCCAGCACCGCGTCACCATCCCGCCGATCCTGCGCGAGTACGCAGGGCTCGAACGCGACCTCACCGTCATCGGCGCGGGCAACCGGGCCGAGATCTGGTCGACGGCGGCTTGGGAGGCCTACTACGACGCCGTCGAGTCCGAGTACGTCGACACCGCCGAGGAGGTGATCCCCGGCCTCTTCTAGCACCCAGGCGCCGATCTCCGGCCGCCCGCCCTGGCTCCCTTCCCCTGAGCCAGGTGGGGCGGAAGGGGATCCGCACCGGGGAGCCGGACCCCTCGCCGCGACCGACCATGAACGACGCCGCCATCCACACCCCCGTCATGCTCGAGCGCACCCTCGAGCTGCTGCGGCCCGCCCTCGAAGGCGACGCGGCGGTCGCGATCGACGCGACGCTCGGCATGGGCGGACACGCC
>DATMFB010000289.1:0-1685 GCA_035556395.1 Microbacteriaceae bacterium
GCCGCCGGTGATCTTGACGATCATGTTGTACAGCACCGCCGCGATCGCGCCGAGCACGGTGAAGATGACGGTGTTGACGAGACCGATGACGGCGGAGAACGACATGACCGTCGCGAACGAGAAGTCCTTCGAGATCGAGAAGGTCGGGTCGTTGAACAGGTCGCCGAGGATCCCGTCGAGGCTGATGAAGATGCCCGTCGAGTTGAGCACGATCCACAGCAGGCCGGCCGCGACGACGGTGACGATGCCGAGCGCGAGCGCGACGAAGAACGACAGTTTGAGCGCCGACCAGAAGTCGACGTACACGAGCTTCAGGCGGACCTGCTTGGCCGACGCCTTGCGGCCCGACTTCTTCTGGAGCTTCTCGGCGACGCTCATGCTTCCGGCTCGTCCTTCCCGGTGTCTTGCCCATCGTCGAGGTGACGCTCGCTATTCCTCGCGATCGCCAGGATGCGGTCCTCGTCGTCGAACCTCGCGAACACCACACCCATCGAATCGCGGCCAGTAGGCCTCACTTCAGAGACGGAAGAGCGTACCACCTTGCCACTGGCAAGAACCACGAGCACCTCGTCGTCCTCGGCGACGATGATCGCGCCCGCCAGCACCCCGCGCTCGTCGGAGAGCTTGGCGACCTTGATGCCGAGGCCGCCGCGGCCCTGGGGCCGGTACTCGGAGATCGCGGAGCGCTTCGCAAAGCCGCCGTCGGTGACGGTGAAGACGAAGGGGTCGGCAGGTCTCGATACGCCGCCTTCGGCGGCACTCGACCCACGATCCCCGCCGCCTTCGGCGGCACTCGACCCGCGGTCCCCGCCGCCTTCGGCGGCACTCGACCCACGGTCGGCCGGGAGGACGTCGGCGGAGAGCAGGCGGTCGCCCGCGCGGAACGACATGCCCTTGACGCCGCTCGTCGCCCGGCCCATGGGGCGCAGCGCCGAGTCGTCCGCGGTGAAGCGCAGCGACATGCCCTTCCGCGACACCAGCAGAATGTCGTCATCCTCATCGGCGAGCATCGCGGAGACGAGCTCGTCGTCCTCGCGGAGGTTGATCGCGATGATGCCTCCCGAGCGGTTCGTGTCGTACTCGGTGAGCGCCGTCTTCTTGACGAGCCCGTCGGCCGTCGCGAGCACGAGGAACCTCGCTGCCGCGTAGTCGCGGATGTCGAGGACCTGGGCGATCTCCTCGTCCGGCTGCAGCGCGAGCAGGTTCGCGACGTGCTGCCCCTTCGCGTCGCGGCCGCCCTCGGGCAGTTCGTACGTCTTCGCGCGGTACACCCGGCCCTTGTTGGTGAAGAAGAGCAGCCAGTGGTGCGTCGTCGTCACGAAAAAGTGCGACACGATGTCGTCGGCGCGCAGGCTCGCACCGCGCACGCCCTTGCCCCCGCGGTGCTGCGAGCGGTAGTTGTCGGAGCGGGTGCGCTTGACGTAGCCACCGCGGGTGACGGTGACGACCATCTCCTCCTCGGGGATGAGGTCCTCGATCGAGACGTCGCCGTCGAAGCCGAGCAGGATCTCCGTGCGGCGGTCGTCCCCGAAGCGCCCGGCGATCTCGGTGAGCTCCTCGGAGATGATGCCGCGCTGCCGCACCGGCGAGGCGAGGATCTCATTGAGGTCCTTGATCCGGGCCTCGATCGCGTCGTGCTCCTCGATGATCTTCTGGCGCTCGAGCGCGGCGAGCCGCCGCAGCTG
>DATMFB010000290.1:0-2342 GCA_035556395.1 Microbacteriaceae bacterium
CTTCTCGGTGACGGTCACGACGGCGGGCAGCGGGGCGGTGACCGTCGTGATCTCGACGTCGGTCGTGCGCGTGCCGCGGACCGCGTTCTGCCCGATCTCGACGCTGCCGAGCGAGCCCGCGAGCGGCAGGCCGAGGATCTCGGCGACCATGGCCGGCACGACGCCGCCGCGGCCATCGGTCGACTCGTTGCCGCCGAGCACGAGGTCCGGCTGCTCGCGCGCGACCGCCGCCGCGAGGACGCGCGCGGTCGCGAGCGCGTCGGATCCGGCGAGGGCGTCGTCGAGGATGTGCACGGCGCGGTCGGCACCCATCTGCAGCGCCTTCTTGAGCCCGTCCTTCGCCTCGCCCGGGCCCATCGCGATCGCGACGATCTCGGTGTCCTTCGCCCGGTCCTTCACCTGCAGCGCCACCTCGAGCGCGCGCTCGTCGATCTCGTCGACGACGGCGTCGCTCGCGGCGCGGTCGAGGAGGCCCGTCGCGAGGTCGAGCCGACGCGGCTCGTAGGTGTCCGGGACTTCCTTGATCAGGACGACGATCTTCACGCTCAGAATCTACCCGAAGCCCAATCGGACGCCCGATGCGTTGTCGGTCGGCTACAGCCGAGGGGGGCTACTCGCCGAGGCGGTTCCGGCTGCGCATGGCGCGCTCCGCCTCGCGCTTGTCATCGCGTTCTCGCAGCGTCTGGCGCTTGTCGTAGTCCTTCTTGCCCTTCGCGAGCGCGAGCTCGACCTTCGCGCGCCCGTCGCTGAAGTAGATGCTGAGCGGGATGAGCGTGTAGCCGCCCTCCTTGACCTTCGCGCCGAGCTTGATCAGCTCCTGCTTGTGGAGCAGGAGCTTGCGCTTGCGCCGCGGCGCGTGGTTGGTCCAGGAGCCCTGACCCCACTCGGGGATGTGCACGGCGTCGAGCCACGCCTCGCCGTTCTCGACGAACGCGTACCCGTCGGTGAGCGTCGCGCGGCCGGCGCGCAGCGACTTGACCTCGGTCCCGGACAGCACGACGCCGGCCTCCACGACTTCCTCGATGTGATAGTCGTGGCGGGCCTTGCGGTTCGAGGCGATCGTCTTGCGACCGCGTTCCCTGGGCATCGCGTTCTCCGTGTCGGCCCGGACCTCCCGAGCCAGCCGACTACTGTACCGCGCCGTGCCTGCCCGCACCCGACCGCATCGGCTGGCGTTCGGCGCATCCACTGACGGCGGAACGTCATCAGATCGCGCGAGCGTCACCGGATCTCCCGCACAACCCGGTAGCCGGGCGAGTCCTCCCCAAGTCGGGGAGACCGGGGGCGGGCCGTGGGCGAGGTCCGGCAGGGTCAGCGGTATGCGCGACGACGACGTTCCGATCACGACGACCCGCGGCGTCCGTGAGACGACCGGGTCGACCGGCGGCCTCGCGCGGGCGGTGCGCACCGGAGCGCTCGAGCGGCTGCGCCGCGGCGCGTATGCCGAGACCAACGACCTCGCGGGCCTGGGCGACGCCGCGCGGCACCGGCTGCTCGTCCGAGCGGCCCGCCTAGCGGCATTCGGTAGCGAGCCCGTCTTCTCGCACGAGTCTGCGGCGGCGTTGCACGGCATCCCGATCATCGGCGCATGGCCGGGAGCCGTCGCGGTGACGAGCGTCCATGGAGGGCGCCGAGGTCCCGTCGAACGCTTCCGCCGCCCGCTTGCCGAGTGCGAGATCGTCGTGACACCCGACGGCACCCACTGCACCTCGCTCGCCCGCACCGCCGCCGACCTCGCCGCACGGCGCACGCTGCTCGGCGGCATCGCCGCGATGTCGCACGCGCGGTTCCGTGGCGTCTCGACGACCGAGCTCGAGGAGACACTCGCCGCGCTCGGCCTCGTGACCGGGATCGGGCGTGCACGGCTCGCACTCGCCCGATCGACCGCGGGCTCCGAGTCCGTGCTCGAGACGCTCGTGATGGTGCGCTGTCAGGACTACGGCTTCCAGCCGCCCGAGCAGCAGCACGAGCACATCGGCAGTGACGGGCGCATCTATCGCGTCGACTTCGCCTGGGACGGCGGACGCATCCTGCTCGAAGCCGATGGCCGCGCCAAGTACGCCGACCCCTCGCTGCGCGGCGAGCGCACCGCCGAGGAGGTGCTCTGGGCGCAGAAGCGACGCGAGGACGCCCTCCAGGCGGGCTGCGAACGATTCCTGCGGGTGACCTGGGTGGATGCCTGGCACGGGCGCGAACTCGCCCGACGGCTCGACACCGCCGGAGTCCCCCGCACCGGGCGCCCGAACTCGGCCCTCACGTTCTAGCTCCCGCCTGCTCATGATCCGCTGACGTTGCGCGCATCTGCTGACGAACGAACGTCAGCGAATGCGACGAACGTCAGC
>DATMFB010000291.1:0-4451 GCA_035556395.1 Microbacteriaceae bacterium
CGCATTCGCACCGTACCCGCTGCCGGCCGCCTACCCCGCGTCGAAGGCCGGTGTCGCCGGCATGACGCGCGCGATCGCCGCGCTCGTCGCACGGGACAACATCCGGGTCAACTGCGTCGCCCCTGCCGCGACCCGCACCGCCATGCTGCCGACCGACGAGGAGTTGCTCGACTCGCTGCTCCAGCTCCAGCCGATCCCCCGGGCGATCCCCGCGAGCGAGATGGCGGCGAGCATCGTCTACCTGTGCAGCGATGAGGCGCAGTTCATGACCGGCCAGACCGTCCACGTCAACGGCGGCATGGTGATGTGACCCTTCGACTCGCTTCGCTCGCTCAGGGATCCGCAGAAGAAGCGGGTCCCTGAGCGAGGCCGCGGGCCGATCCGCGGGTCCCTGAGCGAGGCCGCAGGCCGAGTCGAAGGGCCTACAGGTCGAGGTCGTTGAAGTTCGTACCGGCCGAGAGCGCGACCGTGCCGCCGTCGATCGACAGCGCGGTGCCCGTCACGTAGCTCGAGCCGCTCGAGGCGAGCCAGAGCACACCCTTCGCGATCTCGCCGGGCTGCCCGAGGCGGCTCATCGGCGTGCCGAGCATGATGCGGTCGAGCGCGATCTGCGGCAGCTCGTGGATGAACGGGGTGTCGATGAGACCCGGGCAGATCGCGTTCACCCGGATGCCGTCCTTCGCGTGGTCGATCGCCGCCGACTTCGTGAGCCCGATGACGCCGTGCTTCGCGGCCGTGTAGGCGCCGAGGTTGTAGCCGGCGATGAGGCCCGAGACGCTCGAGGTGTTGATGATCGACCCGCCGCCGCGCTCGGCCATGACGGCGACCTCTGCCTTGATGCAGTAGTAGACCGCGTTGAGGTCGATGTCGATGACGCGCTTCCAGTCGTCGGTGCGGATGTCGCCGAGCGGCACATGCTCGCCCTCGACGCCCGCGTTGTTGTGCGCGATGTCGAGGCCGCCGAACCGGGCGACGACCGCGGCGACCATCGCTTCGACCGAGGCGAAGTCGGCGACGTCGACGGGGAAGAACTCGGCGGTGCCGCCCGCCGCGCGAATCAGCTCGACCGTTTCGGCGCCCGCGGTCGCGGAGATGTCGGCCACGGCCACATTGGCCCCGACGGCGCCGAGCGCGAGGGCCGTCGCCCGCCCGATGCCCGAACCCGAGCCGGTCACGAGCGCGGTGCGGCCGGTGAAGTCGTAGGAGATGTCGGTCATCGGATTCCTTTCGTTGTCCCCTTCGACTCGGCTGCGCCTCGCTCAGGGAGCCGCGTGCGTCAGAGGTCGAGGTCGGAGAAGTCGGAGCCGGCCGACAGGATCGTCAGGCCCGCGTCGACGGGGAGCGCCACGCCGTTCACGTAGGACGCCGCGTCGGAGGCGAGCCACAGCACGGCCGCCGCGATCTCGTCGGCCGAAGCCATCCGCTTCGCGGGCACGCCGAGCATGAGGCGGTCGAAGATCGCCTTCGGGGGCGGCGGACCGGGGACGAACGGCGTGTCGACCGCGCCGGGGCAGATCGCGTTCACCCGGATGCCGTCCTTCGCGTGGTCGACGGCCGCCTGTCGGGTGAGCCCGATGAGCGCGTGCTTCGAAACCGTGTAGGCGCTCTGCTGATAGCCGACGAAGAGCCCCGCCGCGCTCGCCGTGTTGACGATCGCGCCGCGGCCCGCGGGCACCATCACCCCGAGCTCGGCCTGTACGCAGTGGTAGACGCCGTCGAGGTTGACGTCGAGCACGCGGCGCCAGTCGGCCTCCGCGATGTCGCCGAATCGCGCCGGCGGCGGCAGCACCCCCGCATTGTTGTGCGCGATGTCGAGCCGGCCGAACCGCTCGACGATGGCGGAGACCGTGCGTCGGATGGCCGCCGCGTCGGCGACGTCGAGCTGGAAGAACTCCGCGGTGCCGCCCGCCGCGCGAATCAGCTCGACCGTCTCGAGACCGCCGGGCTCGGCGATGTCGGAGACGGCGACGTCGGCACCGGCGGCACCGAACGCGATCGCCGACGCCCGGCCGATGCCCGAACCCGCGCCCGTGATGAACGCCGTCCTCCCGGAGAAGTCGTAGCTGACGTTCATGCGCGCCCCATTCCTACGACAGCGCGCTCACGACGATGTCGGAGAGCCGCTGGAAGCGGTCGATGTTCGGCCCCTGCGGCAGCAGGCCCGTCGTGAGCCCGACGAAGGTCGCGTCGAGCTCCGGGTCGATCCAGAACTCCGTCGACCCGGCCCCGTAGTTGCCGAACGTCTCCGGGCTCGTCAGCGTCCCGAACTGGTGCTTGACGATCTTCGTCCCGCGCACGCTGAAGCCCAGCCCGAGGTACGCGGGCGGGACCTCGTAGCCGTTGCGCAGCGCCGCGGCCTTGTACAGCTCGTTCGGGAAGTCGCCCGTGTGGTTGCGGCGGGCGAGGCGGACCATCGCGGGCGAGAGGATGCGCGCGCCGTCGAGCTCGCCGCCGCGACGCAGCATCTCCGCGAAGCGGCCCATGTCCTGCGCGGTCGACGCGGCGCCCATCCAGACCGCCTCATGACGTTCTGCCAGGAAGATGCCGTCCGGGTGGTCGTTCTGGTTCGAGCGGTGCTTGACGGGGACGACCCCGCGGAAGTCGGGCATGACGTGCCGCGGGCGCATGTGGGCGCGAAGGCCGAGTCGGGTGTCGTCCATCCCGAGGGGGATGAGCAGGTCCTGCTCGAAGATGTCGTTGATCGAGCGACCCTGCGGGTCGGTGCGGCGCAGCACCTCGCCGAGCAGGATGTGGTTCGCCATGGGCGAGTAGTCGCAGCGGCTGCCCGGCTCGCTCGCGCCGTGCACGAGGGCGACGACGGAGGCGACCATCTCGGAGAGCTCGTCGAAGGCGAGGCCCGGCTTCGTCTCCCACACGCCGGGCAGGCCGTTGGTGTGGGTGAGGAAGTGGTAGATCGTCGCGCGCTCACGCGGCGGCCCCGAGAACTCGGGGATGATGTCCGAGACCTTCGTCGTCAACGCGATCCGGCCGAGCTCGATGGCCCGCAGGATGAGCACGTTCACGAACGCCTTCGTGACGGAGAAGATCGAGAAGACGGTGTCGTCCTGCAGCGGGATCTGCTGCGCCTCGTCGGCGTGGCCGACGACGAAGTGGGCGAGCTCTTCGCCGTGCTGGGCGATCCGGATCGACGCGCCCCAGTACTTGCGCGCGTCCACGTCGGCTTGGAGCACCTCGCGGAGGTGCTCGAGCCGCGCGGCTCGGAATGCGTCCTGCCCGCTCACGGCTGCATCGCCAGGATCGAGGGGCTGCGGACCGAGTCGAGGCTGAGGAGCATCTCGCGCTGTCCCTCCCGGGTCGCGGTCATGGTGCGCTGATACTGCGTCGCTTCGCGTAGCTCGTCGACGTCGATGCCGCCGTAGACGACCCGCTTGAGCCCCGAGGCGATCGGGGAGGAGATCTCGCTGAACACCCGCGAGCGCTCGGCGGCCCACAGGTCGAGGTAGGCCTCGTCGACCTCGCCCTTCGCGACGGCGGGCAGGACCTCCTCGAGGGCGAGCACGTCGTAAAGCCCGGTCGTCAGGCCCAGGCCGCCGGTCGGGTTGGTTAGGTGCGCCGCGTCGCCGATGAGGACGACGCGTCCGTCGCGGAGCTTCGACGCGAGGCGCTGGTGCATCCGATAGGGGCGGTAGTCGACGAGCTCGTACTCGAAGTCGGCGCCCCAGAGGCCCCGGTAGAACTCCCCGATCCGCTCGACGATGCCCTCCTCGGGGAGCGCGTCGGATTCCTGGAAGGTACAACGCCAGAGGCCTTGTCCGTCGATGTCGGCGATGACGCAGGCGTGGGTCGGGTGGATGTAGAGGTTCGAGCTGCGGAAGCCTCGGCTGCGCAGGTCGGCGCGGAGGTTCGTGGCGACGAAGCGCTCGTCCCAGGTGAAGCCGTCGAGGCTCGCGCCGATGAGCTCGCGGACGGCGCTGCGGCCGCCGTCGGCGCCGACAAGCCAAGCGGCGCGCAACTCCTCGCTGCCGGTGGGCGTCTCGACGGTGACGGTGACGCCGTCGACATCCTGCGCGAGGTCGCTCACCCGGGTCCCCCAGCGCACGTCGACCCTGAGGCGCGCGAGGTGCTCGGACACCAGGGTCGTGAACTCGCCCTGCCCGAGGTGCAGGTTGTACGGCGTCGGGGTGTCGTCGTCGATGACGTCGAACGGCGCGGAGAGCACCTCACCGAGCGCGACGACGTGGAGGTTGAAACCCTCGCGGTCGATGTGGCCGCGCTCTTTCATGTCGGCGAGGATGCCGAGACGGTCGAGGTCCGGGAGCAGCGGGTGGAGGTAGACGACGGCCCGCGGCGACATGTTGGGCTCGGGGTCGGCCTCGACGACGGTGACCTTGAGTCCCTGCTTCGCGAGCGCGAGGGCGGCCATCACGCCGACCGGCCCGGCTCCGGCGACGATCACGGTGTCATTCGCCATGGTTCCTCCTCCTCGAGGG
>DATMFB010000292.1:0-6098 GCA_035556395.1 Microbacteriaceae bacterium
CCGGTGCTCGGGCTCGTGCTCAAAGACGCGAAGGCGGGCTTCGTCGCGCTCACCGTCCTGGCTCCCGCCGAGCTGGTCGCGCGCCTCGACGAGCGCGCCGCGGCCGAGGGCTCGACCCGCGCGGCCGTCGCCGAGGCGGCACTCGCCCGCGGTCTCGACGAGCCGGGACGGTAGCGGCGAGCGGTCCTGCCCGCGTCGACTAGGGTCGAATCCGGCCCCGTGCGGGCACTCGACGGAGAGGATCTCGATATGTCCACCATGCGCGCAGCCGTCCTCGAGACGACCGGTCTCGACTTCTCGGTGCAGGAGCTGCAGCTCCCCGAGCCGCGTGCCGGCGAGGTGCGCATCAAGGTCGTCGCCTGCGGCGTGTGCCACACGGATCTCCACGTCATGAAGGGCGAGGTCGTCTTCCCGCAGCCCGGCGTGCTCGGACACGAGGTCTCCGGCATCGTCGACGCGATCGGGCAGGGCGTGACGAACGTCGCGGTGGGCGATCGGGTCGTCAGCGCGTTCATCATGCCGTGCGGCAAGTGCCGCCACTGCGTGCGCGGGCTCGAGGACATCTGCGAGCAGTTCTTCGCGTTCAACCGTCTCAAGGGCCAGCTCTACGACGGGGAGACCCGACTGTTCCGCCCGGACGGCACGCCCGTCGCCATGTATTCCATGGCCGGCATGGCCGAGTACTCGATCGTGCCGGACACCGACGTCTTCATCGTCCCCGACGAGCTCCCGCTCGCGGACGCGGCGATCCTCGGCTGCAGCGTCTTCACGGCGGTCGGCGCGGTGCGCAACGTCGCGGAGATCCGCACCGGCGACACGGTCGCCGTCGTCGCGGTGGGCGGCGTCGGCCTGAACCTCGTCCAGGTCGCACGCGCGTTCGGCGCGGAGAAGGTCATCGCGATCGACATCGCGCCCGACAAGCTCGAGCTCGCGCGCCGACTCGGCGCGACCCACATCGTCAACTCGCTCGAGACCGACCCGGTCGCCGCGGTGCGCGAGATCACCGGTGGGCGCGGCGTCGATGTCGCGTTCGAGGCGCTCGGCGCGGCGAAGACGGTGGAGAACGCGATCGCGATGGTCGACGACGGGGGAGCGGTCGTCCTCGTCGGCATCGCGCCGGCGGGCGTGACCGCCGGCCTCAACATCGCGCACGTCGTGCGTCGCAAGATCCGGATCCTCGGCTCCTACGGTGCGCGGGCGCGGACCGACATGCCGATCGTGCTGCAGCTCGCGGCCGAGGGCAAGATCAAGGTCGGCGACCTGATCTCCGAGCGCTACGGGCTGGATGACGCCGACACGGCGTTCCAGCGCCTGGCCCGCGGTGAGGTCCTCGGTCGAGCGGTCGTCGAGCCGGCTCGGATCACCGCTCCCTGAGCGAGCCCGCAGGGCGAGTCGAAGGGCGCCGCCCCGGCACCGTGCCGAGCAGGACGCCGCCGATGATGACGAGTCCGCCGAAGATCTCCCACCCGCCGACGGTCCCGCCGATGATGAGCGTGAGGCAGACGGTGAAGAACGGGTTGAGGTTGAGCAGGATGCCCGCGACGGCGGGCTGCAGCGTGCGCAGCGCGAATGTCCAGAAGTACATCGCGAGCGCCGAGCCGATGAACGCGATGTAGCCGACACCGACCCAGGTCGCGGTGTCCTCGGGCAGCTTCAGGCCGGTGAACGAGACGATGACGCCGAGCACGATGGTCGCGAGGAGCGCCTGGACCGCGGCCGACGTGATGACGGGGATGCCGGCCTGGATTCGGCCGACGATCGTGTAGATCGCCCAGCAGATCGTCGCGAGGATGACCCAGAGGTCGCCCGGGTTCACCCCTACCGTGAGCAGCGTCTCCCACGAGCCCTGCGTCACGACGAGCACGACGCCGACGAGCGAGATCGCGAGACCCACGATCATCCGCCAGCCGATCCGCTGGCGCAGCAGCAGCGCTGCGGCGACGGCGATGAGGACGGGACCCGATGCGCCGATGAGCGCGCTGTTGACGGGGCTCGTCTGGCGAAGCCCCTCGAGCATCAGGATCGAGAATCCGACCATGCCGAGACATCCGAGCAGCAGCAGCTTCGGCCACTGGCGGAAGACCGCACGCCAGTCAGGCCGCTCGACGAGCTGCGCGATGATGAGCAGCAGGATCGCCGCGGGACCCCAGCGCAGGAAGGTCAGCGAGATCGGGTCGATCGTCTCGACGACACCGTCCCCGACGATGTAGATACCGGCCCAGGAGAGCGTCGTGCCGGCGAGGGCCGCGATGGCGAGGGTCCTCGAACCACCGGCGCTGCTCACGGATTCACGCTACGGCACTTCGCGAAGGCGAGTCGGCAGGTCGCACGCCATGCTGGTTGCTCAGCATGCCGCCGGTCGGATCCATCACCATCCGAGCGGCATACCGCAACTAGCCTGTATCGGGCGTCGAAGAGGAGATAACTGATGCGTGCGGCAGTACTGATGAAGACGGGAGAACCCCTCGAGTTCCTCGAGGTTGATCTCGATGAGCCCCAGGGGGCCGAAGTCGTCGTGGAGGTCCGCGCGAGCGGCATTTGCCACAGTGATATTGCGGCGTGCACGGTGGTCGAGCACCCTGATCCGCTCATCCCTGGTCACGAGGTCGCGGGTGTCGTGACCGCGATCGGCCCGGATGTGCGCTCGGTCAAGGTCGGCGATCACGTCGTCGCGTGTGAGATCCGAAGCTGCGGGCACTGCGACGACTGCATTCGCGGTCGTTCCTACATGTGCACGAGGGTGGAAGAGACTGAGCGACCGGAGAGTGCCGCGCCCCGTGCCAGCATGAGCGGCCGCACTGTGACGGCGTTCTCTCATATCGGCGGGTTCGCGCCGGCCATCATGCTCCACGAGAACAACCTCGTCGTCATCGCCGACGACATCCCGTTCGACATCGCGGCGGTGATGGGTTGCGGGGTCGTCACCGGCGCCGGTGCTGCGATCAATGCCGCGGAAGTCCGCGTCGGCGACACGGTCGCGGTGATCGGCTGCGGCGGGGTCGGCCTGTCGGTCATCGCTGGGGCGGCGATCGCCGGTGCGCGGCGCGTCATCGCAATCGACGTCGTGCCGGAGAAGCTCGAACTCGCGCGTGCATTCGGTGCGACCGATGTCATTGACGCGCGTGCCGTCGATCCGGTTGAGGCCGTGCGGGCGCTCACGGACGGCGTCGGCGTGCTGCACGCCTTCGAATGCGTCGGCGGCAAGGCGACGGCATTCCAGGCATTGGAACTCACGCGAGCCGTCGGGCACACTCACCTGATCGGTATTCAGCCGCCGGATCGGGTGTTTGAGCTGCGACCGTTCTCCGACCTCTTGATGCCGAAGAAGAACATCAGGACGGTCTACATGGGGTCGTCGACGTTCCGCTATGACATCCCGCTCTATCTCGACTTCTGGCGACAGGGTCGCTTCCCGCTGGATCTGCTCGTCGGCCGCCGCATCAGCCTGAGCGAGGTCAACGATGCCTTCGCCGCCGTCGGGAACGACGGCGTGGCACGGACCGTCATCACGTCATTCGATTAAGGACTGGGGACTCAATGGAGCACATCGATCGATCGCGTCTGTTTGCGGACCAGCAAGTGGTTGCGATCACCGGCGGCGCATCAGGCATCGGAGCGGCGACGGCGCGTCTGTTCGCTGCGGAAGGCGTGCGAGTCGTCATCGGCGATCTCATCGAACCGGCTGGTCAGGCGCTCGTCGCTGAGCTCGCATCGTTCGGCGCAGAAGCCGTATTCGTTCGTTGCGATGTCGCGGACGTGACCGCCGGGACGACGCTCGTCGGCGCCGCGCTCGACGCGTTTGGTCGCCTCGATATTGCTGTGAACAACGCCGGGATCCAGGCAGCGGGAGACCCCGGTGCGCCGGTGTCGCGCGAGGACTTCGAGCGCGTGCTGCGAGTGAACCTGGTCGGCATGTGGTCGTGCATGGCCGCAGAGCTCGAGCACTTCGAACGCTCGGGGGGAGGTGCAATCGTCAATACCGCCTCGGTCGCGAGCCTCGTCACGGCGCCATCGTCGCCTGCCTATACGGCGTCGAAGCACGGAGTTGTCGGATTGACGAAGTCGGCGGCGCTTGACTACGCACGTAAGGGCATCCGCGTCAACGCCGTCGCGCCCGGGATGACATTGACCCCGATGGTCGAGGCGCTCGCTGTGCGCGACCCCGAGACGACAGCGATGCTGACGGCAGGGATCCCGATCGGTCGGGCTGCGTCGAGCACGGAAATCGCTGAGGCGATCGTCTGGCTCGCCTCAAGCCGAGCGAGCTATGTCGTCGGTCACACCCTCGTCGTGGATGGCGGGGTCACGATCGTCTGAGTGACGCCAGGCCTCGTGAGCGCGCGAATCACTCGGCGGGCGGGCGGATCGAGGCGGTGCCATCGTGCTCCTCGCGCACGATCGTGCCGTCGTCGAGCTCGGCGACCGGACGCCGTTCGAGCCAGGTGAGCGTCCAGCGCCAGCCGGCCGCGTCGATCCCGTCCGCCTCGAGCTCGGCCTCCACGCGCGCGATCGCGCGGAGCATCGCCTCGGAGAGCGACTCGGGCGGCTCCGCGCCGACGTCCCAACGTGTCCCCAACTGCATCAGAGCCTCACTTCGTAGGTGATCCAGCTCGTCCGCGCCGCGATGCGGTCGTAGAGGCGCTGGGCGCGCTCGTTGTCCTGCGCAGTGATCCAGCGCAGCACGCCGCCGGGTGCCGTCGCGCGGGCGAGCTCGGCGATCCGCTCGATGAGCGCCGTCGCGATGCCGCCGCCACGGACCTCGGGGTCGACGAACAGGTCGTCGAGGTACCAGTCGCGGTGGCCGCTGAAGGTGTCGGGGTGCGAGCGGTAGTGCGCGAGCCCGACGACGCGGCCGTCCCGCTCGGCGACGAGCGCGTCGATCCCGGAGGCGTGCCCGACCAACTGCGTCCACACCCGCTCGAGCACGTCGTCGGTGAACGTCGTCCCGTAGAACTCCCCGTAGGCGGTGAAGAGTCCGCGCCAGGCCTCGGCGTCGCGCGGCTCGACCGGCCGGATCGCCGCGCTCATGACGCCGGCTCCTCCGCGAGGACGATGTCGCGGACCTCGATCTCGTCGGCCTCGATGAGCGCGAGCTCTGCGATGCGGCCCACCGCCCTGAGGTCGTCGAGCGCCCCGGCGATCTGCGCGGGACCGGCGAGGGTCGCGGTCGCGACGGGGGTGCGCTGCGAGGCCTTCGCCTCGGTCTTGGCCCGCCGGATGTCGATGAGCGCGGCGCTCGCGAGCGCGAGCAGCCCGCTCGGCTCGTACGGGAGCTCATCGACCGTCGGCCAAGCCGCGGTGTGGACGGAGCCGTCGTGCGTCCAGGACCACACCTCCTCGGTCGCGAACGGGATGAACGGCGCGAGCAGGCGCAGCAGCACGTCGATCGCCGATCGCAGGGCCGTGACCGCAGAGGCCTGACCGGCGTTCTCGTCGGAGTAGGCGCGCTCCTTGACGAGCTCCAGGTAGTCGTCGCAGAACGTCCAGAAGAACTGCTCGGTGACCTCCAGTGCGCGAGCGTGGTCGTACTCCTCGAACGCCCGCGTCGCGGCGGCGACGACCGAGCGCAGCTCCGCCAGGAGGTCGATGTCGAGCGGGGCGGTGATGGGAGCGGGGGCGCCCTTCGACTCGCCTTCGGCTCGCTCAGGGAGCGGAGCGAGGGATGGCTCGGGGAGGGGAGCGATAGACGGCGCGGGGAACGAGTAGACGAACTTCGCCGCGTTGAGCACCTTGATCGCGAGCCGGCGGCCGATCTTCATGACCTTCGGGTTCTGCGGGTCGAACGCGGCATCCGTCCCGAGCTTCGAGGACGCCGCCCAGTAGCGCACCGCGTCCGAGCCGTGCTCGTCGAGCATGCCGGCCGGCGTGACCACGTTGCCCTTCGACTTCGACATCTTCTTCCGGTCGGGGTCGACGATGAAGCCGCTGATCCCGGCGTTCTGCCAGGGGATCGAGCCGTGCTCGAGGTGCGCGCGCAGCGCGGTCGTGAAGAGCCAGGTGCGGATGATGTCTTGGCCCTGGGAGCGCAGCTGGTACGGGAAGACGAGATCGAAGAGCTCGTCGTCGCTGCCCCAGCCAGCCGCGATCTGCGGCGTGAG
>DATMFB010000293.1:0-1818 GCA_035556395.1 Microbacteriaceae bacterium
GTCGAGGTCGGGTACCGTGAATCCGAAGTGATCTGTGCCGTGCATTCCTGGAATCGCCATGTCGACCTCCTCGTCGGACCGATGCAGATTGGATACATACTGTCGGATTGTCCTGGAGAACGCCAGGAGCGACCGTCAATCCGCTTGATTTTGGATGCAATCCCCGGTTAGTCTCGTTTGATCGCGAGCACATCTGGCCGTTCGCGATCGGTGACGAGGTCACCGGAGACGAGATGCCGCACCTACGGAGGCAAGGATGCCGAAGATCACTCCGCTCGAGACCGGGGTCGCCTGGGTCCAGCTCGAGACGACGCCGGAGGACTGGAAGGCGGCGAGCCCCGAGCTGCTCGCCACGATGCTCGGGCAGCTCCACATCATCCGCGCCTTCGAGGAGGTCGTCCTCGAGCTCGCCGGCGAGGGTCTGCTCCACGGCCCCGCGCACTCCTCGATCGGCCAGGAGGGCGGCGCGGTCGGCTCGATCATCGGCATGAGCGCCGAGGACGCCGTCAACGGCTCCCACCGCGGTCACCACCAGTTCCTCGCCAAGGTCATCAAGTACGTCTCCCCGGTGCTCGACCCCAAGGCGCTCGTCAACGGCGAGCTCCAGGCGGTGCTCCAGCGCACGCTCGCCGAGATCCTCGGCCTCGCGCAGGGCTTCTCAGGCGGCCGCGGCGGCTCGATGCACCTCCAGTGGCTCGAGGCCGGCGCGCTCGGCACGAACGCGATCGTCGGCGGCGGCGCCCCCATCGCGACCGGCAACGCGTGGGCGCAGAAGCACTCCGGCACCGACAACGTCACGATCAACTACTTCGGCGACGGCTCGAGCCAGATCGGCTCGGTCCTGGAGTCCTTCAACCTCGCCTCCGCGTGGAAGCTCCCCGTCATGTTCTTCATCGAGAACAACCTCTACGCCGTCTCCACCTACGCGGGCGACGTCAGCGCCGACCTGCGCTTCTCGGTCCGCGGCCAGGGCTTCTCGATCCCGTCGTGGCGCGTCGACGGCATGGACCCGCTCGCCGTCCACCTCGCGACCGAGCAGGCGTTCGAGCGGATGCGCTCGGGCGAGGGCCCCGCGATCGTCGAGGCCGAGGTCTACCGCTTCTTCCACCAGAACGGCCCGTACCCGGGCTCGGCCTTCGGCTACCGCACGAAGGAGGAGGAGGCCGCGTGGCGCGAGCGCGACCCGCTCGACCGGGTCGCCCGGGAGATGATCGCCCTCGGGCTCATCGACGAGGCCGGCGTCGAGTCGGTCCGCGAGCAGGCGCTCGCCTCCGCGCACGCGGCCGCGGCCGCCCTCATCGAGGACGATCCCGACAACGCCGGCAAGCGCCGCATCATCCCCTCGCTGTGGCCCGAGACGTCCTTCGTCGACGTCGGCATCCGCGGCGACCTCTCGGAGATTGCGGACCTCACGGTCGCGGACCCCGCCGACTGGACCGGCGGCTGGACCGACATCAAGTTCGTCGACGCGGTCGCGAAGACCATGGACAACGCGATGGAGGCGGACCCGCGGATCGTCGTCCTCGGCGAGGACGTGCACCGGCTCAACGGCGGCACGAACGGCGCGACCAAGGGCCTCTTCAAGAAGTACGGCGCCGACCGCGTGATCGGCACCCCGATCTCCGAGAACGGCTTCTTCGGCCTCGGTGGCGGACTGGCGCTCGACGGCCGCTTCCGCCCCGTCATCGAGTTCATGTACCCCGACTTCATGTGGGTCGCCGCGGACCAGGTGTTCAACCAGGTCGGCAAGGTGCGCCACATGTTCGGCGACAACAACACCGTCCCGCTCGTGCTGCGCACCAAGGTCGCGATGGGCGT